>NZ_CP014480.1:2022708-2359826 GCF_001580365.1 Kocuria turfanensis | reverse complement strand
GGATGATCTTGGTGCGCATGATCGCCTCGTTGAGGTTCAGCACACGGTCGAGCTCCTGGGCAGTCTGCGGGGTCGCGGTGAAGCGGACCACGGCGTAGATGCCCTCGGACTTCTTCTGGATCTCGTAGGCGAGGCGACGGCGGCCCCAGATGTCGACGTTGTCGACGGTGCCGTTGTCCTTGGTGACGACCTCGAGGAACTTCTTGAGAGTCGGCTCCACGGCACGATCCTCGACCTCGGGGTTGATGATCACCATCAGTTCGTATTCACGCATGTTCGAACCCACCTCCTTCGGGCTGAGCGGCTGCGGTCCTTCCGCAGCAGGAGGTTCTGTAGCGTCGTCCGCGCGCCGGCGCCGCACGTCGGGCGGCGGGCACACAGACCTCACAACACTACTACATCCGCGGCTCCGCGCCGAACGGGGCGCCCGGCCCGGGGGCACCGGCGCCCGGCGGGACGCTCACCGGCGGTAGGCGCTCCGGGCGATCGAGGCGTTCACGAAGGCGGTGCGGAACGGCATGGTGAAGATGTCCAGGAACATCAGCAGCCCCCACGGCACGAGGAACAGCAGGCCGATGCCGATGCCCACCGTGCTCCAGCCCAGACCGCCCAGGAACAGGTAGATCAGGCCCCAGACGGGCTGGCGGAGGTAGAACTTGTGCACTCCCAGCGAGCCCAGGAAGAACCACAGGACGTAGGCCAGGAGCAGGGACTTGCCGCCCACCACGTTCACCACGGGCGCCCCGCCGGGCACGCCGTGCCCGCTCCCGTACGGCTGCCCGTACGGCGCGCGGGAATACCCGGTGGGCACCTGGTGACCGGTCCCGAACGGCTGGCCGTAGGGCGCGCCGCGGTACCCCGCGCGGCCGGGATCGTCGTTCAGCGGAACGGGGCGGTAGTACTCGGGCTCGGGAGCCACGGGAGTCCTTTCGGGGCGGGCCGTCGGGGCGGACGGGGATGTCGGGGGACCGTCCGGAGGACGGCCTCGACCAGCACAACGACCGGCCGGTGAGCGCTATTCCGGGCGGCGGACCGCCGCGAGGTGCCCGGGCCGCACCGGCCCCACGTGCCCGGCGAACTCCTCGCGCCCGCGCAGCCAGGCCGCGATGAACGGGCACACGGGCACGATCGTCAGCCCTGCGGCCACGGTGTCCTCGAGCGCGGCGGCGGCCAGCCGGCTGCCCAGGCCCTCACCCTCCCGGTCGTCGTCCACCGTGGTGTGGAAGAAGATCCGCTGGGGTCCGGCCGGGGTGCCGAAGGGGCGGTAGTGGGCCTCCCCGACGACCGTGCCGCCGTCGAGCAGCTCGTAGCGGTGCCGGTCCGGGGCGTGGCGGACGGCGATCGAGTCATCCTGCGGCACGGGTGCTCCTGTCGGGTCGGTGGCGGGGTCCCCGCGGGACCGGCCGCGGCACGGGGGTATTCCGATTAGGCTACGCTTTTCTTGTCAAATGATCGTCGTGCGGTCTCCCGGATCGCCGCACCCGAGGAAGAGGCCCCGATGCGCCGTCGCCCCCTGTACGTCACCACCGGCATCCTGACCGCGATGACGGCGGTCGTCACGGGCTGCGGCACCCTCGGCCTGGGCGAGCAGCCCGCCGACCTGCAGATCTACTCGGCACGGCACTACGACCTCGAGGGCGCGTTCGGCCAGTTCACGGACGAGACCGGGATCACGGTGGAGTTCATCAGCGGCGACGACGCCGAGCTCCTCGAGCGGCTCAAGGCCGAGGGCGACGACACCCCGGCGGACGTGTTCATGACCGTCGACGCGGGCAACCTCTGGAACGCCGCCCGGCAGGACGAGCTCGCCGCGATTTCCTCCCCCGCCCTGGACGAGGCGGTGCCCGAGGACCTCCGGGACCCCCAGGACCGCTGGTTCGGCCTGGCGATGCGGGCGCGCACGCTCACCTACAACCCGGACAACGTCGACCCCGCCGAGTTCGACACCCAGGAGAGCTACGCCGGGCTGGCCGACCCGAAGTGGAAGGGGCGGCTGTGCATGCGGGACGCCACCTCCGCCTACACCCAGTCCCTGGTCGCGAGCCTGATCGACCTGCACGGCCGGGAGAAGGCCCTGGAGATCGTGGAGGGCTGGGTGGCCAACGACGTGGAGATCATGAGCAACGACGTCCTGCTGCTCGAGTCGATCGACGCCGGCACCTGCGACGTGGGGATCAACAACCACTACTACCTGGCCCGCACCCTCGAGGAGAACCCGGAGCTGAACGTCGACCTGTTCTGGGCCAGCCAGGACGGCGCCGGCACCCATGTGAACATCTCCGGGGCGGGCGTGGTCGACGGGGCCGACAACGCCGAGGACGCGCAGCGGCTCATCGAGTGGCTGGCCACCGACGGCCAGAACGCGTTCGTCGACGCCAACCACGAGTTCCCCGTCAACCCCGCCGTGGAGCCCGAGCCGACGATCGCCGCCTTCGGGGAGTTCGAGCGCATGCCGCTCAACGCGGAGGCCTACGGGGACCTCAACGCCGAGGCGGTCGATCTGCTGGCCGAGGCCGGATACCGGTGACCGAGACGGCCGTCCTCGCCGAGGCCCGGCCCCCCGTCCCGCGCCCGCGCCGGGGCGCGGGCACGGGCCGTCCGTGGTGGACGGCCCTCGTCGTCCTCGTCGCGGTCCTCGTCGCGACCCCCGTCCTGGCCGTGGTGGCCGACGGCCTCGGCAGCCTGGGCGAGGGCAGCCCGCCGCGCGGGCTCGGCCGGATGGTGCTCACCACCCTGACGCTCATGCTCGGCGTCGGGGCCGGGACGCTGGTCGTGGGCGGGGGGCTGGCGTGGCTGGTCACCGCCTACCGCTTCCCGCTGCGCGACGTCCTGGTGTGGCTGCTGGTCCTGCCGCTGGCCATGCCGGCCTACATCCTCGGCTTCGTCTTCCTGTCCACCTTCGACGTCTCCGGGCCGGTGCAGTCCGCCCTGCGGGCGGTGCTGGGCACGGACGTGTGGATGCCCGAAGTGCGCTCGCTGCCCGCCGCGATCCTGGTGATGACCCTGACCCTCTACCCCTACGTCTACCTCCTGGCGCGGGCTGCGCTGGTCGAGCAGACGGCGGGCACCCACGACGCGGCGCGGACGCTGGGCGCCGGCCGGGGCCGGGCGCTGCGCCGCGTCCTGCTGCCCCTGGCCCGCCCCTCCCTGGCGGCCGGACTGGCCCTGGTGATGATGGAGACGCTCACCGACTTCGCCACCGTGCAGTACTTCAACGTGCAGACGGTCTCGGTGGGGGTCTACCTGGTGTGGAAGGGCAGCTTCGACTTCCACGCGGCGACCCAGCTGGCCGTGCTCGTGCTGCTCTTCGCGGTGGCCGTCCTGGCCGGCGAGCGCCTGCTCCGCGGCCGGGCCCGGTTCCACCAGCGGGGCGGCCGCGGCCAGGGGCTGCAGCCGGAGCGGCTCTCCGGGTGGCGGGCCTGGGGCGCCGCGCTCCTCGGCGTCGCCGCCCTGTCCGCGGGCTTCCTCCTGCCCGTCCTCCAGCTGCTCGCGTGGGCCCTCGGCGAGGTGCTCGGCGATCCCGCCACCCTGACCGACCCCCGCTTCGCGGACCACCTGACCAACAGCCTCGTGGTCGCGGCGATCGCGGCCGCGGCCTGCGTGGTGCTCTCCCTGGCGATCGCGCACGGCGTGCGGATGAGCGGCGGGCGGCTGGCGGCCTCCGCGGCCCAGCTCACGACGTTCGGCTACGCCGTCCCGGGCGCGGTGGTGGGCATCGGCGTCCTCATCGCCTTCGCCGGGCTCGACACCGCCCTGGAACGCGCGGGCGTCCCGGGCGGCACCGGGCTGCTGGTGACGGGCTCGGTCCTGGGGATCCTCTACGCGTACGTGATCCGCTTCCTCGCCCCGGCCTACCAGGCCGTGGACGCGAGCCTGGGCAAGATCTCCCCGACGATCACCTCCTCCGCGCTCAGCCTGGGCGCCTCCCCGCTGCGGGTCATGGCCCGGGTGCACCTGCCCCTGGCCCGCCCCGGCGTGGCGGTGGCCCTGGTGCTCGTGCTCATCGACGCGGTCAAGGAGCTGCCCATCGTGCTGCTGCTGCGCCCGTTCGGGTTCACCACCACGTCCGTGTGGGTCTACGAGCTCGCCCGCGAGAACTTCTGGGAACGGGCGGCCCTGCCGGCGCTGGTGATCGTGGCGGCCGCGGTCGTGCCCGTGTTCGTCCTGGTCCGGCAGACGCGCCGGGCCGAGCACCACGGAAAGGTGGGCCGATGACCGTGCAGACCGTGAGCGCGGACCGCGCACCCCGCGCCGAGCAGGCGCCCCCCGCCCTGGTCCTCGACCGGGTCAGCAAGCACTACGGGGACTCCGTCGGCGCGAGCGCCCTGGACCTGACGGTGGCGCCCGGGGAGCTGGTGACGCTGATCGGGCCCTCCGGCTGCGGGAAGTCCACGACGCTGCGGCTCGTGGCCGGGCTCGAACGGCCCGACGAGGGGACGATCCGCATCGCGGGGGAGGTGGTGGCGGACGGGCGCCGGTTCCAGGAGCCCGAGCACCGCCGGGTCGGCCTGGTCTTCCAGGACCACGCCCTGTTCCCGCACCTGACGGTCGCGAAGAACGTCGCGTTCGGGCTGGACCGGTCCCCGCGGGCCGAGCGCCGGGCCCGGGTCGGGGAGGTCCTCGAGCTCGTGCGGCTGAGCCACCTCGCCGACCGCTACCCGCACGAGCTCTCCGGGGGCGAGCAGCAGCGCGTGGCCCTGGCCCGGGCGCTGGCGCCCCGGCCGGCCGTCGTCCTGCTCGACGAGCCGTTCTCGAGCCTCGACGAGTCCCTCCGCGCCCAGGTGCGCCGCGACACCACGGCCACGCTGCGCGAGACCGGCACCACCGCGGTGCTGGTCACCCACGACCAGACGGAGGCCCTCTCCGTGGGCCACCGCGTGGTGGTCATGCACGACGGGGTGATCGAGCAGGCCGACACCCCGGAGAAGGTCTTCGAGCAGCCCAGCACCCGGTTCGTCGCCTCGTTCATGGGCGACGCGGACTTCCTCCCGGCGCGGGTGCACCGGGCGCTGCTGACCTGCGAGATCGGCATCGTCTCCACGGTCCCGGGCTGGGCCGACAGCGACGTGGCGGTGGACGTGGTGCTGCGCCCGCACGAGGTGGCCCTGCGCCCGGACCCGGGCTCCCCCGCACGGGTGTCGGCGGTCGAGTACCACGGCGCGTTCGTGCTCCACCACGTGCGCCTGGCCTCGGGCCGGACGCTGCGCTCCTGGCAGCCCCACAACGTCCGCCACCCCGTGGGGACCCCCGTCGCCGTGACGGTGACCGCGGGCACCACCCCGACGCTGCTGGTCGACGACCGGGCGGTCACCGCTCCGCCGCGGACCCGGTCGGGGGCACCGGTGGGGCGTTCACCCATGTCGGACGAATTGGACAAGACTTTTCTTCGCTAATCGATTCTTCTAAGGTGGCGCAGTGACCACGCAACCGGATCTGGCCCGCATCCCCTTCGTGGCCGGGCTCGCCCGGCACGGGGACCGTCCTGCCGTCCTCACCCGGGACGGGACGCTGAGCTACCGGGACCTGGCCGAGCGCGTCGACGCCGTCGCCGCCCGCCTGGGCGGAGGACGCCGGCTGGCGGTCCTGGCCGCGGCCAACGACCTCGACTCCCTCGTCGCCTATCTCGCCGCCCTCAGCGCGGGCCACCCCCTGCTGCTGGTCCCGGCGGACAAGCCGGAGGCCCTGGCCTCCCTCGTGGCCGCCTACGACCCCGACGTCGTGCTCCGGTCCGGGGACGGCTCCCCCGTGGTGGAGGAACGGCGCCGCGGCACCTGCCACGACCTGCACCCCGATCTGGCGCTGCTGCTGAGCACCTCCGGCTCGACCGGCTCCCCGAAGCTCGTGCGCCTCTCGCACGAGAACCTGGCCGCCAACGCCGAGGCGATCGCCGAGTACCTGGCCATCGGTCCCGGCGACCGCGCCGCGACCACGCTGCCGATGTCCTACTGCTACGGGCTGTCGGTGATCAACAGCCACCTGCTGCGCGGGGCCGGGCTCGTGCTGACCGACCTGTCGGTGGTCGACCCCTGCTTCTGGGAGCTGTTCCGCGAGCACGGGGCGACGTCCTTCGCCGCGGTGCCCTACACCTTCGAGCTGCTGGAGCGCGTGGGCTTCGCCGAGATGGACCTGCCCCGGCTGCGCTGCGTCACCCAGGCCGGCGGGCGGCTGGCCCCCGAGAAGGTCCGCCACTACGCCGAACTCGGCCGGCGCCGCGGCTGGGACCTGTTCGTCATGTACGGGGCCACGGAGGCCACCGCCCGGATGGCCTATCTGCCCCCGGACCTGGCGGCCGAGCGCCCCGGGTGCATCGGCGTCCCCGTGCCCGGCGGGGCCTTCCGCCTCGAACCGGTGGAGGGCCTGGCCGACGGCGAGCTCGTCTACACCGGTCCCAACGTCATGCTCGGCTACGCCGAGCGCCCGGCCGACCTCGCCGCCGGGCGCACCGTCGAGGAGCTGCGCACCGGCGACCTGGCCCGCCGGCACCCCGACGGGCTGTACGAGGTCGTGGGGCGGCGCAGCCGCTTCGTGAAGATCGTGGGCCTGCGCGTGGACCTCGGGCAGGTCGAGCGCACCCTCGCCGAGCTCGGCGTGACGGCGGCGGCCGCCGGCTCGGGTCCGGGCTCGGACGAAGGCCTCGTGGTCGCCGTCGAGGGCGACCACGAACCGCGGCTGCTGGGCAAGGTCCTCGCCCAGAGCGTGGGGCTGCCCCGCACCGCCGTCGCGGTGCACGCCGTGGAACGGCTGCCCCGCCTGGCCACCGGGAAGGTGGACTACCCGGCCGTCGCCGCGCTCGCCGCCCCCCGGACCGTTCCGGCCCCGCCCGCGGAGGGCGCGGCGCAGGGACCGCAGGACGTCAAGCGGATCTTCGCGGAGGTGCTGGACCGCCCCGACGCCGGCGACGACGACACGTTCGTCTCCCTCGAGGGCGACTCGCTGTCCTACGTGGCGGCCTCGGTCCGGCTGGAGCAGGCCCTCGGGCACCTGCCGCCGGACTGGCACGTCACGCCCGTCCGGGACCTGGTCCCCCGGCCGGCCCGGCCCCGGCGGCGCCTGGTGTCGTTCCTGGAGACCGGCATCGTCCTCCGGGCGGTCGCGATCGTGTGCATCGTCTGCACCCACGTGGAGCTGTTCACGTTCCAGACCGCCCACCTGCTGTTCGCGGTGGCCGGCTACAACTTCGCCCGGTTCCAGCTCACCGGGCGGCGCCTGCCCCGGCTGCGGCGCCACGTGCGCAGCCTGGGCCGCATCGTGGTCCCCTCCGTGGCCTTCATCGCCGTGGCCCACCTGCTCACCGACGACTACACGGCGGCCAACGTGGTGCTGCTCAACGGGATCGTGGGCCCGCAGGAGCTGACGAGCCAGTGGCACTTCTGGTTCGTCGAGATGCTCGTCTACGTCCTGGTGGCCGTCACGGCCCTCATGGCGCTGCCCTGGGCCGACCGGGCCGAACGACGCCTCCCGTTCGTCTTCCCGCTGCTCCTGCTCGGCGTGGGGCTGCTCAGCCGCTACGACCTGGTGGACCCCGGCCTGCCCAAACCGGCCCCGGTGTTCTGGATCTTCGCCCTCGGCTGGGCGGCCGCCCGGTCCCGGACCACGCTGCAGCGGTGCCTGGTGTCGGCCCTCACGGTGCTGAGCATCCCCGGGTACTTCGACAGCGCGCTGCGGGAGGGCACGCTCGCCGTGGGCATCCTCCTGCTCCTGTGGGCGCCGACGCTGCCCGTGCCGGCGGGGCTGCGGCGCCTGACCGGCCGGCTGGCCGCGGCGTCCCTGTACATCTACCTGACGCACTGGCTGGTCTATCCCGTGCTTCTGCCGGTGCACCCGGTCCTGGCCGTGGTCGCCTCGCTCGCCGCGGGCGTGGCCTACTGGCTCCTGGCCGAACGGGTGCTCCGCAGCCGGATGCTCCGCAGCGGGATGCTCGCGGGCGGACTCCCCGGGGGCGGGGCGCTCGGCGGCCGCGCGCCGGGACGCCGTCGGCGGCCCCGGGCGGGCACACCGGAGCCGGTCGGGCCCGCGGCTACTCCAGGCCCACGCTGATCTCCGCGCTCTGCCCGGTGGAGCGCACGGTGGCGAGCACCGGGAACTCCACGCGCTCCGTGACCGGCTCGCCGTCCTGCAGGTAGCTCAGCCGCGCCTCGGCGGGCCGGTACGGGTCCGCGACCCAGCGCAGGGGGTCCTCCGGCGAGCCGACCAGCACCAGGGCGGGCCGGGAGACGAGCCGCCAGCGGACGTCGGTGATTCCCGGGCCCGCCGCCTCGTCCCCGTCGGGAAGACCCGCGGCGGCGTCCGGGGACTCCCCCGGGCCGGTGCGGCGCGTCGAGGCCGGACAGCCCTCGGGGGCGAGCTCCTCCGAGGCCATGCAGGTGCGCAGCCACTGGGTGATCCGCTCCTCGGTCTCCTGCCACATCCGCGGGGAGGGCTCGATCCGCAGGTCCACGGACGCCGGGCGCGGATCGCGGAAGGCCACCCGCACCGGGGGCAGGGGCACGGGCACCCGGTAGTAGGAGTTGCCGGGCAGCCCGATCGCGTAGTCCCCGGGCAGGGCCTCGAAGCGCCACGCGCCCCCGGGGCCGGTGGGGTCCGGCACGCGCTCGTCCGGGTCCGGGCGGATGCTCTCCCCGTTGACGGAGATCTCGTCCAGGGGTGCCGGGAGGTGGACGGCCAGGGGCGCCACGTCCGGGGAGTCCAGCTCCCAGTGGTCGTTGAAGGGACCGCTGCGCTCCACCCGGTGCACGCCGTAGGTGTGCACCTCCTCCCGGACGCGCTCCCCGCCCCCGGGCCCGTCCCACCACACGCGCGCCCGGATCTCGGCACGGTCGCCCTGCACGTCCACGCGCAGCACCTCGTGGCCGCTGATCCGCCCGGCCGCGTTGCGGTAGACCCGGTTGGCGAAGATGTTGAGCGTGGGATCCGCGACCACGGCCTCCGCCCGGGACAGCAGCTGCCGCGAGCGCCCGTCCTCGAGGCCGGCCAGCCAGGTGTGCACGGGGTCCTGGGGGGCGCGGTCCACGAAGAACCAGTTGAACGCCGAGCTCAGCCCGGTGACCAGGACCACGACCGCCGCCAGCCAGGTCAGCAGCGTCCGGCGCAGCCCGTGGGCGTCCTCGGCGGTGAGGACCGCGCCGGGCTCCCGTTCCCGTGGCACCGTCACCGCAGCCTCCCCGTCCGACGCCAGCTCGTCCGGCGCGCGCCGGTGCTCCGGGCCGCGCGGCGGCCCACCGGCTCACATCGTAGATCCGGCGCCGCGGCGGTGGGCGGAGGAGGACTACAGTGCGCGTTTCTTCGTCACGAGGATCCCGGCGAGCACGACGAGCAGACCCCAGGCGCCGTAGACCAGACCGGACTCCACGTGGTTGAGCACGGCGTCCGAAGGCTGGTACACCGTGGTCAGCTGGGTGCTCGCCGCCCCCGGGGAGTAGGGCTTGGCGTCCTCGAGCCACTCGAAGGACAGGGCGAAGAGGACGAACTCCAGGACCAGCAGCAGCACCACGAGCACCACGATCCCCCACGTGGTGGACTTCAGCAGGGCGCCCAGTCCGAAGCCCAGCCACGCGGTGATCATGTAGAACAGGCCCACGGCGAGGATGTTGAGCAGGATCGCCTCCTGCCACACGTCGTATCCCAGGTCCCCGCCGGCCAGGATCGGCTGGACCAGCAGGTGGCACAGGAACGCGCTGAGCACGCCGAAGAGGAACGCGACCACGGAGAGCACCACCGTCTTGGCGAGCATCACCGGGGTGCGCCGCGGCACTGCCGTCATGGTGGTGCGGACGGCGCCGGTGGAGTACTCGGAGCCGATGAACAGCACGGCCAGCGCGCCCAGGAGCAGCATGACCAGCTGCAGGCCGCCGTTGGCGCTGGTCATGGCCAGGTACTCGCTGAAGCCCATTCCCTCCGGCAGGGCGACGCCGGACTGCTCGGCGAGCTGCTGGTCGGACTCGGCGACGATCGCGTCCCGCTGCTGCTGGACTTCCTCCTCGGTGAGCCCGAGCTCCTCCGGGGAGCGGCCGTCCAGCGTGGCGTCGAACTGCTCCTGCGCGGCCTGATCGTTGAAGCTCTGCAGGGACGTGGTGCTCCAGGCGCTCAGCGCCCCGAAGCCCAGCGACAGCAGGAGGGCGACGGCGAGCAGGATCCAGTGGGAGCGCAGGGAGCGGAACTTGATCCACTCCGAGCGCAGGACCCGGCCGAAGCCCAGCCGGGCGTCGAACGCGGGGCCGGCGTGCCCGGTGGGTCCGGGGGTGGTGGTCTCCGGGTGGGGCGCGGTCGAGGTGCTGGTGCTCATGCTCGGTCTCCGGTTCGTGCGGCGGGGCCCGCCCAGGGCGCCCGGGTGGTCTCGACGGGGGCGCCGCCGGAGCGGTACTCGACCTCGTCCTGCGTCATGGCCATGTAGACGTCCTCGAGGGTGTCGGTCTGCGGGGTGAGCTCGTAGAGCAGCACCCCGGCGGACAGGGCGGCCTCGGCGATCCGCCGCGGCGCGGGCCCGGTGACCAGGGCCCCGTCGTCGTCGAACTCCGTGATCTCGGCGTGCTCCTCCCGCAGGGCCCGGCGCAGGGCCTCGCGGTCGGTGGTGCGCACGCGGGTGCGGGTGCGCTCCCCGGCCAGGAGCTCCCCGATGGGCGCGTCGGCGAGGATCCGGCCGCGGCCGATCACCACGAGGTGGTCGGCCGTCTGGGCCATCTCCGACATCAGGTGGGAGGAGAGGAAGACGGTGCGGCCCTCCGCGGCGAGATACCGGGCGAGGTGGCGCACCCACACGACGCCCTCGGGGTCGAGGCCGTTGACGGGCTCGTCGAGGACCACGGTGTGCGGGTCGCCGATCAGGGCCGCGGCGATGCCCAGCCGCTGGCCCATGCCCAGGGAGAAGCCGCCCACCCGCTTGTCCGCCGCAGCGCCGAGCCCGGTGAGGTCCACGACCTCCTGGACGCGGGAGCGGGGGATGCCGTGGGTCGCGGCGAGCGCGGCCAGGTGGGCCCGGGCCGTGCGCCGGGGGTGGACGGCCTTGGCGTCGAGGAGCACGCCGACCTCCGAGAGCGGGGCGCGGTGCTCGGCGTACGGGCGGCCGTTGACGCGGGCGTGCCCGCTCGTGGCCGACTCCAGGCCCACCAGCAGGCGCATGGTGGTCGACTTGCCGGCGCCGTTGGGCCCCAGGAACCCCGTGACCCGGCCCGGACGGACGGTGAAGCTGACGTCGTCCACCGCCGTCTTGCCACCGTAGGTCTTCGTCAGGTTCTCGATCTCGATCACCGGCGCTCCTCCCGAGCACTCGTCATTGCGGTCCACCCTCAACCTACGGGACCCGGGACACCGTCCGGGACCCTCGGAAGGATGAGCTCGGCGGCCCTCCGCGGACCCGGTCTCCCTCTTCCGGCGGAGGAGGCGCCGGCGTTCACTCCGCCTCGGGAACGCCGATCTGCATCGCCCGGCGTCCGCGCAGGACGTCGACGGCCACCACGACCAGGAACCAGACCAGGAACAGCACCCGCACGGCTGCCAGCAGGTCCTGGGCGTCCCAGCCGGTGCGGCCGGTCCACGGCAGCACCGGCCACGCCGCCTCCGGCAGCACCAGCGTGGTCCACCACAGCACCTCGACGAGCTGCCAGGCCGCGAACTCGATCCAGTTGCGCCGGCTGAGCACCACCAGCGGGGCGAGCCACAGCGCGTGGACCAGCGAGTAGCCCGGGCCGGTGAGCACCAGCACGGTGAGCAGCAGGAACGCGACCTGGACGACGCTGGGCTCCTGGCGGGTGAGCAGCGTGAGCACCAGCACCGCCGCGCAGCCGAGCACGAGGGCCAGGACCACGTGCTGCCCGGTCTCCGCCGCCCCGGGCACGGCGTCCGCACGGCCCCAGACGCTCCACAGGGAGGAGCCTGCCACCGGGCGGTCGGCCGCCGCCCGGAACCGGCCGAGCCACTGCTCCCACGCCGCGATCATGAACGGGCCGTTGACCAGCAGCCAGGCGGCCAGGGTCCCGGCCAGGACCACCGCGAAGTCCCGGAACTGGCGGTACCGGGCGGCGAGGAACAGCACGGCCAGCAGGACCACCAGGGGGAACAGCGCCACGGACGCCCCCAGGCCGAGGAACACCCCGGCCGGTCCCGGGCGGCCGCGCACGTGGAGGAGCAGCGCCAGCACCATGAGCAGCACCGCCCACAGGTCCCACGTGGTGAAGCCCACCAGCGCCGCCACCGGGGCCAGGGCCAGGACGAAGGCGTCGGCCCGGCGGCGGCCGGAGAGCCCGGAGACCACGGCGACCGTGGCCAGCCACAGGAGGGCCAGCAGCACCACGGACAGGTTCGCGAACACGCCGCCGCCCACGTCCGTGCCGAGCAGCGCGGAGAGCCGGGCCGCGATCCACCCGAGCACCGTGGTGATCATCCCGACCAGGGCGGGCTGGTCCCCGGCGGGGCCTCCCGTGAAGAACCCGTCCAGCGTCCCGGCCGTGGCCGCCGGGGTCACCTCGGTGGCGCACAGCGCGGGGAGCTGCTCGGCGGCCGCCCCACCGGGCACCCGGCAGGGCAGCCGCAGCAGGTAGGCCACCATGACCGTGTAGAGGCACAGGCCGGCCAGCTGCAGCCCGTGTCCGCCGAGGCGCCCGCCCAGCCGGCTCATCCGGTCCACCGCCGTCCGCGCAGCGCGTCCGCCGCGACCCGGGCCCCCGGAGAGGCCACCGCCACCGGGTGCAGGGCGACGTCGCCCCGGACGCCCTCCGGAAGCAGGGCATGGAGGCCGCGGTATATGCCTTGACCGACATGTCCGTCGGTCGTCGCCGCAGCACCGGACGCCAGGCCGCCGGTGGCGCCCGTCTGCGGCACCGGGTGCTCCAGCAGCGCGGCGCAGAGCGCGAACCCGGCCGGCGTCCTCGGGCCGATCCGCAGCGCGGGGTGCCGCCCCGGGTCCGGGGCGGTGCGGGGGGCGTCCGGGACGGACTCCGCCCGGGTGCTCACAGAGTGTCCGCCGCCCAGGCCCGCAGCCGCCGCTCCGCCTCCTCGGGGCCCAGCTCCCCCTCGTCGAGACGCAGGTCCAGCAGGAACCGGTAGGCCTGCCCGACCACGGGACCCGGGGGGACGCCGAGCACGGCCATGATCTGCTGACCGTCCAGCTCGGGCCGCACCGCGTCGAGCTCCTCCCGCGCGGAGAGCTCGGTGATGCGCTGCTCCAGGTCGTCGTAGGCGGCGGACAGCCGCGCCACCTTCCGCCGGTTCCGGGAGGTCACGTCCGCCCGCGTGAGCCGGTGCAGCCGCTCGAGGCACTCCCCCGCGTCCCGGACGTAGCGGCGCACGGCGGAGTCGGTCCACCCGGCGTCCCCGTAGCCGTAGAAGCGCATGTGCAGCTCCACCAGCCGGCTCACGGTGCGGATCGTGTCGTTGTCGAAGCGCAGCGCCCGCATCCGCTTCGCGGTGAGCTTGGCGCCCACCACCTCGTGGTGGCGGAAACTCACCGCGCCGTCGGCCCCGAAGCGGCGGGTCGCGGGCTTGCCGACGTCGTGCATGAGGGCCGCGAAGCGCAGGGCGAAGTCGGGCGCGGGCACGGGACCGTCCGGGCCGGACTCGAGCTCCGCCGCCTGCTCGAGGACGGTGAGGGAGTGCTGGTAGACGTCCTTGTGCCGGTGGTGCTCGTCCGTCTCGAGCTGCAGGGCGGGCACCTCGGGCAGCACGACCGCGGCGAGCCCCGTCCCCACGAGGAGATCGACCCCCTGCCGGGGCCGGCGCCCGCAGATCAGCTTGACGAGCTCGTCCCGGACGCGCTCGGCCGAGACGATCGCGATCCGCTCCGCCATGTCGGTCATGGCCGCGCGCACCTCCGGGGCCACCTCGACGTCGAGCTGGGAGGCGAAGCGGGCGGCGCGCATCATCCGCAGGGGGTCGTCCGAGAACGAGTCCTCCGGGGCGCCGGGGGTGCGCAGCACCCGGGCGTGCAGGTCCTTGACCCCGCCGTGCGGGTCGACGAGCTCGAGCCCGGGCAGTCGCAGCGCCATCGCGTTGATCGTGAAGTCCCGGCGGAACAGGTCGTCGTCCAGGGAGGTGCCGAAGGCCACCTGCGGTTTGCGGGAGTCCGCGTCGTACGCCTCGGCCCGGTAGGTGGTGACCTCGAGCTGCACGTCGCCCCGGCGCATCCCGATGGTCCCGAAGTCCCGGCCGATCTCCCACACCGCGTCGGCCCAGCCCGCGACCACGCCGAGGGTCTGGTCGGGCGTGGCGTCGGTGGTGAAGTCCAGGTCCAGGGCGGGCCGGCCGAGGAAGAGGTCGCGCACGGGCCCGCCCACGAGCGAGAGCTCGTGGCCGGCGTCGGCGAACCGCCGCCCCAGGTCGAGGGCGGCGGGATGGATCGCGTCGATGTCGGGGAGCTGCGTCATGGTGCCGCCCATTGTTCCAGACCCGGGACCGCCGGCCCGTCCGGGCGGGACCCTGGCGGGCCGGGAACCGGGCCGCGGGCCCGGTCGCGGACGGGTGCACCGGCGCACCGAGGGGCCCCTGCGCGGGCCCTCCGGTGCTCGGGCGGGAGCCGGGAGGATTGTGGCAAGGTAGGAGACATGGCTTTCCCCGTCCCCAGCGCACCGAAGAAGCGGCCCACCGCGCCGGCCGCCGCGCTGCCCACGGTCGAGGAAGTCTCCGCCGGGGGGATCGTCGTCGACCTCGCCACGCCCTCCCACCCGGTGGCCATCATCGCCCGGATCAACCGGGGCGGACGCCTCGAGTGGTGCCTGCCCAAGGGCCACCCCGAGGGCGAGGAGACGAACGAGGAAGCCGCGATCCGCGAGATCGAGGAGGAGACCGGCATCGCCGGGGAGGTGCTGAGCCCGCTGGGCAGCATCGACTACTGGTTCACGGTCTCCGGGCACCGCGTGCACAAGACGGTGCACCACTTCCTGCTCCGCGCCACCGGCGGGCACCTCACCACGGACAACGACCCCGACCACGAGGCCGTGGACGTCGCGTGGGTGGACATCGACGACCTCGGCCGGAAGCTCTCCTTCCCCAACGAGCGGCGCATCGCCGACATCGCCCGTGAATACATCATCCACCAGCTCTGAGACCGTGCGCTCCCCCGGCGAGCGCCAGGACGCACCCCCCGCCCCGGCCCGGCGCTCGGGTGCGGCCTCCAGCGCCATCATGGCCTCCGGCACGCTCGTCTCCCGCGCCCTGGGGTTCGTCAAGACCGTGCTCATCACGGTGGCCATCGGCTCGGTCACCACCGTCTCCGACGTCTTCGAGCTGGCGAACACGCTGCCGAACCTGATCTACGTCCTCGTGGCCGGCGGCATCTTCAACGCCGTCCTGGTGCCCCAGATCATCAAGGCATCCAGGACCGCCGACGACGGCGGGGCCGACTACATCTCCCGCCTGCTCACCCTGGCCGTGCTCGCGCTGCTGGGGGTCACGGCGGTCGTGGTGGCCCTGGCGGGACCCATCGTGCGGACCATGGGCACCGACTGGACCGAGGCGCAGCTCTCGCTCGGCCTGACCTTCGCGCTGTTCACGTTCCCGCAGATCTTCTTCTACGGCCTCTACACCGTGGTGGGGCAGGTGCTCAACGCCCGCGGCGCCTTCGGCTGGTACATGTGGGCGCCGGTGGTCAACAACGTGGTGGCCATCGCGGCGCTGCTCGTGTTCATCCAGCAGTTCGGGGCGTTCGCCGAGGCGGAGCACTCCCTGGACGACTGGACGCCGGCCAAGACGTTCTGGTTGGCGGCCATGGCCACCGTGGGCGTCGCCACCCAGGCCCTCGTGCTCTTCTGGCCGCTGGGCCGGCTGGGACTGCGGCTGCGCCCCCGCTTCGGCTGGCGCGGCATCGGGCTCTCCACCGCCGCGCGACTGGCCGGCTGGACGCTGGCCACGGGGATCATCGCCAACCTGGCGTTCCTGGCCCTGACCAAGGTCGCCGCGATCCCCACCGGCTACCGCCCGGAGTACCTCGCCATGGACCCGCCGCAGCAGATCGCGGGCGTCGCGGCGCTCAACCAGGCCTCGATGCTGTACTCCCTGCCGCACGGGGTGATCGGGCTGTCCATCGCCACGGTGCTGTTCAACCGGATGGCCGCCGCCTCCACGGACGGGGACCGGGCCGGCATGGTCGCGTCCCTGTCCTCGAGCCTGCGGATCACGGGCGTGGCCACGGTCTTCGCCACCGTCGCCCTCGTCGTCTTCGCGGGACCCCTCGGCATGCTCTTCAGCGGCGGCGTGCCCTCCGCCGGAGCCGTGATCGGCCAGGTGGTCACGGTGATCGCGATCGGCGCGCCCTTCATGTCCACCTCCTTCATGCTCGGCCGGGCCTTCTACGCGCAGGAGGACGCCCGCACCCCGTTCCTGGTGCAGGTGGGCGTGGCCCTCTTCACCGTCGCCTGCGCACTGCTGATCGCGTCCCTGGCCCCGCCGCACCTCGTCATCTTCGCGGTCGCCGGGTGCTACGCGGCCCAGAACATCCTGAGCACGCTCATCTACCACCTGGTCCTGGTCCGCCGGATCGGGGACTACGACCTCGCCCGGATCATGGACTCCCACGCCCGGATCCTCGTGGCCTCCCTGCTCGCCGGGGTGGTGGGCGCCGTGGCCCTGTTCCTGCTCGGCGGCTACGACCCGGACGGCTTCCCCTGGACCAACCAGCTGACCGCGATCGCGACCGTCGCCGTGGGCGGGACCGTCATGGGGATCGCCTATCTGGGCGCCCTCAGGCTCTGCCGCGTCCGGGAGCTCGACAGCCTCGTGCGCCCGGTCCTGGCCCGGCTCGCCCGCTGACCGTGTGACACGGCTCTCCGCCGCGGGCCGCCGGGACCGGTAAAGTGCTGAGTGGTCGGTGACGTGGGTCAGGAACACCCCTTCTGCCCCACCGGCCACCCCCGCCCGCGAATTCCGGCCCCTCCGCGAATTCCCGACCCCCAGGGAGCCAACGTGCCCGCACCGATGAAGCTCGGTTCCGTCCTCGGCGGCCGCTACAAGGTGGTCACCGACGTGCTGGCCACCGCCGAGGGCGACCACGTGCTCGAGGGCCATGACCAGATCCTGGGCCGCCGCGTCTCGATCCTGCTGCCCGCGGAGCGGCACACCTCCCTGCTCGTGGAGAACGCCCGCTCGATGGCCAACGGCAGCATCGGCGCCCCGTTCCAGATCCTCGACCTGGGGCAGGCGGAGGCCCAGACCTACCTCGTGACCTCGCACACCCCAGCCGCGGACATGCTGGACTCCCTGCTCGTGGAGCCCGACGAGATCGAGGACGAGTCGCTCAGCGACGACATCTTCGGCGCACCGCGCGGCACCGGCAGCGCCTCGTACGTCTACGACGAGCCGGACCCCACGAGCCCGACGCCGGTGGTCGCCACCGAGCCCTCGGACGACCTCGGCACCGCGGCCCCGGGGCCCAAGGTCACCCGGTGGAGGGACGACGACTCCTACGACGACGCCGCGCCCGCGCCCTCGGTGCGCACCCGCCTCGGCCGGCCGGTGCGGGTCAGCGCCACCTCGACCCGCTCCACGCTCTTCGACCGGGCGGCCGCGAGCGGCACCGCCGCCGTGGCCGGCCGCACCGCCGGCACCGACATCGATCCCGGCTACGACGGCGACAACCGCTACGACAGCTACTACGACGAGCACCGGGAGGCCCCCCACCGCGAGCCGGAGACGGCCGTCGGGCCGCCGCCGCGCGGCAAGGACACCGCTGCGCGCACCCAGAGGGGCGGCAAGGGCCTCCTCCTGCTGGTGGTGGTGCTGCTGGCCCTGCTGATCGGGGCCGTGGTGTTCAGCTTCGACCGCCTGGGCGGGCTCTTCGGCGGGGCGAACGCCCCCGATCCGGCCGCCAGCGCCCCCGCCGGGGAGGACGAGGGGGCGGAGCAGTCCCGGCCGAGCGCGGAGGCCGAGCCGGAGGCCCCGGAGGCGGACCCGCAGCCCACGGCCGTGACCCGGGTCGTGCCCGGCAACGCGAACTTCATGGCCGACCAGGACGCCCAGCTGGGTCAGGCCGTGGACGGGAACCCCTCCACCTACTGGATCAGCTACGGGTTCTCCGACCAGAACTTCAGCAACCAGGCGCCCAGCGTGGGTCTGGCCGTCCAGCTCCAGGAGGCCGCACCGGTGGAGACCCTGCGGCTCAGCCAGTCCGCCGGGTCCGGCGGCATGTTCGACGTCTACGTCAACGACGCCCCGACCCTGGACGGCGCCCAGCAGGTGGGCTCCGGCTCCTTCACCGGCCCGGAGATCACCGTCCCGCTGGCCGCCGGGGCCCGGGAGGAGAGCCACCAGTACGTGATCGTCAACTGGACCCAGCTGCCGCAGCTGACCAACCCCATCGCCGGGTTCAACTACGGCCTGCGGGTCGGCGAGATCCAGCTGGACTGAACGGGCGCGCGCCCCCGGCGGCCGCGGCCGGGGCCGCGCGCCACCGGAATATCCGCCGGGCGCCCCCCGTTGTGCCAGTGGTCCCCGCGGCCGGACCCGTCCGGCCGCTCCCTGTACGGAAGGTCAGCAGAACAGTGAGCCCCGACTTCGGTCCCGTGATCAACGCCCTGGATCTCACCCCGCGCGGCGGCGAGCCGACGTCCGCCCCCGAGGACGAGGTCGTCCACGAGGTGATCGTCGTCGGCTCCGGCCCCGCCGGGTACACCGCCGCGATCTACGCCGCGCGCGCCAACCTCCACCCCGTCGTGTTCGCGGGCTCCGTGACCGCCGGCGGCGAGCTGATGAACACCACCGAGGTCGAGAACTACCCCGGGTTCATCGACGGCATCCAGGGTCCGGAACTGATGTCCAACATGCAGCAGCAGGCCGAGCGCTTCGGCGCCGACATCCGCTACGAGGACGTCGTCGCCCTGGAGCTCGAGGGCGAGGTCAAGACCGTGACCCTCGAGGACGGCTCGGTGCACCGGGCGCACGCCGTGATCATCGCGACCGGCTCCGCATACCGGGAGCTCGGCCTGCCGGACGAGAAGCGGCTCTCCGGCCACGGCGTGAGCTGGTGCGCCACCTGCGACGGCTTCTTCTTCAAGGAGCAGCAGATCGCGGTCGTCGGCGGCGGGGACTCCGCCCTCGAGGAGGCCACCTTCCTCTCCCGCTTCGCCTCGAAGGTGACCATCATCCACCGGCGGGACAGCTTCCGCGCCTCCGAGATCATGCAGCAGCGGGCCTTCGAGGACCCGAAGATCGAGGTGCTGTGGAACGCCGAGGTCGTGGCCATCAACGGGGAGGAGAAGGTCCGATCCGTCACCGTGCGGGACACCGAGTCCCGGGAGACCTCGGAGCTGCCCGTGACGGGGCTGTTCGTCGCGATCGGCTCCGACCCGCGCACCGCGCTGGTCGCCGACCAGCTCGAGCTCACCGTCGACGGCACGATCCAGGTGGACGGACGCAGCTCCACCACGAGCCTCGCCGGAGTCTTCGCCGCCGGCGACGTCGTGGACGCGACGTACCGCCAGGCCATCACCGCCGCCGGCTCCGGGTGCGTGGCCGCGGTCGACGCCGAGCACTACCTCGCCGCCCTGCACGACCGCTCGGTGCTGCACAGCTGAGCGTCCCCGGCCCCGCGGCCGGCTGGGACGGCTCGCACCGCCCCGCCCGGCATGGACCATAATCGAACCAGTTCCGCCCTCGCACCAGTTGCACAGAGCGCGCCGAGCACGCCACGAGCGTGCCGGCGCCCGGACAAGGAGAAACATGAGCGCCGCCAAGAACGTCACCGACGCCGACTTCCGGACCGAGGTCCTCGAGTCGGACAAGCCCGTCATCGTCGACTTCTGGGCCGAGTGGTGCGGCCCCTGCCGCATGGTCGGCCCCGTCCTGGACGCGATCGCCGCCGAGCACGCCGAGGCCATCGAGGTCGTCAAGCTGAACGTGGACGAGAACCCCGCAGTGGCCTCCCAGTACGGCATCACCTCGATCCCCGCGATCTACCTGTTCTCGGGCGGCGAGGTCGTCAGGAAGGCCATCGGGGCCAAGCCGAAGAGCGCCCTCGAGAAGGAGTTCGCCGACTACCTGACCCCCGGCGCCTGATCGGTCGTACCGACATCCTGGCCGCATCGCGCTCATCCGTCCTCTCCCCCGAGCGGGAGGGGACGGATGAGCCGTTGTACTGGCACTGACGACGACCCGACGACCCGTGGGACACCTGTGAAACTCGACGACACCGAACCGATGCTGCGCCGGACCATGACGAACCGGCGCGTGGTGGGCCTCCGGGAGCGTCTGCTCCGGGCCGGCGTCACCGTGGCCTACCTCGCGCCGCAGGACGTGAACAACCCCTCCTACTTCGACGACCACGTCGACGCCGCCGTGCGGGCCTTCCAGCAGGAGCGCGGCCTGATCGTCGACGGCCTGGTCGGCCCCGAGACGGACCGCTGCCTCAACGAGGCCCAGTACGCACTGGGCGACCGCTCCCTCTCTCTGGACGAGGACCGCCCGATGCGCGGCGACGACGTCACCAGACTGCAGCACAACCTGTCCAGGTTGGGTTTCTACTACGGGCACCTCAACGGCGTCTTCACACGCAGCACGCACCATGCCGTGCTGGAGCTGCAGCAGAGCCTCGGCGTGGCCGTCACCGGAGTGGTGGATCTCGAGACCATCGCCGCCCTCGCCCGGATCAACAAGAACATCACCTCCTCGAAGGCCTTCTCCCTGCGGGACTACCACCGCCTGGAGCGCGCCACCTCGGCGCTCCGGGGGCGGTCCGTGGTCCTCGTGCCGTCGCGCGCCGCCGGCCAGCAGCCACCGGCCTCGGCCGCCCCGGATTTCGCCGAGCGCGCGGACGAGGTCACCACCGACGTCGCCGTCCTGGCCTTCGGCCTGCTGCAGGAGATCGGCGCCGACCCGGCGATCGTGGCCCCGGAACCCACGCTCAGGGACCGCCGCGGTGAGCAGGTCCGGTGCGTGCCCTCGGTGCACGACGCCACCGGGGGCCGTCCCGACTCCGTGGTCGTGTCCCTGCACTGCGACTGGAACGCCTCCCCCGCCGCGGCGGGTCTCGCGTCGTACTACTGGGGCGAGCAGGACCACTCGGAGGTCTACTCCCCCATCGGCGAGCGGGCCGCCGGGCTCGTGCTCAAGGAGATGGTGGCCCGCACCGGCGCCCTCGATCTCGGCAGCCACGCCCGGCAGTGGGAGCTGCTGCGCACCCACGACGCCCCCACCGTCTGGCTGGACCTCGGCTATCTCTCCAGCGCCACGGACCGCGCCGCCCTCGCGGATCCCGAGCACCGCAGCCATCTCGCGGAAGCCGTCGTGTTCGGTCTGCAGCGTATGTTCCTGCTCGCGGAGGACGACGTGCCCACGGGGACCATGCGTCTGGACGACGTGGCGGAGTTCAACGGCCGCTGAGGTCAGCCCTCCACAGCACGGAGCCCCGGTGTTTCACGTGAAACACCGGGGCTTCGTCGTGCGCGCACCCGTCGGGCGCGGCTTCCTCAGGAACGCTCGATCCCCGGATCCAGGACCTCGATGATCCGGTTCAGGTCCTCGACAGAGGCGAACTCGATGGTCATCTTGCCCTTCCGTGCCCCGAGCGCGATCTTGACGCTGGTGTCCAGTCGATCGGCGAAGGCTTCCGCGATGTAGTCCAGTCGTTCCTTGTGCCGGCCGGCCGGCGCCGCGGCGCGCGGGGTCTTCCGTTCGGTCCCCTCGGTCAGCGCCACGGCCTCCTCGGTGGCCCGGACGGAGAGCCCTTCGGCGACGATGCGCTGCGCAAGCCGCTCCATCTCCGCGGGGTCGGCCAGGGACAGGAGCGCGCGGGCGTGCCCTGACGAGAGCACACCGGCCGCGACCCGGCGCTGGACGAGCGGAGGCAGCCGGAGCAGGCGGATCGTGTTGCTGATCTGAGGGCGGGACCGCCCGATGCGGCGCGAGAGCTCCTCCTGCGTCGTGCCGAACTCCTCCATGAGCTGCTGGTACGCAGCGGCCTCCTCCAGGGGGTTCAGCTGGCTGCGGTGCAGGTTCTCCAGCAGCGCGTCACGGAGCAGGTCGTCGTCGGAGGTCTCCCGGACGATCGCCGGGATCGTGCTGAGGCCGGCGCGCCGGGTCGCCCGCCAGCGTCGCTCCCCCATCACCAGCTCGTACGAGGTCTCGCCGTCCTCCCGGCTGGGACGCACCACGATCGGCTGCAGCACGCCGAGCTCGCCGATGGAGTACGCCAGTTCCGCGAGCTCCTCCTCGTCGAAGACCTGGCGCGGCTGCTTCCGGTTCGGATGGATCGCGCCGACAGCGATCTCCGCGAACCTGGCTCCGGGGACCGCCGTCAGTCCTTCGGCCAAAGCCTCCGTTTCACGTGAAACATGGCTGTCGGCGTCCACGCCGCCATCAAATTCCGGGTCGACACCATCGCTCGGCGAGGACGCCTGTGCGTTGGGTGCGGGAGGGCGCTGCCCGCGGTGCGGAGATGTTTCACGTGAAACGTCGTCCGCCGGGGACGCCGGCTCATCGGCATGGGTCCGGGATCCATCGCCGCGCGTGTCCGCGGCGCCGTCCGCTGTGTCCGCCGCTCCACCCGTGACGGTCTCACCCGCAGGTCGACCACTGGGCGCCCCGGGGTCCGAGGGTCCGGTCGGCGCGCCCGAGGGCAGGAAGAACATGTCGGACGGACGGCTGACCAGGGTCGTGTTGCGCAGCGCCTCGCCCATGTCCATCCGGGCCTTCATGGCTTTCTGGCGCGCCGCCGGGCTCACGGACCGGCCGCGCGGCCCGGCGCCGGCGCGAGCGGTCGGCGCGGGGGTGTCGTCGGCTCGGCTCGACGCCGCGTCGTCCGCGCGGGACGCGGACCCCGGCGACCCGGCGCTCTGGGAGGAGTCGGCGTCGACGGGGCCACGGTCGGCGGTGTTCTGGGCAGCATCCCGCTCGGCCGCACTCGGCATCGGCTCCGCGGTCTTCGCGGATGCTGGTTCGGTGGTGGCCGCGGAACGGGTCGCCGCCGAGGTCGCCGAACCGGTCGAGCGCTTGTCCGGGGCCCTGCCGGTTCCCGGGCTGTGCCCTGCTGACCCGTTGCCCCCGGAATCGGGCGGGATGGAGGAGGCTGTTGTTTCACGTGAAACGTCCGCGGGGTCGGCGTCGCGGACCGGGGGAGTGAGCGATTGCTCCCCGGCCGGCGACACCGGCTCGACCGGGGCTTCCGTCGGTGCCGCTGCGGCCGGAGCGCTCGGAATGAGCGCCCCCAGTCCCCGACCCAGACCACGTCGTCGTTCGCTCACGGTGTTCCTTTCCTCGCGCGGCAATCCGGTCAATTCTAGCGGAGGGGGCGCCGTCATCCCGTCGCTCCACACCCCTGGACGCACCATCGGACATGCGCGGGCCGTGCGCCGGAGAGCAGACTGCCGACCACGGAGGCAGTAATCGCTCCTCAGGACGTGCACCCTCCGCCGTGCTTCACACCCCTCGAGGCCCCACCGCAGATGTGCGGATCGTGCGCCCGGGAGTAGACCGCCGACCACAGTGGGAGCGACCTGTCCTCCGGGCGAGCACCGTCCGCCGTGCGCCACGCTCCTCGTGGCACCACCGGAGAGGTGCGGACGGCCCCCCTGGGGGACCGGGCCGCCGGCCACGGCGGAGCGGACTGTCCTGCGCACCTGCACCGCTCACCGTGCTCCGTGCCGCGTCTCCGCCCGCCAGCCGATGCGCTCACGGTCGATCCGAACGGTGGGCCGGGTCCGGCATCCGGGCGTCGCGCCGCGGGAGACTGTCTTCCGGGCTTCACGTCGACCTGATCGTCAATGACGGCGTCGCGTGCTTTCACCGTGTAAGCAACGGGCCCGGTGGTACCCGTCCGCCGCGCGTACCACCGACCCAGCACTCCGCATCAGCTGCAATGGCCACGGGCTCGAGCACGCCGGGACACTGCTGACGTCACGGGCGGCGCGCCCTCGATAGGGGACCCGCTCACGCTCCCGATAGGCCGCCTCCACCGTGGAAGCCACGGACGCGGCCACGCGCACCCGTTCCACAGGCCATGTCGCCCCGAGGGCGACCGGTCGGGGCCGGGTCAGCACCGTGAAGCGTCGGTGCGGGGCAGCCGGCGCCGACTTCGAGTCTCGTGCGGAGGGCGTCCGGCCGGTGGGTGAGATGCGGATCGCGTGCCGAGTCCACGGCGTCCTCTCGGCCGGGCGCATTGCACGCCCAACGGCTGCGTTACACGTGAAACATCTGAGCGTCTCGACACCGGGGTCACCCGTTGTCCTGGTGGGCACACAGCGAAGCGCCCGCCTCCGGTGGAGGCGGGCGCTCGGGGGAGGGGCAGCGATCAGCGCGCGGCGCGCTGCGCGATCTCGGCGGCGGCCTCGAGATAGGACAGGGCACCGGTCGAGCTGGGGTCGTAGCTGATGACGCTCTGCTGGTAGCTCGGCGCCTCGGAGATCCGCACCGAGCGGGGGATCATGGTCTCCAGGACCTCGGCGGGGAAGTGGGTCCGGACCTCCTCGGCCACCTGGGACGCCAGGTTGGTCCGGCCGTCGTACATCGTGAGCAGGATGGTCGACACCGAGAGCTCCGGGTTCAGGTGCTTCTGGATCATCTCGATGTTCTTCAGCAGCTGGCTCAGTCCCTCCAGTGCGTAGTACTCGCACTGGATGGGAATGAGCACCTCGGTGGCCGCGACGAACGCGTTGAGGGTCAGCAGGCCCAGGCTGGGCGGGCAGTCGATGAAGACGTAGTCCAGCCGCTCCAGGCCGTCCGCCTCGCGCTGCCGTGCGTAGGCCTCCAGGGCCCGCCGCAGCCGGTGCTCCCGCGCCACCATGGAGACCAGCTCGATCTCCGCGCCGGCGAGGTCGATGGTCGCGGGCACCACCCACAGGTTCTCGGCCTCGACGGAGGTCTTAACCACGTCGGCGATCGGCATCTCGTCGATCAGGACGTCGTAGGTGCTGTCCACCTCGGAGCTGTGCTCCACACCGAGCGCGGTCGAGGCGTTGCCCTGTGGGTCGTTGTCGATCACCAGGACGTTCTGGCCCTGCCGCGCCAGGGCGACGGCGAGGTTGACCGAGGTGCTCGTCTTGCCGACGCCGCCCTTCTGGTTGCTGATGGTGAAGACCCGCGTCGCGGCGGGCTTCTCCAGCTGGACCTTCTTCAGCCTGGCGCGTCGCCTGGTCTCTTCCACGAGCGTCCTCCCCAGCGGCGTGTCGTCCGCCATCGTCGTCATCTTGGACAGCTGTCCGTCTGTTTCACGTGAAACACGGGTGCCTCGGTCAGGAACAACCTTTACAGATTGATCTGCCGGGTCCGGCGGGAACTCCTCGCCGAAACCCACCGGGCTTTCCTCGCCGTCGTCGATCGGCATCTGACTGCGCACCTTCCCGGTTCGTCTGGATGTGGTTCCGTCCGGGCACAGCCTCCCCGCGGGAGGGCGTCCGGGTCCGGCCGCGGGGCGGGGGAGCGAGGACCATCCCGGGGAACGGCCACGGCGCCACGCCCGCGGCACACGCCCCCCAGCCTACCGTCGCCGCACGTCGCCGACGGCGGGACCGCTCAGAGTCGCACACGGACCACCGTGGTCGGCTCGGCGAGCAGGGCGTCGCCCACGGTGAGGACCTCGGTGGAGCGGGCGCCGTGGCGGGCCAGCTTCTTCTGCGCCTTCTCGATCTCCTGCGCGGCGGAGCGGCCCTTGAGCGCAAGGAGCTCGCCCGTGCCGCGCAGCAGCGGGAGCGTGATGTCGAGCAGGCCCACGAGGGCGGAGACCGCGCGGGCCGTGACGACGTCGACCTCGCCCACCTCGTCCTTCGCCTGCTCGGCACGAGCGCGCAGCACCCGGACGTTGGTCAGCCCCAGGTCGGCCACGACCTCGTCGAGCCACTGCACCCGGCGCTCCAGCGGCTCGATCAGCGTGAGCCGCAGATCGGGCCGGGCCAGTGCCAGGCACAGCCCCGGCAGACCCGCCCCGGAGCCGACGTCGGCCACGCGCGCGTCCGGCGGGAGGAGCTCCTCCACCACGGCGCAGTTGAGCACGTGGCGGCTCCAGAGCCGCGGCACCTCGCGAGGACCGATGAGCCCGCGCACGATTCCCGAGGACGCCAGGTGTGCGACGTAGCGTTCCGCGAGGGCCAGCCGGTCCCCGAACAGCCGCTCGGCGGCCAGACGCTCCTGGGGGTCCGGCAGCGGGGGCTCCTGCGCCGTGGGGGAGGGGCGGGGGTCGCCGGCCATCAGGCCTGCTCGGCGGAGACGACGATGTGCCGTCCCGCCCCCTCGCCCTCGGACTCGCTGAGCAGACCCTGCTCCGCGACCACGTCGTGCACGATCTTGCGCTCGTAGGCGGACAGGGGCTCGAGGTGCACCCGCTCCCCGGTCTCCTGCGCCTCCCGCACGGCGGCGAGGGCCATCTCCTGCAGCGCGGACGACCGGCGCCGCCGGTAGCCCCCGATGTCGAGGACGAGCCGGGAGCGGCGTCCGGTCGCGGACAGGACGGAGAGCCGCACGAGCTCCTGCAGCGCCTCCAGGACCTCTGCGTCCTCGCCGACGAGCACGGACAGGCTCTCGTCGTCGTCACCCTCCGCGACGACGGACAGGTAGGTGCGGCCGTCGCGGACCTCGATGTCGATGTCCCCGTCGAGGTCCGCCGTGTCCAGCAGCTCCTCGAGGTAGTCGGCCGCGACCTCGCCCTCCTCCTCGAGGTGATCGAGCGTGGGATCCGTTCCCGGGTCCTGGTCCTGACCGGTCCGCTCGGCGGCGTCCGCCGGCGCGTCGCCCTCGACGGGGTGGGGGGTCGGCTGCGCCTCGTCGGCGTCCTGGGTGGTCTGCCGGATGTCGCTCATGTCGTCTCCTGGGGCCGTGGAAGCACGGGGCCGGGCATCCCGGCCCCGTGCGGGGAGGAAGTCGCGGGGTGACCCGCAGCGGTCATCGCGCCTGTTTCTTCTTCGTCTGCTGCCGCTGCCGCTTCTTGCCGACGGGCTGCTGGCGCTGCCCGGCGGCGGCGCGGGCACGCTGTTCCTCGACCTCCGCCTCGTGCTCCTCGCGGGTCTTGCCGAACGGGGGCAGGCCCTTGGCGGCGCGGCGCTCGTTGAGCTCCTGCTCGGCCTGGGAACCGGGGGTCGGGTTGTTGCGGATGACCCACCACTGCTGGCCCATGGACCACACGTTGGAGACGGTCCAGTAGATGAGGACGCCGATGGGGAAGTTGATGCCGCCGATCGCGAAGACGAGCGGGAACAGGTAGAGCATCATCTGCTGCTGGCGGTACATGGGGGAGGCCTTGGCGGTCTCGCTCATGTTCTTGGCCGTCAGCTGCTTCTGGGTGAAGAACTGCGAGGCGGACATCGCGATGATCATCACGACGGCCAGGATGATGGTGGCCACGTGGTTGCCGTCGCCCGGGTTGAGCAGGGTGGAGAAGAGCGGGGCGCCGAAGAACGTGGCCTCGTTGAAGGACTGCACGGTGGCGGCGTTGAGCACGTGCACGCCCTCCCCGGCCGCCGCCGACTTGGGCACTCCGTTGAGGACCTGGAACAGACCGAAGAAGATCGGCATCTGCACCAGGATCGGCAGGCAGGCCGAGAACGGGTTGGAGCCGTGGCTCTTGTAGAGCTCCATCTGCTCCTGGGCCATGGCCTGGCGGGAGAGCTGGTCCTTCTTGCCCTTGTACTTGGCCTGCAGCTTGGCCATCTCGGGCTGCAGCTCCTGCATGCCGCGCATGGACTTGATCTGCTTGAGGAACAGCGGGATGGTCAGCGTGCGCATGACCAGGGTGAGGCCCACGATGCACAGCACCCAGGTGATGCCCGCGGCGGGATCCATCCCGACGGCCGTCAGCAGCTCGTGGAAGACCCACAGCACGGCGGAGACGACCCACCTGAAGGGGAAGAGGATCAGTTCGAACAGATTCATGGGGAAGGCTCTCCTTGGGCCGCGGAGCCGGTGCCTCCGGCGGGGTGGTGCTGGTGGCGCTCGGCAAGGGTGGGGTGGTTCAGCAGGACGATCTTGGGCAGGGACGCGAAGTCGGGAAAGCTCCGACCGCCGTCCGGGACCCTGTCGATCCCACCGGCCGCCCAGGGGTGGCAGCGCAGGAGCCGGCGGACGCTGAGGCCGAGACCGCGCACGGCGCCGTGCACCGTGACGGACTCGAGGGCGTAGGCCGAGCAGGAGGGGAAGTACCGGCAGACGTCCCCGTACAGGGGGGAGACGATGGTCCGGTAGAGCTTCAGGCCCGCGATGAGCGCGTTCTGCGGCAGGAACCAGAGAGCCTGCCACGCCGACGCCGGGCGGACGTACTCGTGGGGAGCCGCGGCGAGGAGGTCCTCGTGCCCATGGGCGTGCTCGCTCATGACGCTGGCTCCTCCCGTCCGGATCGGTGGTCTTCTGCCGGGGGCGTCCCGGTCGCGGCGCGGGGGACGCCCGCGCGCGCGGACGCCGTCCGCCAGGCCTTGGCGTAGTCGGCGGCCAGCTCCGCCCAGTCCGCGGCGGAGGCGGGCGGGAGCGCGCGGACGACCACGTCATAACCGTACGGGACCTGCCTGACCGTGGTCTGGGCGAGTTCCCGCAGGCGCCGCTTCACCTTGTTGCGCCGGACGGCGTTGCCCACCGCCTTCGAGACGACGAACCCGAAGCGCGCCGGGCGGTCCTCGGCGGTGGGGCGCACATATACGACGACGTTCCGGCGCCCGTTGCGGGCGCCGGAACGCGTGGTGGCCGAGAACTGGGCCGAGGTCCGGATCCGGTGCTGCTCAGGCAGCACGGTCCGGCTCCTGTCGGGCCCGGTGCTCCGGCGGTCCCGGCACGGATGCCGCCACCCGAGAAGGGGTGGTCGTCCGGAACGCCGGTGCCGACATGGGCCGGCTCAGGCCGAGAGTTCGGTGCGGCCCTTGCTGCGGCGGGCGGCGAGGATGGCGCGGCCGGCACGGGTGCGCATCCGGGCGCGGAAGCCGTGCTTCTTGGCGCGACGGCGGTTATTCGGCTGAAAAGTCCGCTTGCTCACTGGTTACTCCAAAGGCGTCGGGGTGTGCGCCGCGTGGTCCTCGGCGCACCGGGTCGGTACGGCGAAGGGGCGGGCGCAGCAGTGCTGGTGGATGCGTCCGAGCATGCGGAAGGGCATGACAGGGGACACAAGAGACTACCTCACCCTAGACAACAGGCCGGGGACGGTCAAATCCGCGGACGACGACGCACCGGGGCGCAGGCTCCTCCGAGCGCCCCCGAGCGTGCACCGGAGGGGACGGACACGCCCGGCGCGGCCTCCGGAAACCGGCCGGTGCTGTGCAGTGCACATCCTACCCACAGCTGTGCACGGATCTTGCTCACATCCTGTGGAAAACCCGTGCGCTCCCGGCCGCGGAACGGCGCGGATCAGGGGCTGAACTACACCTCTGTAGTTCCCGGGACCCCAGCAGATCAGCTATGAACAGTTTCGAAGCATGTTCTAGGCTGGCACTCGCGGCCGGCCCCCGAACAGCTTTTCCACCGTTGTGAACAACTCTGTGGAAAAGGCCGCCGCAGCAGGGCCGGGACGACCCGTCAACCGCCTCGTCATCCCGACGACATCTCGATGACATCCCGACGACAGCAGGAGTACGCGTGGGCACGCAGGACAATCAGGCGCTCAGCGCGCAGTGGGCCGAATGCGTGCAGTACATGTACGAGGACCCCATGACCACGGGCCGCTACCGGGGGTTCATCTCCCTGGCCCAGCCGCAGGGGCTCATCGGCACCACGCTGCTCGTCGCGGTCCCCAACGAGCTGACCCGGGAGTTCTTCCAGAACCAGATGGCCTCGGTCCTGCGCTCCTCCGTGGGACGCGCCTTCAGTCCGGAGACGCTCGTGGCGTTCGTCGTCGACGCCGACCTCGAGGCCGCTCCCGCCCCGGAGCCGGGACCGCAGACGGCAGCGCTGCCCCCGATCGGTGAGCTCGAGGCCGAGCGCAACCGCACCGACGGGCCCACCCGGACCGATGCCGGTGACACCGCACACGCCATGGGGATCGACCAGCGCATGCTGGACCTCGCCGCGGTGCGCCCGGAGCCGGTCGCACCGGCCGCCGGCAATCGCACCCTGCCTCCGCCGCGGGACCCGCAGGCCGCCCCGCCCCGCCGCCCCGTGCAGGACACCGGCACCGCCCCCGCCGTGGTGGGGGAGTGGGACAGCTCCGCGCGGCTGAACCCGAAGTACGTCTTCGACTCCTTCGTGATCGGGCAGTCCAACCGGTTCGCCCACGCCGCGGCGTTCGCGGTGGCCGAGACCCCTGCCAAGGCGTACAACCCGCTGTTCATCTACGGGGAGTCCGGCCTGGGCAAGACGCACCTGCTGCACGCCATCGGTCACTACGCCAAGCGGCTGTACCCGCAGGTGCGCGTGCGCTACGTGAACTCGGAGGAGTTCACCAACGACTTCATCAACTCGATCCGCGACGACGAGGGCTCCTCCTTCAAGGAGATCTACCGCAACGTGGACATGCTGCTGATCGACGACATCCAGTTCCTGGCGGGCAAGGAGCACACGCAGGAGGAGTTCTTCCACACCTTCAACGCGCTGCACAACCACGAGAAGCAGATCGTGATCACCTCGGACATGCCGCCCAAGCAGCTCACCGGCTTCGCCGAGCGCATGCGCTCCCGGTTCGAGTGGGGTCTGATCACCGACGTGCAGCCTCCGGAGCTGGAGACCCGCATCGCGATCCTGCGCAAGAAGGCCACCAGCGAGGGCATGGACGCCCCCGACGACGTGCTGGAGTACATCGCCTCGCACATCTCCACCAACATCCGTGAGCTCGAGGGCGCCCTGATCCGCGTCACCGCCTTCGCCTCGCTGAACAAGCAGGCCGTGGACCTGCCCCTGGCCGAGCTGGTGCTCAAGGACCTCATCACCGACGACGGCGCGCAGGAGATCACCGCGGCCTCGATCCTGGCGCAGACGGCGGTCTACTTCGACATCACCCTCGAGGAGCTCAAGAGCAAGTCCCGCACCCGCACCCTGGTCACGGCGCGGCAGATCGCCATGTACCTGCTGCGCGAGCTCACCGACATGTCCCTGCCGAAGATCGGCCAGGAGCTGGGCGGCCGCGACCACACCACGGTGATGCACGCCGACCGGAAGATCCGCACCCTGATGGCCGAGCGCCGGCAGATCTTCAACCAGGTCACCGAGCTGACGAACCGCATCAAGCAGCAGCAGCGCGAGGGCTGAGCACCGCCCACCCGTCACCGACGGGCTCGCCGGGACACCGGCGGGCCCGTTTTCTTGTGATTCGTCCACAGGCCGCCACCGCGCCGTTCCGGGGTGGCCGACCCTCTTCTGCACAGGACACGGCCCCTTGTGGAGCACCTGTGCACAGGACAGAACCCACACCTGTGGATAAAATTGTGGAATACCGCCGGGCTCCGGTGGAGAACCTCGGCACAACTGCCGGTCGGGCTGTGGAACCCGCGGAACCGCGCGGATCTTGTCCACCGGGAGAGGCCCTTCCGGTGGACCGCGAATCACAGGAACTCAACAGGGCGTTGCCGCCCGGCGCCTGGCCGAGAGGCAGTTATCCACAGATTCCACAGTGGTTATTAACACTCCCGTCCTTAAAGAGATCTCCGGCCAAACAACAAGAATCCGGGACTCCGGGCCCCCGCCGAGCCCTCCGGGACCGGCGAACCACAAGAAGTCCGCCACGGTCGGCCGAATGGCCGTCCGCCGAAACGGACGGATACGATGCAGGGGGCGAAGACCCGGTCGGCCGCACCTCGCGGCGCGGCGGACGCCGTCCTCCGGGCGCGGGCTCCGCCGCCCGTGCTCAGACTGAAAGGCAGCAACCTCTCGTGAAGTTCTCCGTCGAACGCGATGTTCTCGCCGAGGCCGTGACCTGGACCGCCCGGTCCCTCTCTCCTCGGCCCCCGGTCCCCGTGCTGTCCGGTCTGCTCATCCGGGCGGAGGGCGGGTCGCTGTCCATCGCCAGCTTCGACTACGAGATCTCGGCACGGCTGTCGATCAGCGCCGACGTCCAGGAGGAGGGCACCACGCTCGTCTCCGGGCGGCTCCTGGCGGACATCTGCCGGTCGCTGCCGTCCGCGCCGGTCGAGGTCCAGGCCGACGAGGGCAAGGTCACGCTGACCTGCCGGTCCTCGCGGTTCAACCTCGCCGCGATGCCCGTGGGCGACTACCCGGAGCTCCCGGCCCTGCCGGACGTCTCCGGCGTGGTCGCCGGCGACGACTTCGCCCTCGCCGTGTCCCAGGTCAACATCGCGGCCAGCAAGGACGACACCCTTCCGATCCTCACCGGCGTGCGCGTGGAGATCGAGGGCGAGAAGATGACCCTCCTGGCCACCGACCGGTACCGGCTCGCCATGCGGGAGCTGACGTGGAGGCCGACCTCCCACGACATCTCCACGGCCGCGCTGATCAAGGCCCGTACGCTCAACGACATCGCCAAGACCCTCGGACCGGCCGGGGACATCAACATCGCGCTGTCCGACTCCGCCGAGCTCGTCGGCTTCGAGTCCGGCGGCCGCCGGACCACGAGCCTGCTCATCGACGGCGAGTACCCCAAGATCCGGTCGCTGTTCCCCGAGCACACCCCGATCACGGCTGCGGTGCGCACCACCGAGCTCGTCGAGGCGGTCCGCCGCGTCTCGCTCGTGGCCGAGCGCAACACGCCCGTCCGCCTCGCCTTCACCCAGGGCCAGGTGGCCCTGGACGCCGGGACCGGCGAGGACGCCCAGGCCTCGGAGGTCCTGGACGCCCACCTGACCGGGGACGACATCACCGTGGCCTTCAACCCCACGTACCTGTCCGAGGGCCTGCACGCCTTCTCCTCGGACTACGTGCGGTTCTCCTTCACCGCCCCGCCCAAGCCGGCGGTGCTCTCCGCGCAGGCCGAGCCGGAGGGCGAGGACCGGGACGACTACAAGTACCTGCTGATGCCGGTCCGGCTCCCGAGCCAGTGACCGGCCGGCGCGGAAGCGGAAGCTGCTGATCCGGGCGTGTTCGTCGACCACCTCTCCCTGCTGGACTACCGGACGTATGCCCTGCTGGACATACGTCTGGGACCCGGGACCACCGTGTTCCTGGGCCCCAACGGCGTGGGCAAGACGAACATCGTCGAAGCCCTGGACTACACGGCGGGGCTCTCCTCGCACCGCGTGTCCTCGGACGCGCCGCTGATCCGCTTCGGCGCCGAGCGGGCGATCGTCCGGGTGCGCGTGCGGCGCGGCGGCCAGCAGACCGTCCTCGAGCTCGAGCTCAACGACGGCCGCGCCAACCGGGTGCGCATCAACCGGGCCGCCCCCGTCCGTGCCAGGGACGCCCTCGGCATCGTGCGCACGGTCCTGTTCTCCCCGGAGGACCTCTCCCTGGTGAAGGGCGACCCCTCGCACCGGCGACGGTTCCTGGACGACCTCGCCCGGTCCATGCGCCCGGTCCTCGCCGGCACCATGGCCGACTACGAGAAGGTGCTCAAGCAGCGCAACGCGCTGCTGAAGTCGGCCCGCCGCAGCGGCCGCTTCACCGAGACCCACCGCTCGACGCTGGCCGCGTGGAACGACCAGTTCGCCCGCACCGGGGCCGTGATCCTGCACGCGCGGCTGCAGCTGATCGACGCCCTCGCCCCGCAGGTGGCCACCGCCTACGACCAGCTCACCGACGGCACGAAGTCCACCACGCTGCGCTACGTGTCCTCGGTCCTGCCGGAGAGCGCCGGTGGGGACGTGGGGCAGCTGCGCGACTTCACCCCGGCGGACCTGCACCGGCTGATCCTCGAGGCGTGCGAGGACGCCGAGCAGCGCGAGCTCGAGCGGGGCCTGACGCTGATCGGCCCGCACCGCGACGAGCTCGAGCTGCTGCTGGGTCCGGCCCCCGCCCGCGGCTACGCCTCGCACGGGGAGACCTGGTCCTACGCCCTCGCCCTCCGGCTGGGCTCCTGGTACGTCCACCTCGCGGACGACCCCACCGAGGGCGCGGCGCCGATCCTGCTGCTCGACGACGTGTTCGCGGAGCTCGACGCCCGGCGCCGGAGCCGCCTGGCCGCGATCGTGGCCTCCGCGGAGCAGGTCCTGGTCACCGCCGCGGTCGAGGAGGACCTGCCCACCGAGCTCGTCGCCGGCCCGCACGACGTGGTGCGGGTGGGGCCGGGGACGGCTGTGCGCGACGACGAGCGCCCGCCCGCCGGGACCGGCCCGGAGGCGGGGGAGGCTGCGTCGTCGTGAGCGGGCCCGAGCGCGGGGACCGGCTCCCCGATCCCCCGGACGACCTCCCGGCGGACCCCTCGGCGGCCCCGCCGGCCCCGGAGGAGAACGTCGTGCGGATCGAGGACGAGATCGATGCGCCCGCGGCGCTGCTGACCCGGATGCGCCACGCCGCCGAGGCCCGCGGGGACGGGCGCCTCTACGGGGCGGCCGCGCGGCGCAACCTCAAGAACTTCGGGGCGGCGATGGAGTCGGCCACCGCGTCCCCCGCCGAACGCCTGGGGCGGCGCGGCAACGACGTGGACCCCCGGGCGCTCGGCGGGTACTCCGGGGCGGGCCGCTCCGCCCGCGACCCCCGGGGCGTGGGCTCGGTGCTGGACGCCCTCGTGTCGGGACGGGGCTGGAAGTCCCCGGTCGCCGTCGGGTCGGTGCTCTCCCGCTGGGACGAGCTCGTGGGCCCGGGGATCGCCGGGCACTGCCGGCCGGAGAGCTTCGACGAGACGGTGGTGCGGGTCCGCTGCGACTCGACCGCCTACGCCGCCAACCTGCGGCTCATGGTCCCGCAGCTGCTGCGCATGTTCGACGAGCACCTGGGGGAGGGCATCGTCACCCGGATCGAGATCCTCGGCCCGGCAGCGCCGAGCTGGAAGCGCGGCCGCCGGTCGGTGCAGGGCCGGGGCCCCCGGGACACCTACGGGTGAGGCCGGTGCCGCGGAGCGCTGAGCGGCCTCGTGGCGCGCTGGGCCCCCCCGGGAACGAACAGCCGGTGGTGGAGACCAGAAAAATTCGTTCTGAGGGCCTTTTCCGGCCGCTCAGGGGCATCTGCGGGCACCCCTGGCCCGTCGTTTTCCGATAGAATCGGTGCCAGACAGGAATTGACGGACCGGGCCCCCCACGGCCGATCGCGGCACCCGCCCGCGGCGCGGACGCCCGGAGTCGTCGAACCGTTCCGACCCTGCACGAGCCGATGAGTCGTCGAACGTCTCATCGGCGTTCTCTTGTGCTGTCCGGAGCGGCCCGAACGCCCAACAGGAGGAGCCAGGAACCCGTGGCAACAGAGGATCCGCAGAAGCGCGAGTACGGTGCCGGTGACATCACCGTCCTGGAGGGGCTCGAGGCCGTCCGGAAACGGCCCGGCATGTACATCGGCTCGACCGGCCCGCGCGGGCTGCACCACCTCGTGTACGAAGTGGTCGACAACTCGGTCGACGAGGCGCTGGCCGGCTACTGCGACCACATCGAGGTGACGCTGCAGGCCGACGGCGGGGTGCGGGTCGTCGACAACGGCCGCGGCATCCCCGTGGACATCCACCCGACCGAGGGCCGGCCGACCGTCGAGGTCGTCATGACGATCCTGCACGCGGGCGGCAAGTTCGGCGGCGGCGGCTACGCCGTCTCCGGCGGTCTGCACGGCGTGGGCATCTCCGTGGTCAACGCCCTGTCCCGCCGCGTGGAGACCGAGGTGCGCCGCCAGGGCCACGTCTGGCGGATGGTCTTCGCCGAGGGCGGCCGGCCGCAGGGAGAGCTGGTCCGGGGCGAGGAGACCGCGGAGACCGGCACGACCCAGGTCTTCTACCCGGACCCCGAGATCTTCGAGACCGTGGACTTCGACTTCGAGACACTGCGGGCGCGCTTCCAGCAGATGGCGTTCCTCAACAAGGGCCTGAAGATCAGCCTGACGGACGAGCGCGTGGCCGAGGAGTCCGGCGAGGAGATCGCCGGCTCCGCCTCCGACCACTCGGGGGCCCGTGCGGCGACCGGCGCGGCCGCGGAGCCGGTCGAGGGCCGCGACGGCGGCACGGACGTCCCCCGGCTCAACCACGAGGACGAGAACGACTCCGGCCACCGCCGGGTCGTCTACAAGTACGACCACGGCCTGCTCGACTACGTCACCTTCCTGAACACGTCCAAGAAGGCCGACCTCGTCCACGACGACGTCATCGCGATCGAGACCGAGGACGCCGACCGGAAGATGTCCCTCGAGCTCGCCATGCAGTGGACCACCGCCTACACCGAGTCGGTGCACACCTACGCGAACACGATCAACACCCACGAGGGCGGCACCCACGAGGAGGGCTTCCGCTCGGCCATGACCTCGCTGGTGAACCGGTACGCCCGGGAGAACAAGCTGCTGCGGGACAAGGACGAGAACCTCACCGGCGACGACGTGCGGGAGGGCCTGACCGCCGTCATCTCGATCAAGCTCGCCGAGCCGCAGTTCGAGGGCCAGACCAAGACCAAGCTCGGCAACTCCGAGGCGAAGACCTTCGTCCAGCGCGAGGTCAACGACCGGTTCGGTGACTGGCTCGAGCGCAACCCGGCCGCGGCGCGGGAGATCATCCGCAAGGCCATCAACGCCTCGCAGGCGCGGCTCGCCGCCCGGAAGGCGCGCGAGACCACTCGCCGCAAGGGCCTGCTCGAGTCGGGCGGGATGCCGGGCAAGCTCAAGGACTGCTCCTCCAAGGACCCGTCCCTGTCCGAGATCTACATCGTGGAGGGCGACTCCGCGGGCGGCTCCGCGGTGCAGGGCCGCGATCCCGCCCACCAGGCGATCCTGCCCCTGCGCGGCAAGATCCTCAACGTGGAACGGGCGCGGCTGGACCGGGCGCTGTCCAACGCCGAGGTCCAGTCGATGATCACCGCCTTCGGCGCGGGCATCGGCGACGACTTCGACATCGAGAAGGCCCGCTACCACAAGATCGTGCTCATGGCCGACGCCGACGTGGACGGCCAGCACATCACCACCCTGCTGCTGACGCTGCTGTTCCGCTTCATGCGCCCGCTCATCGAGCACGGCTTCGTCTACCTGGCCCAGCCGCCGCTGTACCGGATCAAGTGGTCCAACGCACCGCACGACTACGTCTACTCGGACGCCGAGCGGGACCAGGCCCTCGCTCGGGGCCTGGCCAACAACCAGCGCATTCCCAAGGACAACGGGATCCAGCGCTACAAGGGTCTCGGCGAGATGGACTACACCGAGCTCTGGGACACCACGATGGACCCCGAGCACCGCACGCTGCTCCAGGTGACCATGGAGGACGCCGCGGCCGCGGACCAGGTCTTCTCCGTGCTCATGGGCGAGGACGTCGAGTCCCGCCGCGAGTTCATCCAGCAGAACGCCAAGGACATCCGGTTCCTCGACATCTGATCCGCGACATATGACCGGTCCGGCATATGCAGCCGGGGCCGGGACGGCGGCAGGACCCCGAGAACCAGCAGACAGAACGGAAAGACCGTATGAGTGACGAGATCCAGGACGGACAGACCCCGGAGGACGCCGGCCTCACCGGCGACCTCGAGAACTCGCCCGTGCTGACCGACCGCGTGGAGCAGGTGGACCTGCAGACCGAGATGCAGCGGTCCTACCTCGACTACGCCATGGCCGTCATCGTCGGCCGAGCCCTCCCGGACGTCCGGGACGGGCTCAAGCCGGTGCACCGCCGGGTCCTCTACGCGATGTACGACGGCGGCTACCGCCCGGACCGGTCCTTCAACAAGTGCGCCCGCGTGGTGGGCGAGGTCATGGGCCAGTACCACCCGCACGGCGACTCCGCGATCTACGACGCCCTGGTGCGCCTGATCCAGCACTGGGTGATGCGCTACCCGCTCGCGCTGGGCCAGGGCAACTTCGGCTCCCCGGGCAACGACGGCGCGGCGGCCCCGCGGTACACCGAGACCAAGATGGCGCCCATCGCCATGGAGATGGTCCGGGACATCCACGAGGAGACCGTGGACTTCCAGGACAACTACGACGGCAAGAACCAGGAGCCGTCGGTGCTGCCGTCCCGGTTCCCGAACCTGCTGGTCAACGGGTCCTCCGGCATCGCGGTGGGCATGGCCACCAACATCCCGCCGCACAACCTGCGCGAGGTCGCCGACGGCGTGCAGTGGTACCTCCGGAACCCGGACGTCTCCAACGAGGAGCTGCTCGAGGAGCTGCTGCAGCGGATCAAGGGCCCGGACTTCCCGACCGGGGCGCAGATCCTCGGCCACAAGGGCATCGAGGAGGCCTACCGGACCGGGCGCGGCTCGATCCCGATGCGCGCCGTGGTCAACGTCGAGGAGATCCACGGCCGCACGTGCCTGGTGGTCACGGAGCTGCCCTACCAGGCGAACCCGGACAACCTCGCGATGAAGATCGCGGACCTCGTCAAGGACGGCCGGATCACCGGCATCGCCGACATCCGGGACGAGACCTCCGGGCGCACCGGCCAGCGCCTGGTGATCGTGCTCAAGCGGGACGCCGTGGCCAAGGTGGTGCTCAACAACCTCTACAAGCACACGCAGCTGCAGGACAACTTCTCCGCCAACATGCTCGCCCTGGTGGACGGGGTGCCCCGCACCCTGAGCCTCGACGCCTTCATCCGGCACTGGGTCACCCACCAGATGGACGTCATCGTGCGGCGCACCCGGTACCGGCTGCGCCAGGCCGAGGCGGAGGCCCACATCCTGCGGGGCCTGCTCAAGGCCCTCGACGCCCTCGACGAGGTCATCGCGCTCATCCGCCGCTCCCCGACGGCCGACGACGCCCGCACCGGGCTCATGGAGCTGCTGCAGATCGACGAGGACCAGGCGCAGGCCATCCTCAACATGCAGCTGCGCCGGCTCGCCGCCCTCGAGCGGCAGAAGATCCAGGACCGGCACGCGGAGCTGGAGCGGCTGATCGCCGAGTACACCGAGATCATCGCCTCCGAGGCGCGCCAGCGCGACATCATCTCGACCGAGCTCGAGGAGATCGTGGGCCGCTACGGCGACGACCGCCGCTCCGAGATCCAGTACGGCTACGACGGCGACATGTCGATGGAGGACCTGATCCCCGAGGAGGAGATGGTCGTGACCATCACCCGCGGCGGATACGTCAAGCGCACCCGCTCGGACCAGTACCGGTCCCAGCGCCGCGGCGGCAAAGGGGTCCGGGGCGCGCAGCTGCGCGCGGACGACGTCGTCGAGCACTTCTTCGTGACCACCACGCACAACTGGATCCTGTTCTTCACGAACCTGGGCCGGGTCTACCGGACCAAGGCCTACGAGCTGCTCGAGGCCGGCCGGGACGCCAAGGGCCAGCACGTGGCCAACCTGATGGCCTTCCAGCCGGGGGAGCGGATCGCCCAGGTCATGGAGCTGCGCTCCTACGACGACGCCCCGTACCTCGTCCTCGCCACCCGCAACGGGCTGGTGAAGAAGACCCGGCTGCTGGACTACGACACCAACCGCTCGGCCGGCGTGATCGCGATCAACCTGCGCGAGGACGACGAGCTGGTCTCGGCGCAGCTGGCCTCGGCGGCGGACGACCTGCTGCTCATCTCCCGCAACGGGATGTCCCTGCGCTTCACCGCCTCGGACGACGTGCTGCGCCCCATGGGCCGGGCCACCTCGGGGGTCACCGGCATGAAGTTCCGCGACGGCGACGAGCTGCTCTCGGCCAACGTGGTGACCGACGACGCCTACGTCTTCGTCGTCACCGAGGGCGGCTACGCCAAGCGCACCAAGGTGGAGGAGTACCGGGTGCAGGGCCGCGGCGGGCTCGGCATCAAGGTGGCGAAGCTCGCGGAGCAGCGCGGCCGGCTGGTCGGCGGGCTGATCGTGGGCGAGGAGGACGAGGTCCTCGTGGTCATGGAGTCCGGGAAGGTCGTGCGCACCGGGGCCTCCGAGGTGCCGGCCAAGGGCCGGGACACGATGGGCGTGATCTTCGCCAAGCCGTCCGCGGGCGACTCGATCACGGGCGTGGCCCACAACGCCGACCGCGAGATCGCGCAGGAGGTCGACGCCGAGGCCGTGGCCGAGATCGACGTCCAGCAGGACGAGTCCATGGAGACGGCCGACGTGCAGCAGGCCGAGGACACCGGTGAGCTCGATTCCGTCCCCGGAACCGGGGACACGGCGGACGATGAAGTAGCGTTGGACGCGAACAACAACGGAGGTAACGCATGAGCTCGAGTTCCGGCTCCAACGCCGCCGGCAAGTCCGGACGCGCCCCCCTCGCGTCCGCGCCCCGGCCCGGTGCCGCGGCGAAGCCGGGCCCGGCCACGTCCGCGAAGTCCGGGACGACCCCCCGCACCGCCCCCCGGCCGGTGAAGTCCGCCCCGGCCCCGGCCAAGAACAGCCGGCCGGCCGGCTCCACGAAGGGCCTGGTTCGCCCCGCCCCGCGCCCGAGGGTGCGCCGGGCGCGGCTCGTGGTCTCGAAGGTGGACACCTGGTCGGTGCTCAAGCTCGCGTTCCTGCTCTCGGTGGCGCTCGGGATCATCACCGTGGTCGCCTCCGTGGTGCTGTGGATCGTCCTGGACCTCACCGGGATGTTCGACGGCATCAACGAGCTGCTCGGCATGCTGGGCGGCGCGGGCGGGGCGCTGAACGTGAAGGACTTCCTCTCCCTGGGTCAGATCGCGATCTTCGCGACCATCGTCTCGGTGGTCAACGTGATCCTCCTGACCGCTCTCTCGGTGCTCGCGGCACTGCTCTACAACATCGCCGCGGCCCTGGTGGGCGGGGTCGGTCTCACCCTCACGGACGACTGACCCGGCACGGCACGATCACCGGACGCCGGCCCGTGCCGGGCTGGATTTGGCACGGGTCGGCAACTCCGGTATCGTTTCTTCTCGGTCCGCAAGGGCCGGAAGGGCGTATAGCTCAGACGGTTAGAGCGCTTCGCTGATAACGAAGAGGTCCCAGGTTCAATTCCTGGTACGCCCACGGTTCCCTTTTTCGCATGTCAGGAGGCAGGCGTGAACAGGAAAGTGACTGCGGTTCTCGCCCTGGTCGGAGCGTCGGTCGCGGTGCTCTCCAAGCTCCGGGAGACCGATGCCGACCGTACCGCGTGGGCGGACGCCACCGACGAGGTGGAGTAGTCCGGACACTGCGGGGGCGTGGCGCAATTGGTAGCGCATCTGCTTTGCAAGCAGAGGGTTAGGGGTTCGAGTCCCCTCGCCTCCACCACCTGAGATCCCGATCGAGCACCTGCTCGGTCGGGATTCTTTCGTGCCCGGCCGCCGGTCACGCACCGTCCCGGTGCCGCACCCCCGATCCTGCTCCACGGCAGAGGCCCCCGCTCCCTGGGCGGGAGCGGGGGCCTCTGCGGCGGGAGCGGGGGCTCAGGACTCGTTGTCGTCCTTCTTGCCCTGGATCTGCTCCTTGACCTCGTGGATCGTGGCCTTGGCGTCCTCGCCCACGGACTGGGCGTTGTCCTTGACCTCGGAGGCGGCCTCCGAGACACCGCCGGACTGGCCGGCCGGGGTGGTGGCGTCCTTGACGTCGTCGACCTGCACGCCGGTGCCGGCGGCCACCGTGGTCTGCTGGGCGACCGGGGAGGCCGTCACCCGCGGGGACGTGGCCGCAGGGGTCTTCCAGGGGTCCTCGACCGGGCGGGACGCCTTCCAGGCGGCCACACCGGCGACGCCACCGGCGACCAGCAGGCCCAGCACCAGCAGGCCCTTGTGCGAGCTCTCGGCCTTCTTCTGCTGCTTGGCGTAGTCCTTGGCGACCTTCGCGGCGGCCTTCTTCGCGTTGGCCACGGCCTTCTTGTCACCGGTCAGCTTGGCGACGATGGCCTCGAGCTGTTCCGGGGTGTCCGCGTCCGCGAACTTGCCCGCGAGCAGGGCGGCGGCACCGGCGTACTTCGCCTGCATCGCGGCGCGGCTCTCGGCGGCGCGGTCGGCGGCCTTCGCGGCGACGGGGGCCGCGGCCTTGGACGCCTTCGCGGCGACCGGTGCGGTGACGGCGGCAGCCTTCAGCTTCGCGGAGCCGGAGAGGTCGTGGGCGCGGCCGAGGCTCTCCTGGACCTTCGGTCCGGCGGTCGCCACGCCACCGGCGAGGGCGGCGGCACCCGCCTCGACACTGTGCTGGAGCCGGGGTGCCAGCTCGCCGATCTCCTTGGACGCCCACTTGCCGGCGTCGAGCACCTTGCTCTCCGCGGCCTTCTGCGCCGCGGCGGCCTTCTTCTCGCTCTTGGACTTCGTGAAGCTCATGAATCCATCCCTCCTCGGGTCGTGACAATCCATGGTCAGCATACGTGCAGAGCCCGCCCGGATGGAGGCCCTCCCGCGTGATGCCGGGGCTTTTCACTGTGCGCTGAACCCCACGGGACGCCACGGAGCGGCCTCCGCCCGCGTGCAAGAATGGCCCCATGACTTCTGCCATCCCCACTGCCAAGGCGACGATCCACACGAACCACGGTGACATCGTCGTGAACCTGTTCGGCAACCACGCCCCGAAGACCGTCAAGAACTTCATCGGCCTCGCGGACGGCACCCAGGAGTGGAGCGACCCGCGCACCGGCGAGAAGCAGACCGGTCCCCTGTACCAGGACGTGGTCTTCCACCGCATCATCCGCGACTTCATGATCCAGGGCGGGGACCCCCTGGGCCAGGGCATCGGCGGGCCGGGCTACGAGTTCGACGACGAGATCCACCCCGAGCTCAACTTCAACGAGCCCTACATCCTCGCCATGGCGAACGCGGGCAAGCGCAACGGCCGGGGCACCAACGGGTCCCAGTTCTTCATCACCACGGCCCCCACCACCTGGCTGCAGGGCAAGCACACCATCTTCGGCGAGGTCGCCGACGACGCGTCGCGGAAGGTCGTCGACGAGCTGAACAACGTCCGCACCGGCGGCATGGACCGCCCGGTCGAGGACTGCGTCATCACCTCGATCGACGTCGAGCAGCTCTAGGCCCCAGCAGGACCCCGCCCCGGCCTCGCCGGGGCCACGGCGCAGGCCCGTCCGGAGCGATCCGGGCGGGCCTGCGCCGTTCTCGTACACCGAACCCTTTTCACCGAATCCTTTTCACCGATCCCGGCCCGCGGGCCGGCCCACGAGGAGTTCCAGTGAGCGGCGAGCGACCGCAGTACGGCGCGTCCACCGGGGGAGAGGTCCCCGTGTGCCCGCGCCACCCCGACCGCCCCAGCTACGTCACCTGCCAGCGGTGCGGCCGCCCGGTGTGCCCCGAGTGCCAGCGCACGGCCGCGGTGGGCGTGCACTGCGTCGACTGCGTGCAGCAGGCCTCGCGCCGCCGCCCCGCCCTGCGCACCGGACTGGGCGGCCGGGCGCCGCGGGGCTCGCCGATGCTCGTCACATGGTGGCTCATCGGCGCCAACGCCGCGGTCTACGCCCTGCAGTGGCTGGTCCAGGCCGCGGGCGTGAGCCTGCTCCAGATGTTCGCCTACGCCCCCATGATGACCACCTCCGAGCCGTGGCGGATGCTCACGAGCGGATTCCTGCACTCGATGTCCAGCCCACTCCACCTGCTCCTGAACATGTACATGCTGTACCTGTTCGGACGGATGCTGGAGCCCGCGCTGGGCCGCACCCGGTTCCTGCTGCTGTTCCTGCTCTCCGTCCTCGGGGGGTCGGTGGGCGTCCTGCTGCTCTCGCACCCGCTGAGCCTGGTGGTCGGCGCCTCGGGCGGCGTCTTCGGGCTCTTCGGCGCCCTCTTCGTCCTCCAGCGGCACCTGGGGCAGTCGATCACGCCCATCGCCGTGCTCATCGGCGTCAACATCGTCTTCGGCTTCCTCTTCCCCGGCATCGCCTGGCAGGCGCACCTCGGCGGACTGCTCACCGGCGCCCTCGTGGCCTTCGGCTACACCGCGGCCGCACGACGGCGCGCCGGCCGCCGGCGCTGATCCGCACGGGCCGTGCCACAAGGTTCTCCACAGGCTCTGTCCCCAGCTGTCGACAAGTTACAGCGGTGGAATTCCACACCTGTGACCCGCGCTGTGGACGGCGCCACGGCGGCGTCCACACCTGTTAATAACGCTGTGGAGAGACGGCTGTGCACACGGTTCTCCACACCTGTGGACAACGTTGTGCACCGGTTGGGGAGAAGGCGGCAGCGGAGCGGGCGCGCCGTCCTCAACGGATCCTCAGCACGGTGCGGGACACTGGAGGCGGGCCGCACGGCCCCGTGACGGCCGGCGAGGAGGGAGGACGCGTGCGCGTGCTGCTGGTGGACGACGAGGTGGACCTCGCGGAGTCGGTGCGCCGCGGCCTGACGAACGAGGGCTTCGTGGTCGACGTGGCCCACGACGGCGTCACCGGGGCGTGGCTGGCCCGGGAGAACCCCTACGACGTCGTGGTCCTGGACCTCATGCTGCCCGGCAGGAACGGCTACGCCGTCCTCGAGGAGATGCGCGCCGCCGAGAACTGGGTCCCGGTCCTGATGCTCACCGCGAAGGACGGCGAGTACGACCAGACCGACGCGTTCGACCTCGGCGCCGACGACTACCTGACCAAGCCCTTCAGCTTCCTCGTCCTCGTCGCCCGGCTGCGGGCGCTCATCCGCCGGGGCGCCCCCGAGCGGCCGGTGGTGCTCGCCGCCGGCTCCCTGGAGCTGGATCCCGTCCGCCGCACCGTGACCCGCCGCGGGCAGCGCCTGGAGCTGACCGCCAAGGAGTACGTCATCCTGCAGTACCTCCTGCAGAACAAGGAGCAGGTGGTCTCCAAGCTGCAGATCATGGACAACGCCTGGGACGCCGACTTCGAGGGCTCGGAGAACATCGTGGAGGTCTACGTGGGCTACCTCCGGAAGAAGATCGACGCCCCCTTCGGCCTGTCTACCCTGCAGACGGTCCGCGGCATGGGCTACCGCCTCGTGTCCGACGAGCCGGGGGCACCGGGCCCGTGACCGCCCGCCGGAGGTCGCCGTTCCAGCGGTGGGGCGTGCGCCGGCGCAGCACGGCCGCCGCGGGCCTGCTCATCCTGCTCGTGGTGGCCGTGGCCGGGGCCGTGCTGCTCGAGCTCCTGCACCGCACCGCCGTGGGGGCCGCCCACGACCAGGCCGTGGCCCGGCAGGCCGAGATCCTGCACGACCTCGGCGTTCCCTGGCAGCCGCGGACGGCCGGCGGCACCGCCCGGGAGACGACCGTCTACACGACCTCCGGCCTCGGGGAGCTGATGCAGCGGCTCGGGCGACCGGGCGTGCTCGTGCAGCTGCAGGGCGCCGACGGGCGGTTGGTCGCCGCCTCGCCCGCCGCCGCGCTGGACGCCGCCCTGTCCCCGCCCACGCTCGAGCCGGGGCAGTCCTTCGACTCGGCGGCGGACACCGCCGGACCGGGTCCACGCGCCGACGACTTCGTCTATGTCTCGCACGGCATGTACATCAACGACGTCCCCTTCACTCTCACCGTGGCCGTGCCCATGGCGCTGCAGCAGACCACGATCCGGACCGTGAGCCTGTTCCTGCTCGTCGGCGGCCCGGTGCTGGCCCTGCTCGGCTCCGCCCTCATGTGGTTCCTGGTCGGCCGGTCCCTCGCCCCCGTGCGGCGGATCACCGGGCAGGTCCGCCGGATCGGCACCGCCAACCTCGGGGAGCGGGTGGACGTGCCGCCCACCGGGGACGAGGTCGCTGCGCTCGCCGGGACGATGAACGGGATGCTCGACCGGCTGGAGGCCTCCGACCGGGCCCAGCGCCGGTTCGTGGCGGACGCCTCGCACGAGCTGCGCAGCCCCCTGGCGACCCTGACGACCACCATCGAGGTGGCCGCCTCGGACCCGTCCGCCACGATGTGGCCGGAGGTCGCTCCGGTGCTCCGGTCCCAGTCCCGCCGGATGGGCCGGCTCGTGGAGGATCTCCTGACCCTGGCGAAGATCGACGACGCCGGGCTGCGGCTGCGCGTCGCGGACACCGACCTCGACGAGGTGGTGCGGGAGGAGGTCGCCCGGATGCGGCCCGCGTCGCGGCACGAGGTCCGTGTGCACCTGGATCCGGTGCGGATCCGGGGGGACGGGAGCCGGCTGCAGCAGGTGCTCCGCAACCTGCTCTCCAACGCGGAGCGGCACGCCGAGTCGTGGATCGCCGTGTCCCTGCGGACGCAGGGACAGGAGGCGGTCGTGACCGTCGACAACGACGGCGCCGGCATCGCCCCGGAGGACCGGGAGCGGGTCTTCGAGCGGTTCGTGCGCCTGGACGACTCCCGGACCCGGGACACCGGCGGCTCCGGTCTGGGACTGGCGATCAGCCGGGAGATCGCGACCGCCCACGGGGGCGCGATCACCGCGGGGGAGGACGGACGGGGCAACTGCCGCTTCGAGCTCCGGCTCCCGCTCGGGCCCGGCGGCGCCGGGGCCTGAGCCGCGCTCAGTACCCCGTGGCGGCCTCGCCCCAGATCCGGTGCACCAGGTCCGGGACGTCCTGCTCCGGGGTGCCCCGGGCGCGCAGCGCCTGGCCGATCTGCCGCTCGGCCGTCGAGGCGAGGTGCTCGCGCATCGCCTCTCCCGCTGCGTCCGCGTCCTGGGCGAGCACCGCCTGCACCAGGGCGTCGTGCTCCCCGGCGAGCTCACCGACCGGGCGGAGCGTGGTGGCGGTGACGACGCCCAGGAATGACGTGGTGGCGCGCAGCCGCTCCACGAGCCGCGCCGCCTGCTCGTTCCCGGCGAGCTGGAGCAGGACCAGGTGCAGCCCCTCGTCGGCCTCGGCGGTCGCCTCGAGGTCCTGCGCCCGGGCCGCCGCGTGCATGGTCTCCCACTGCGCCCGGACCCACTCGAGGTCCGGCGGCTGCGCGAGGCCCGCCGCCCGCCGGGCGGCGGGGACCTCCAGGGCGGTGCGCACGGCGAGGATCTGCGCGACGTCGGTGGGGCTGACCTCGACGATCTCGAAGCCGCGGTTGCGGTGGAACCGGATCAGCCCGGCCTCGCCCAGCCGCAGGAGGCCCTCCCGCACGGGGCTGCGGGAGACGTTCATGACGGAGGCCAGCTGCTGCACGGAGTACAGCCGCCCGGGCTCCATCTGGCCGGCCATGACGGCCCGCCGCACCGCCGTCATCACCTGGACGGCGAGCGAGCTCTGGGTCGTGGCGGTCACGGCGGGCAGGGCGGGGGTGCCGGTGGAGGGCCGGCCGTCCGCCGCGGCGCCGGCGAGGGGACGGATGCGCTCGGTCACGGCGTCACGGTGAGCTTGATGTCGCCGGGGCGGTGCTCCTCGGCCCGCTGCATGGCCTCGGGCAGCCGCTCGAGGGGGAGCTCGCGGCCCAGGCAGTGCTCCACGTCGATCTCCCCCTCGGAGATCCGGCGCAGCGCCTCGCGGAAGGACGTGAGTCCCGGCTCCGCCTGCGCCGCCACGGAGCACTGCAGCCTCAGGTTCTTGCGGAACGCCGTCCACAGCGGGATGTCCGTGGGCCCGTGCCGCTCCGGCAGGCCGAAGAAGCCCACGACGCCCCGCTCGGCCGCGAGGTCGACGGCCTGGTCGCGCAGCACGTCGTGCCCCACGGCCTCGATCACGAGATCGGCGCCGCGCCCGCCGCTCACCTCGGCCACGACCTCGCCGAGGTCCTGCTCCGGCACGTGCACGGGGGTGGCGCCGAGTCGCCGGGCGACCTCGAGCCGGCCGGGGTCGAGGTCGGAGGCGACGACGTGCTCGAAGCCCAGCCGCCGGGCCTCCTCCACGAAGAACAGCCCCGCGGAGCCGGCACCCATCACCACGCACGTGTGTGCGCGCCGGGCGGGCGTCTCCACGGGCCAGAACTGGCGCATGGCGTAGAGGCAGGTGCCGTACTGCTGGGCCATCATGAGCCGGCGCAGCTGCCGGGAGTCGGTGGGGTCGGTGCCGGCGGGCAGCTCGACGACGTGCCGGTCGTCCAGCAGCTGCAGCTCCGCGAAGCACCCGCCCATCTCGCCCTGCGGGACGGTGAGCACGAGCGCGCCCTCCGGGACGTGCTTCGACCGGGACAGCACCACCATCCCGACCCCTTCGTGGCCGGGATAGCCGGGCCGGCGGGGGCCCTCGGCGTGCAGCAGGCCGTGGAAGACCACGTGCAGGTCCGAGCCGCAGATCGAGGCGTGCAGCATCTGCACCACCAGCTGGCCCGGTTCCGTGGCCTGCGGATCCGGCCAGTCCGTGACGGTGATCGTCCCCGTGGCGGGAACGTGGGACCCTCGCATGTGCGCCTCCTGCCGTCCGGCACGACGGGCGCCGGGTGAGTGACATGCTACCGACCCTTTGTCTCGGTGGCGCCGCATGACAGCAGATGAAAGGCCGGTGCGGCGCGCCTGCCGGGTGCCCGTCAGGTGCCCAGTGCGAGCTCCAGGCCCAGGACGAGCATGAGCACCGCGAGCGCGCCGTCGAGCACCCGCCAGGAGACGGGCGCCGCGAAGAACCGCTGCAGACGGGTGGCGCCCCACCCCAGGGCGCCGAACCACAGCGCGCTGGCGGTCATCGCCCCGGCGGCGAACCACCAGCGCAGCTGCTCGCCCTGCGCATTGGCCAGCGATCCCATGACCAGGACGGTGTCCACGTAGACGTGGGGGTTGAGCCAGGTCAGGGCCAGCGCGGTGAGCGCCACCCGGCCGCGGCCGGGCGGCGCCGCCCCGGCCGCCACCAGGCCGCCCGCGGGCCGCAGTGCCCGCCGCGCGGCCAGCAGCCCGTAGCCGAGCAGGAACGCCGCCCCGGCCCAGCGCAGGGCGCTCATCAGCCAGGGCGCCACCTGCTCCAGGAGGGAGGTGCCGGCCACGGAGGCGGCGATGAGGATCAGGTCGGAGACCGTGCACAGTGCCACCACGGTGCCGACGAACTGCCGGCGCAGACCCTGCCGGAGGACGAAGGCGTTCTGCGCCCCGATGGCCACGATGAGGGCCAGGCCCGAGCCGAGGCCCAGCAGGGCCGGGCCGAGCAGCGCGGCGAGGCTCACTCGCCGGCGCCCACGGCCTCGGCGGGGACGGCGAAGACCGGGCGCGGGGACTGCAGTCGTGCGGGCGCCGGCAGCTCCCGGCGCAGGACCCGCTCCCCGGGCTCGAGCTCGAGGGAGAAGCCCGCGACGGCGTGGTGCACGTTCTCGCGCAGCACGGTCCGCTCCACGAGCTGCTCGGGACCGGGCGCCCCGTGCAGCAGGAGCACGGGCTCACCCTCCTGCAGCTCCTGCTCGACGCGCGCCACCGCCGCCATCCAGTGGTTCTCCCGCACCCCCTCCGGGACACGGAACGGGACGAGGACGGCGCCGCCGACGGCCTCGTGCGTCCCCGGCGCCAGCACCCAGGCGCGCCGGCCGTGCGGCGGCTCGGCGGGGGGAGTGCGGGACTGCGCGGGCTCCGGCCACACGTACTCCAGTCCCGCGGTGTCGTCCGGGAACACGTCCCGGTAGAGCTCCTCGTCCTTGCTCAGCAGCTTGGACCGGTGGGAGCGGTGGAACGCGTCGTCGCCCAGCCACGGGGGCGGCTGCGCCACTCCGTCGTCGGGATACCGGTCCCAGGCCTCCGGGGCGAACTCCCGGATCTGCCACGCGGTGCTGTCGGCCCCGCCTCGGGCGGTCCACTCGTCGACCATCGCCCGCCCGTAGGCCACCAGCGCGGGCACGTGCCCGGTCCACATCGCCGTGGCCGGGTGCCGGTACCAGCCGTAGCCGGGAACCGTGGCCGCGCGCAGGACCTGGAGGGCCTCCACCCGCTGCTTGCCGAGCCGCTTGCGGTCCAGGGCACGGGCGGAGCGGGTGAAGTCCGGGTAGGGGAGGAAGGTCTGCACCGCCCCAGTCTGCTACGGACCGGACGGCGGCCACCACCGTGGCGCCCCGCGAGCCGCTTCGTAGACTGGCACCATGCCCCTGCCCCGCGCGCTGGAGCCCTTTCGGCTCGGCGAGTACCGTGTGCTCGCCTTCGCGATGTTCGTCAGCGTCTTCGGCGCGGGGATGTGGGCGGTGGCCCTGGTGAACCAGGTCCTGGAACTGGACGGGACGGCCGTGGACCTCTCGGCCGTGACGGCCGTGGGTGCGCTGGGAATGCTCGTGGTCGTGCTCGTGGGCGGCATCGCGGCGGACCGCTTCCCGCTGGCGGCCCTGCTGCGCCTCGTCGAAGCCGGGAACGCCCTCACGGCGGGCACGGTCGCGGTGCTCGCCCTGACCGGTGGGCTGCGGCTGTGGCACCTCGGCGCCGCGGCGTTCGTGTTCGGCGCCGGCGTCGGCTTCTTCTACCCGGCGTACTCGGCCGCCCTGCCCCGGGTCCTGCCCGCGCGGCAGCTGCTCGCCGCCAACGGGGTGGAGGGCACGGCACGCCCGCTGCTGCAGCAGGCGGCCGGCCCCGCCGCGGCCGGCGTGCTCATCGGGCTCCTGGCGCCCGGCGGGGCGGTCGCCCTGATCGCCGCGTGCCACCTCGCGGCACTCGTGCTGCTGCTGCGCCTGCAAGTGCCCGAGCGGGAGGCGCTGCCCGTGACGGGCCCGACGGCCCGGGCGCCGCTCGGGGACCCGGCCGTGGCACCGGCGACGGAGCCGATGGTGAGGCCGGTTGCGGAGTCGGCGGAGCCGGTCGTGGAGTCGGTTGCGGAGTCGGCTGCGGAGCCGGTGGTGAGGCCGGTTGCGGAGCCGGTCGTGGAGCCGGTGGTGAGGCCGTCTGCTGAGCCGGTCGTGGAGCCGGCTGCGGAGCCGGGTGCGGAGCCGGTCGTCGGCTCGGCGCCGGGCCCGGAGGCCGCCGCAGGGCCGTCGGACCACTCCGGGGGCGTGTTCGCCTCCGTGCGGCGCGATCTCATGGAGGGTGTGCGCTACACCCTGCACACGCCGTGGCTGCTGTGGACCCTGCTGTGGGCGGTGTGCGCGGTCTTCCTGCTGCTGGGGCCCCTGGAGGTGCTCGTCCCCTTCCTCGTGCGGGACCGGCTGGGCGGGGACGCCGCCACCTTCGGCTACCTCCTGGCGTGCTACGGCGGGGCCAGTGCGCTGGCCTCACTGGTGGTGGCATCGCTGCCCCTGCCGCGGCGCTATCTCAGCTGGATGATCGGGCTGTGGGGGCTCGGGACGCTGCCGTTCGGTCTGGTGGCGACCACGGAGTCGTTCTGGGTCATGGCGGTGTGCCTGGCGTGCGTCGGCGCCGGGGACGGCGCGGGCATGGTGCTGTGGGGGACGCTCCTGCAGCGCCGGGTCCCGCGGCACATGCTCGGGCGGGTCTCGAGCCTGGACTTCTTCGTCTCCATCGCCCTCATGCCGGTGTCGATGGCGATCGCGGGGCCCGTCGCGCAGGTCGTGCCGATGCCGGTGATCTGCTGGACCGTGGCGGTGCTGACCCCCGTGCTGGGATTCGTGGCCCTGCGAGCCGGCCGGATGCGCCAGGACGAGCTGGCGCACCCGCTGGCGGGCTGAGTGCGTCCGTGCACTGAGTGGGCCGCGCCGAGGGGCTGAGTGCGTCCGGACGTGCCCGCCGCATCCACCGGCGCTCCGAGATCGCCGGGCAGGGCGCGCCGGCGGCCGTGGCCCCTGGGGTGGGGTCGGTCGCCGGCGCGCCCCGGGCAGGATGTGCCGGCCGGGTCAGTAGGCCTTCACGCGCTGCTCGACGATGAGGTGGATCAGGGCGAAGCGGCCCTCTTCGTCGATGGCCTTGAGCGCCGCCTCGAGCGCGCCGGGGATCTGCGCCTCGTGCTCGACGCGCACCCCGTACCCGCCGAAGGCCTGGGCCATGAGGGCGAAGTCGGGGTTGACCAGCTGGGTGCCCGAGACCCGGTGCGGGTAGTCGCGCTCCTGGTGGGTGCGGATCGTGCCGTACTCCTGGTTGTCCATCACGATCACCAGCGGGGTGGCCCCGTACTGGGCGGCGGTGGCCAGTTCCTGGCCGTTCATCAGGAACTCCCCGTCCCCGGCGATGGTCACCACCCGCCGGCCCGGGTAGCGCAGCGAGGCGGCCACCGCCGAGGGCACCGAGTAGCCCATCGAGCCGTTGCGCGCGGAGATCATCGTCGCGTACCCGCGGGTGGGGAAGTACCGGTGGGCGAAGTTGGTGTGCTCCCCGGCCCCGAAGGTCACCATCGCATCCGCCGGCAGGCCGGCCACCAGGTGGGCCATCATCGTGTCCATCCGCGCCGGGGCGTCGGCCGGGGTCTGGGCGGTGACCATCGGGGCGGGGGCGGAGAACTCCACCTGCTGGGCCCGCAGCCGCCCGGTCCACTCCTTCCACACCGGCTTGGCCGGCAGGTCGATGCGCACGAGGTCGCGCACGAACACGTCGGGCTTGGCCACGATCTGGTAGGACACCGGGCCCGACCGGCCGCGCAGGGACGGGTCGATGGTGACCAGGAAGTTCTTCTTGTCCCAGTTCTGGCGGACCAGGAACCCGTTGGTGATCACGTCCCCGGGCACCGTGCCCACGAAGACCAGCAGGTCGGTCTCCTCCAGCATCTCGAAGGTCGCGGCCGGGCGGCCGTAGCCGATCGGGCCCACGTAGGAGGGCGAGTCGAAGCCCACGGTGCCCTCGGTGCGCCACTCGGCGGCGGCCGGCAGGTGGTGCTCCTCCAGCCACTTCGTCAGTCCTGCCGCCCCGGCGGTCGTCCAGTCGTTGCCGCCGGTGACGAACAGCGGCTTCTCCGCCGCCGAGAGCGCATCGCGCAGCGCTTTCCAGTCGTGGACCGTCATCCCGCCGGTGGCCACCGGGATCGGCGGGTGCAGGGTGGCGTCGATCTCGGTGCGGATGATGTCCTCGGGCAGACCGACCACCACCGGACCGGGACGCCCGGAGCTGGCCGCGAACATCGCCTCGGCCACGATCTCACTGGCCCGCTCGGCGTGGTCGAGGACCATCACCCGCTTGGCCCCGGAGTCGAACCAGGCGTGCGGGTCGAACTCCTGGAAGGCCTCCTTGTCCCGGTGCTCGAAGGGGATCAGCCCCACGAACAGCACCATCGGGGTGGAGTCCTGCCAGGAGGTGTGCAGCCCCACGTGGGCGTTGGCCGCCCCGGGCCCGCGGGTCACCATCGCCACCCCGGGCACCGGGTTCATCTTCCCGTCGGCCTCGGCCATGTAGGCCGCCCCGCCCTCGTGGCGGCACACCACCGTGGCGATCGGGGAGTCGTGCAGACCGTCGAGCACGTCGAGATAGGACTCGCCCGGCACCACATAGGCGCGTTCCACCCCGTGCGCCACGAGCGTGTCCACGATCACGTGGCCCGCCGACTTCCGGGCAGTGGTCTCAGCAGGGGATGCGGGGTCCGCAGTGGTCTGGGTCAACGTGGTTCCTTTTCGCCGTTGAAAATGGAGCGGTGGGACTGGGCGGGTCAGGACCGGTTCGGGGGCCGGGGCCGCACACAGCTGTCCCGAAAATACCCGAAGTCGGCGGCGATGCGTGTCCTGACAGTCACCGAGGGGTAACGAAGAGCGCACAGCCCCCGTCCGGGGCCGTGCGGCGAGGAGCACCGGGAGGGTGCCTCCGCGGCAGGCAACGACGGCGGTCCGCCTCCCCGGAGAGGGAGGCGGACCGCCGTCGTTGCCGCAGCTGCAGGGCCGGCTCAGTCCTGCATGTCCTCCAGCTCGATGCCGGTGGTCTCCCGGACCATCTTGAGCGTGAAGAGGAGAGAGACCAGCGCGAAGAACGTGTAGAGCCCGTAGGCGACGCCCAGCGAGAAGGCGGCCAGCGCCGGGAAGGTGACGGTGACCAGCCAGTTGGCGATCCACTGCACGAAGCCGGCCACCGCCAGTGCGGCGCCGCGGATGCGGTTCGGGAACATCTCGCCGAGCAGCACCCACATCATGGGTCCCCAGGAGACACCGAAGAAGACCACGAACAGGTTGGCCGCCACGAGCGCGACCGGACCGGCGGTGGGACCGAGCACGGGCGCGCCGTCCACGACGTCGGCGGTGGCGAACAGCACGGAGAGGGTGCCGAGGGAGAGGGCCATGCCGGCCGAGCCGATGAGCAGCAGCCGGCGGCGGCCCACCCGCTCCACGAGGGCGATCGCCACGATGGTGACGGCCACGTTGGTGACCGACGTGATCACCGTGATGGTGAAGGAGTCCGCCTCGGTGAAGCCCACGGACTGCCACAGCACGTTGGAGTAGTAGAAGATCACGTTGATGCCCACGAACTGCTGCAGCGCGGCCAGGCCGATGCCGACCCACACGATGGGCTTCAGGCCGGCCATACGGCCCTTGAGGTCGGACAGCCGGGGCTTGTGCTCGCTGCGGAGGGACTCCTTGATCAGGCGGACGCGCTCGGTCGCCGACGCGGATCCCTGCAGATTGGCCAGCACGGCCTGGGCCTCGTCGGGACGGCCGTCCTCCACCAGGTAGCGGGGGGACTCGGGGATCGTGAACGCGCCGATCAGGTAGGCGAGCGCCGGGATGGCCTCTGCCATGAACATCCATCGCCAGGCCTCGAGCCCCCACCACAGCTCCTGGGTGGAGCCGCCGGCCAGGGCGGCGAGCCAGGCGTCCACGGCGAGGGAGACGAAGATGCCGAGCACGATGCCCATCTGCTGCAGCGAGCCCAGACGTCCGCGCACGGCGGCCGGGGCGATCTCGGCGATGTAGGCCGGGGCGATGATGGAGGCCACACCCACGCCGACACCACCGACGATGCGCCAGAAGATCAGCCAGCCGAAGCTGTCGACCACGCCACAGCCGATCGCGCTGACGAGGAAGAGCACCGCGGCGATCTTCATGACGGGAACACGGCCCAGCTGGTCGGCGATCCGTCCGCCGAAGAAGGCGCCGGCGGCGGCACCGAGCAGCGCCGAGGCCACGGCGAACCCGAGCGGGCCGGGGCTGACCCCGAACTCCTCCTGGATGGCGGAGACCGCGCCGTTGATGACGGCGGAGTCGTAGCCGAAGAGGAAGCCGCCGAAAGCGGCGATGATGCTGATCCTGAGGACGGCCGAGGTGTTGGGATGCTCCGCCACCGTCGGGGTCGTTGCGTCTTGACTCATCGAACAGCTCCCTTGCTGGTGTGAGATCGGCGGGGTCCGGGGTGCCGGCCTCCGCGCCCCGGGACGGACGCACCGGCCGACGTCGAGGGGATCTTGTGGTCCGGTCCACAGTAGAACTCGGCGCACCGGATGTCCATTAGTCGAACACGATGGACGCGCCGCCCTCCTCAGCGGGTCGGACCGGCTCCGGCCGGCAGCTCCGCGTGCTGCAGGGCCAGGATGACGGCGCCCGCCACATGGGCCTGGATGCCGAGCCGGGCGGCCTCGATCCGCAGGTCCTGCACGCTGCCACGGACCCCGTAGCGGGAGACGATCTCGCGCAGCGGGTCGAGCAGCAGGTCTCCGGCGCGGGAGATCTCCCCGCCGACGACCACGAGCTCAGGGTTGATGATGTTGCACAGGTTGGCCACGCTGGTGCCCAGCATCCGTCCGGTGTCGCCGATGACCCGGGCGCAGCCGACGTCCCCGGCGGCCGCGGCGGCCACGAGGTCGGGGATCGTGAGGTCCGGGCCGTGCGTGTCGGCCAGCAACCGCGTGGTCTCCTCCGAGGAGACGTAGGTCTCGAGGCAGCCACGGTTGCCGCACCGGCACACCCGGCCCCGCTCGTCGACGGTCGAGTGGCCGATCTCGCCCGCCGACCCCGTGGCGCCGCGGAAGAGGGCGCCGTTGAGGATGAGCCCGGAGCCCACCCCGTGGCCGATCTTGATGTACGCCATGTTGCGCGCCCCGCGCCCGGCGCCCCACGCGTGCTCGCCCAGAGCACCCGCGTTGGCGTCGTTCTCGACCACCACGGGCAGACCGAGCCGCCGGCCGGCCTCCTCGCGCACGTCGATCCCGCTCCAGGCGGGCAGGATCGAGCTCGCACTGATCAGCCGGCCGTCCAGGTCGACGGGCGCCGGCAGGGTGAGGCCCGCGGCGAGCAGCTCGGGGCGGGCGGTGCCGAGGCCGTCCAGCAGGTCGTCGAGGGCCCGCCCCGCGAGCTCGAGGTCGTCGGCGAAGCGGTGCCCGGCGGGCAGGTCGTGGCGTCGTTGGGCGAGGATCCGCTGGTTGAGGTCGGCGACGGCGACGGTGAGGTGCCGGTTCCCCACGTCGATGCCCACCACGTGGCCGGCCGAGCCGCTGAAGCTGATCAGCTGACCGCGGCGGCCCGCGTTGTCCGCCTCCATGACCAGCAGGCCGGCGCCGATCAGCTCGTGCACGATGTTGGACACCGTCGACGGCGCCAGGGCGGTGCGCCGGGAGATCTGGGCTTGCGTCAGGTGGCCGTTGCGGCGCACGGTGTCGAGCACGCGGCGCTGGTTGGCGTTGCGCAGGGACGTCTGCGAGCCGGGCTTGGCGCGGGGCTCGGCGGACTCGGACATCGTCGTCCTCTTTCGCCGGTGAACATGTGATGAGGAGTGATTCTACTCACCATTCATAGGTTGAAGACAGGGGGTGAGACTCCGTCCTCGGGGCGGGCCGGCCGCACTCCGCGGGCCGGCTGCACTCCGCGGGCCGGGTGCCGGCGGCGGTGCACCGGGCACGGGCACCGGCGCTCACCGTGCGGCGGTGGAGTTCGCGATCAGTGCTCGCGTGAGGGCCACCTGCTCGCGGGACGCCGCCACGAAGTGCTCGTCGCGGGTGACCACCGTGGGCACGGTGGCGTTGCCGTCGTTGAGCGACTCGACGAACGCCTGGGCGTCGCGGTCCTCCCAGATGTTCGTCCACGTGGCGCGGTCGGCGTCCTCGGCGAGACCGCGCTCGAGCATGCTGCAGAACGGACAGCCGGGCCGCCAGTAGATCGCGACCCCTCCCTGTGCGACGTGCTGCGCGGCCTCGGCGTGGGAAGCGGCCGGTCGGGCGCGGCGGGACGGGTCCTTCTTGAACACGGGTGCTCCATCGTCGGTCGGGTGGCACGGGGCCTGGTTGGCCGATCAGTCTAGTGCGGCTCCTGCGGCACGTCATTGTCCCCTGAGTGGGGGACGTCTCAGCCGGCGCGTGCTCGACGGCGAGAATCCACGGTGCACCGGAGCGCGGTCGGGATCTCAAGCGAAAGACATTGTTCGCGAGCCGGAACCCTCGTCCGTTCCACGTGAAACGGGGAAATGACAGTGTCGTCATCCCGCCGAGGTTGTGCCAGCCGTCGTCGGCCGGCGTCGGGACGCCTGGCGTCATGCGAGCGTGCCGGTGCCGTCTGTCCCCCGAACAGCTTCATGATTTGTCATTCTCTGTGCCCGGGCGGAGAAATCTTCGCGAAGACCCTTGTCACAGGCCTGCTCGGCCGTTGGGCCCACGTGGTGTATGTCATGGTGGGCACCATGGCATTCCCGGCACAGCACTCTTCCCCCCGGCCGGCCCGCTCCACCTGGTCCCTGCCCCAGCTGCACCAGTGGGTGGTCGTCCCCTTCATCGTCGTGCTCGCCACGGCGACGGTGGGACGGCTCCTGGTGTACTCGCCGGGGATCGCGGCGCGGGAGACCGAGGTCCTGCAGCGGCTCGACGTCGCACGCTCCGGCGCGCTCGACCTGTCGGCGCTCGCCCTGCACCACGCCTTCTCCACTCCCGGGGCGTTCGCCATCATCGTCGCCCTCACCGCCTGGCTCGCCCGGAACCGGCGGCGCCCCTGGGACGCCGCCGGCTTCGCCGTGACCGCGCTCTGCGGCTGGGGCGCGGTCGCCGTGGCCAAGGTGGCGGTCGGGCGAGCCCGTCCGGACGCCGCGACGCTCGGCGAGCCGCTCGTCCTGGTGGAGGGCATCACGTCGTTCCCCTCCGGACACACCGGCGCCGCGCTGGCGATCGCGGCGGCCTTCTGCCTCGCGGTGCGCCGGTCCGGGCGGGCACCGGCGGTCCTGGCCGCCGGCGTGGGGGTCGCCGCGCTCGTCGGCGTCTCCCGGCTCTACCTGGGCGTGCACTACCCGCTCGACGTCCTCGCCTCGTTCCCCGTCGCGTGGGCCGGGCTCGCCGTGGGCTGCGGTCTGGCCAACCTGCTCGTGCCCGCGCTGGCCTACGGCTTCGGCTGGCAGCAGGAGGGCGCCGGGTGGGAGGCCGCGGAGCAGGCGCCGGCGGCGGAGCCGGCGCCCGAGGAGGAGGCCCGTCCGGTGACGAACCGGATCCCCGTCGTGGCCCGCCGCTCCGGCCACCACGCCGCCTGACCGGGCGCTCCGGGGCGCCGCCGGATCAGAGGTCGATCCGCCGGTGGGCGGGCCACCAGATGGCCCGCCCGATGTCGTAGGTCAGGGCGGGCACCAGCAGCGAGCGGACGATCAGCGCGTCCAGCAGCACCCCGAACGCCACGATGAACGCCAGCTGCACCAGGAACATGATCGGGATGACGGCCAGGGCCGCGAACGTCGCCGCGAGCACGATCCCGGCGGAGGTGATCACCCCGCCCGTGAGGGTCAGCCCCCGGAGGATGCCGGCCCGCGTGCCGTGGACCAGGGACTCCTCCCGCACCCGGGACATCAGGAAGATGTTGTAGTCGATGCCCAGGGCCACGAGGAACACGAAGCCGAACAGCGGCACCGAGGGGTCGGCGCCGGGCAGCCCCAGGACGTGCTCGAACACCAGGGCGGCGACGCCCAGGGCGGAGAAGAACGAGACCACGGTGGTGAGGATCAGCAGCACGGGCGCCAGGACCGAGCGCAGCAGGAGCATGAGGATCAGGGTGATCACCACGAGGATCACCGGGATGATCAGCGTGCGGTCGGCGATCGAGGTCTCGTTGGTGTCGAGGTTCGTGGCGGTGGTCCCGCCCACCAGGATCTCCTCGTCCACCGCGGCGAGGTTCTCCCGCAGCTCGCGGACGGTCTGCTCGGCGGCGGGGGAGTCGGCGGCGTCGGCCAGGGTCGCCTGCAGCTGGTAGAGGCCCTCGGCCTCGGTCGGCTCCACGCCGGCGAACGGGCCGACCGGCGGGGCCGCGTTCTCCCCCAGGGGGAGGGTGCCGGAGGGCGAGTCGTTGGCGACGGCGGACACGTCGGCGACGCCCGCGGTGTCCTCGATCGCCGTGACCGCCGCGTCCAGGGACCCGGTGGGCACCAGCACGACCGCCGGACTGCCGGAGCCGCCGGGGAAGTGCTCCGCGAGGGCCTCCTGGCCGTCCCGGGCCTGGGACTCCCCGAGCACGAGCTCGCTCTGCTCCACGCCCGTGGCCTGGAACTGGGTGCTGAACCCGGCCAGCACCAGCAGCACCGCCGTGGTCACGACCCAGATCGCCCGCGGGGCGCGGGCCACGAAGCGGGCCACGGACGCCCACACGCCCCGGCCCTCCACGGTCGGACGGTGGCCGGCCCCGTGGCCGACCACGCGCACGCGCTCCGCCCCGGAGGCGTCGAAGCGGGGCCGGAACGGCCAGAAGGCGCCGCGGCCGGTGGCGTAGAGCACCGCGGGCAGGAAGCTCAGGGCCGCCAGGATCGACATCACGATGCCCACCGAGGCCACCGGGCCCAGCGCCTGGTTGGAGGCGAGGTCGGACAGCAGCAGGCACAGCAGGCCGGCGATGACCGTGGCGCCGGAGGCGACGATCGGCTCGACGGAGCCCTTGAGCGCCGCCCGGGTCGCCTCGGCCCGGCCGCGGTGGTGCAGCAGGGCGTCGCGGTACCGGGCCGTGTACAGCAGGGAGTAGTCGGTGGCCGCGCCCACCACGAGGATGAACAGGATGCCCTGGACCTGGCCGCTGATGGTCACGAGGTCGTTGGCGGCCAGCCAGTACACGACCAGGATCGCGGCGCTCAGGGCGAAGACCGAGGTCAGCAGGACGAGGACGGGCAGGACCGGGGAGCGGTAGACCACCAGCAGGATCACGAAGACCACGGCCAGCGCCACGCCGAGCAGCAGCCCGTCGATGCCCTCGAAGCCGGCCACGAGGTCCGCGGTGAACCCGGCGGGGCCGGTGACGTAGGCCTGCAGCCCCTCCGGGCGGTCCTGCGCGAACCGCTCCGAGAGCGCCTCGACGTCCTCGACCACCTCACCGTCCGGCAGCGGGACCACGACCTGGAGGGCTTCGCCGTCCTCGGACGGAATGGGCGGGGACAGGCGTCCCTCGACCGGTCCGCTGTCCTGCACGGAGGCGACGGTCTCTTCTGCCCACGCGCGGTCCGCCGGCTCCAGGCCGCCCTCTCGCACGAGGAGCACGATCGCGGGGATCGCGTCCGAGTCCCGGAACTGGCCCTGCAGGTCCGTCACGCGGGTGGACTCGGTGGACTCCGGCAGGAAGCTGGACTGGTCGTTCGTGGAGACCTCGGAGATCTTGCCGAAGAACGGCCCGCCGACGCCGGCCACGGCCAGCCACCCCACGATGAGCAGCGCCGGCAGGAGCACGCGCAGCAGCGTGGCCCAGCGGGAACGACGCGGCGGCCGGGTCTCGCCGGACCAGGGGGCGGGACGGGACCTGGCGGGGGCCGAGGAGGGCATGGCGGGCCTTTCGAAAGCGGCTGGAGCGGTCCCGGCGGCGGCGTCGGGTCGGACCCGGCGCGGCGGCCGCCGATCCCGGGTCCGGCACCAGCCTAATAATTCGAAAACAGAAATAAAACGCGGCGCTCAGTCGTAGACGGCCTTCACGCCCAGGACCGGGCAGGGGCTCTCCAGCAGGACGCGCTGGGCGGTGCTGGCCATGATGATCTTGCCCACGGGGGAGCGGCGGCGGATGCCGAGCACGATGAGCTCGGCCTCCCGCTCCCGGGCGGTGTCGAGGATGACGTCCGCGGGGTCGCTGTCGTGGTCGGGCTCCCGCAGCTCGTAGCGCAGCCCGGAGCGGGCGAGCTTCTCCCGCTCCACGTCGATGTCGGCTCCCACCTCCGGCGGCTGGTGGCGCTTCGGCCGCGGCTGGACCACCACCAGGTCGGTGCCACGGCGCTCGGCCTCGCGGATCGCGGCGTCCAGCGCGGCGTGTCCGGGGGCGGTGGGCATGTATCCGACGACGACGGTCACGGTCTCTCCTCGGTCAGGGCCGCCGCGATCGGCGGACCGGGTCACAGGGTGCGGTGCGGGTCCCCGCCCTCGGGCTCGTCCTCCATCCGGGCGAGGTCCTCGGGGTTCTCGAACCGTACCTTGCGGCCGAGGAACAGCCGGTCGTAGAGGAAGTTGACGATCCACAGGCCCAGGCCGATCAGCAGCAGGACCACCGCGATCTGGTACTCGATGAGGTCCTGCGCCCACGGCCCCACGAGGTAGGCGCAGGTGATGGCACCCAGGTACGGCAGGACCCGCGGGGCGTGGAAGTAGTCGTGGGTGGGTCCGTGGTCCTTGCGCAGGATGATCGCCGCGATGTTGACGATGGTGAAGACCCCGAGGAGCAGGAGCGCGGTGGTGCCGCCGAGGGCGCTCGCCGTCCCGCTGCCGAGGAGGTTGTTGATCACGATGATCAGGCCCATGGCGAGCAGGGTGGTGAACACGATCGCGGACCACGGGGTCCGGCGCCCGTGCAGCACGTGTCCCAGGAAGTCCGGCAGCACGCCCTGCCGCGCCATGCCGTAGAGCAGGCGGGAGGCCATGAGCATGTTGATCAGGGCGGTGTTGGCCACGGCGAAGATCGTCAGGAACGGGTAGATGGTGTCGATCGGGATGTTGGGGGCCCCGATCCGGACCATGTCCAGCAGCGGCGTGGTCGACTCCCCGAGCACGCCGATGGGCACGACCGCCACGGTGAAGATCGAGACCAGGATGTAGACCACGCCCGTGAGGCCCAGGCCGAAGAGCATGACGCGCGGGAAGTCGCGGCTGGGGTTCTTGGTCTCCTCGACCATGTTCACGGAGTCCTCGAAGCCCACGAAGGAGAAGAACGCCAGGGAGGTCACGGCGGTCAGCGCCAGGAAGATGCCCTTGTCCTCGGAGGTCTCGAAGATCATGGTCTGGCTGAAGTCCGCCTGGCCCTGGAAGGACGCCCAGAACCCGACGAGGATCACGATGAGCAGCCCGGTGAGCTCGATCGAGGTGAGGACCACGTTGAAGGCCAGCCCCTCGGTCACGCCGCGGATGTTGATCGCGGCCAGGATCGCGATGAAGGCCACGGCGATCACGGTGATCCCGGTGGTGCCCACGTCCAGGCCGAAGCCCCGGGCGAAGTTCGAGGCCACGGCGGAGGCCGCGGTGGACGCCGACGTCAGCCCCGAGCTGAGCACGGCGAAGGTCACGAGGAACGTGACGAAGTGGATGCCGAAGGCCTTGTGCGTGTACAGGGCGGCGCCGGAGGCCCCGGGGTACTTGGTCACCAGCTCCAGGTAGGAGAACGCGGTGATGGTCGCCACCACGAAGGCCACGAGGATCGGGGCCCAGGCGGCGCCGCCGATCTCCCCGGCGATGTTCCCCGTCAGGGCGTACACACCGGTGCCGAGGATGTCCCCCACGATGAACAGCAGGAGCAGCCCGGGACCCATCACCCGCTTGAGCTCCGGCTGCGGGCGGGACCGGGTCTTGGAGTCGGCGGACTGGGCCATCGGGTGCCTCGAATCGGTCGTGCCCGGCGCACGCCCGGGCGGACGGTGGTCTGGGCACAGCCTATGCCACGGCCGGGGAGCGGCGCAGGGGGTGACGCGGGGTCCGCATGTTCCTAGCCTGGGGCCATGACCAGCATCGCGCCCCGCTTCCGGCTCTCCGACCTCTCCGTCCCGTTCGTGGGCGCCCCGATGGCGGGTGGGCCGTCGACGCCCGCGCTGGCCGCGGCGGTGACCGCCGCGGGCGGCCTGGGCTTCCTCGCCGCCGGCAACCGCCCGGCCGAGAGGGTCCGGGCGGACGTCGAACAGGTCCGGGCGCTGACCGGCGGCCCCTTCGGGGTGAACGTGTTCGTGCCGCAGGCCGCGAACACCGCCGCACCGGGCGCCGCCGTGGACCCGGCCGCGCACCGGTCGGTCGCCGCCTACCGGGACGCGCTGCAGGAGACCGCGCGGGACTACGGGGTCGAGCTGCCCGCCACGGACCCGGCCGACGACGACGGCTGGGCCGCCAAGCTCGAGCTCCTCGAGCAGCTGCGGGTGCCGGTGGTCTCGTTCACCTTCGGCCTGCCGGCGGCATCCGTCCTGGCCCGGCTGGCGGCGGTGGGCAGCACGACGTCCGTCACGGTGACCTCGGTCCCGGAGGCGGAGGCTGCGGCCCGGGCCGGTGCCGACCTGCTGACCGTGCAGGGTCCGGCCGCCGGCGGCCACCGGGGCACGCACCGCACCGAGGACGTGGCGGGCGAGGAGCCCCTGGCCGAGCTCGTCGCGGCGGTCCGCGCCGCCGTCGACCTGCCGCTCGTGGCGGCCGGAGGCATCGCCTCGCCCGCGGACGCGGCGGCCGTCCGGGCTGCCGGGGCGGACGCGGTCCAGGTCGGCACGCTGCTGCTGCGCACCCACGAGGCCGGGACCTCCGCCGCGTACCGGGAGGCACTCGGCTCGGGCCGCTACCGGGAGACGGTGGTGACCCGGGCGTTCTCCGGCCGCCTGGCCCGCGGCCTGCGGAACGGTTTCATCGACCGCTACTCGAATATCGCTCCAGCGGCATATCCCGAGGTCAACCAGTTGACGAAGCCGCTGCGGGCGGCAGCGGCGGCCGCCGGGGACCCCGAGGCCATCTCGCTGTGGGCGGGCCCGGCCTTCGCCGCGGCGCGGGAGTGCCCCGCGGCGGACGTGGTCGCGCAGATCGTGGTCGGCTGAGCCGGAGGGCGAGAGGATGCCACCGCCCGCCGCGGCCCGGAACCCGGCCGGCACCGCCCGCGGGCCGGAACCCGTGCAGCACGGTTCCGCGGCCCGGGCTCCGGTCGGCGCCGTGCGGCGGGGGCCGGTCGGGTGCCACCGTGGATCAGGACCCGGTCGGTGGGCCCGGCGACTCGGTGCCCGCTGTGGACCGGGGCCCGGTCGGTGGGCCCGGCGGATCGGTGCCCGCTGTGGACCGGGACCCGGTCAGCGCACCCCGCGCATCCGGCGGCGGATCCAGGGGGAGAGCACGAGCAGGCCCGCGCCGATGACGATCGTCACCGCGCCGAGGGCCCCGAAGTAGGCGGCCTCCGACTGCTCGCTGTAGTACCCGGCCAGGGACCCGGACAGGGCGGTGCCCAAAGCCACGGAGAGGTAGAACAGGGAGACCATCAGCACCGGGTAGGCCCGGGGGGCCAGCCGGGTGGACAGGGACAGCCCGACCGGGGAGACCAGCAGCTCGCCGAGGGTGGCCACGAGCAGGATCAGCGCGGCCCACAGCACCGGCACGGAGGACACCCCGACCATGGGCAGGAAGATCAGGAACGCCGACCCCATCAGGACGATGCCGAGACCGAACTTGGCGGGGGTCGACGGCTGCCGGTCGCCCAGGCGCGTCCACAGCACCGCGAACACCGGGGCGAGCAGGATGATGAAGAGCGGGTTGAAGGACTGGACCCAGGAGATCGGCATGGTCCAGTCGCCCAGGCTCCGGTCCAGCCGGGTGTCGGAGTAGATGGTGATCACGGTGAACTGCTGCTGGAACAGCGCCCAGAACGCGGCCGAGCCGATGAACATCGGGATGAACGACCGCACGCGGGAGCGCTCGTCGTCGTCGACCTTCGCGCTGGTGAGCAGCAGCACGAACAGGGCCACGGCCGCCAGCACGGTCACGACCACCACGACGTCCGCCAGGTTGCCCGCGTCGAGCACGCCCGTGAGCACGGCGGCGGCGACCACGGCGAGCGCGGCGGCCGCGACGCCGATCCACCGGCCGTACTGGCTCCGGGGCAGGGGGTTGGGCACGTGGTGGACCTCGCCTGGCAGCCGGCGCCGGCCCAGCGCGTACTGGGTGAGCCCGAACGCCATGCCGATCGCGGCGAGGCCGAAGCCGAGGTGGAAGCCCCAGGTCTGCTGGGCGAGACCGGTCAGCAACGGGCCGGTCAGGCCGCCGATGTTGACGCCCATGTAGAAGATCGAGAACCCGGCGTCCCGGCGCGGGTCGCGGCGCTCGTAGAGGGAGCCCACGAGGTTGGTGATCGTGGCCTTGAGCCCGCCCGAGCCGACGGCGATGAGGATCAGCCCGATTGCCAGGCCGGAGACCGCGGGGAGGAGGGCCAGCGAGATGTGCCCGGCCATGATGAGCACGCCGCTGACGAACATGGTGCGCTCGGAGCCCAGCAGCCGGTCGGCCACCCACCCGCCGAGGATGGCGAACAGGTAGACGGCGCCGCCGTAGGCGCCCACGATGCCGGCGGCGGTCGACTGGTCGATGCCCAGCCCGCCCTCGGTCGTGGCGAAGTACATGTAGAGCAGGACGATGCCCTGCATGCCGTAGAAGGAGAAGCGCTCCCACAGCTCCACGCTGAACAGGTTCGCCAGCATGCGGGGCTGTCCGAAGAAGGTCTTGCCCGCGGGGCGGGGCAGGTCCGCGCCCGGGATGTTGTCGGGGGTGCCGTGCGGGGCGGCGGCGCTGGTGGTGCCGTCGCCCGCCCGGGTGGTGTCGGTGTTCATGACCACCATGGTTCACCCGTCGGCCGGTTCCGCACCAATCGGCGGGCGGGGCGGGCGGGCCCGGCCGCCGTGCAACGGTTCTGTCACGGGGCGTTCGGCGGCTCCGCCGCCGGGCTAGCGTGGGGACCGGTCGGACGAGGAGGCAGGACGAGGGGGCAGGACGATGGGGACGGAGAACGACGAGGACGCCGGGCGGGGCAGGCCCGGCTGGGCCGGGCACGTGTACATCGGGGTCAGCGTGGACGGGTACATCGCCCGCCCGGACGGGGACCTGGCCTGGCTCGAGAGCCGCGGGGCCGCCGCCGCGGAGGCGGGGGCCGGGGACCTGGGCTACGAGGCGTTCCTGGCCGGGATCGACGCCGTGGTCCTCGGCCGCGTCACCTACGAGCAGGTCCTGGGCTTCGGGGACTGGCCCTACGGCGAGCGTCCCGTCGTGGTGCTCGGCTCCGGAGGCCCGGGCCCGGGGGCGGGGGTTCCTCCGGTGCGGTGGGCGACGTCCCTGCCCGGGGCGGTCGAGCTGCTCGACGCCGTGGGCGCCCGCCACGTCTACGTGGACGGCGGCGCCACGATCCGCTCCTTCCTCGACGCCGGCCGGATCGCCGATCTCGTGCTGACCCGCGTGCCGGTGCTGCTGCGGGAGGGCATCTCCCCGTTCGCCGGGGCGGGCACGGACGTCCCGCTGGAGCTGGTGGACGTGCGGTCCTTCCCGGGCGGGCTGGTCCAGGAGACCTACCGCGTGGCCGACCCGCACCGCGCAGGACACCGCCCGCACCGGTGAGCACCGGTGCGGGCGGCCGTCAGGGGCGGGGAGCCGTCCCCGGGCGCCGAGGGCTCAGTTGAAGTCCTTCGGGTCCGAGCCGATGCGCCCGCCGTTGTCGAGGCCGTTGATCGCCTCGACGTCCTCGGCGTCGAGCTGCACGTCGAGGGCCGCGAAGTTCTCGCGGATCCGCTCGGGGGTGACGGTCTTGGGGAAGACCACGTTGCCGATCGCCAGGTGCCAGGCGATGATGACCTGGCCCGGGGTCGCGCCGTGCTTGCGGGCGATCGAGGCGATGGCCGGGTCCTTCAGCAGGTCGCCGCCCTGGCCCAGGGGGGACCACGCCTCGGTGAGGATGCCGTGGGAGGCGTTGAAGTCCCGCAGCGCCGCCTGGTTGAAGTAGGGGTGCAGCTCCACCTGGTTCACCACCGGGACCACGCCGGTCTCGTCGATGATCTCCTGCAGCTCCTCCCGCGGGAAGTTGGAGACGCCGATCGAGCGGGCCTTGCCGCTGTCGCGGATCTCCCGGAAGGCCTTCCAGGTCTCCAGGTACTTCCCGCGCTTCGGCGTGGGCCAGTGGATGAGGTACAGGTCCACGTACTCCAGGCCGAGCCGCTCCAGGGAGGCGTCGATCGCCTTCAGCGCGGAGTCGTAGCCCTGGTCCTCGTTCCACAGCTTGGTGGTCACGAAGATCTCGTCGCGCGGGATGCCACTGTTGGCGATGGCCCGGCCGACGCCCTCCTCGTTGCCGTAGATCATGGCGGTGTCGATGTGCCGGTAGCCGGCCCGGAGGGCCTGGCCCACCACGTCCTCGGCGATGTCGGCGTCGACCTGCCAGACGCCGTAGCCGAGCTGCGGGATGGTGCTGCCGTCGTGCAGGGGCAGGGTGGGGGACTGCGTCATGGACTGGGTCATGGACCGTGCCTTTCGTGGGGAACCAGCCGGTGGCTGGAAGGGTTGGGCTCCGGGACGGGGTCCCGGAGCCGGTGTCCGTCGTTCAGTCTGTGGCCGCCGGGGGCCCGTGACAAGAAGACCAGCCTGCTTTCTGCTCTCAGCTATCAGCGCTCGGCCGTCGGTGCTCAGCTCCCGGTGCTCCGCCGTGGGCGCTCACCGGGACGGCGCGGGACGGTTCCCCTCGGACAGGAGTTCGGGCAGCTGTTCGGGCAGGAGACGGGGCAGCGCCTCGGCGGAGCGGGCCCGCACGGCCCAGTCCGCGTGCGGCGTGAGGGCCGTGTCCTCGGGATTGACCTCCACCACGGGGATCCCGCGGCCGGCCGCGACCAGCGGGAGGGAGGCTGCGGGCTGCACCAGCCCCGAGGTGCCCACCACGAGCACGAGGTCGGCCTCCGCCACGGCGTCGGCGCCGCGCTCCAGGGCACCCTCGGGCAGCAGCTCCCCGAACCAGACGACCGAGGGGCGGACGGCCCCGCCGCACGCCGGGCACACCGGGGGGCGCTCGCGGGTCGGTTCCGCCAGGTCCACCGGGTGCTCCGGGGACAGGCCGGGGACGAGCGCCTCGGGGAAGGGGGTGCCGCAGGCCGAGCAGCGGAAGGCGAACAGGCTGCCGTGCAGGTGGGCGAGGACCTCCGACCCGGCCCGCTCGTGGAGGTCGTCCACGTTCTGGGTGACCACCTGCACCCGGGCCCGCTCGGCCCACCGGGCGATCGCCCGGTGCCCGGCGTTGGGGCGCAGCCGGCGCAGCTGCCGCGCCCGCCACAGGTACCAGGACCACACGAGCTCCGGGTCGGCCTCCCAGGCCTCGGGCGTGGCCAGTTCCTCCGGGGACCACCGGGCCCACAGTCCCGTCCCGGCGTCGCGGAACGTGGGCACTCCGCTCTCCGCCGACATCCCGGCGCCGGAGAGCACGGTGACCGTGCGGGCGGAACGGGCGAGGTCGAGCAGCTCGGGATCAAGGTCGTCCATGCCGCCCACGGTATACGCGCAGGGGCGCCGAGGCCACGGTCCGCCCCGCGGCCGGCCGCGACCCTGGGTGCGGACCGGGAAACGCGCGGGCGCGTTGGTCGATCCACGCGCGCGCGTGGTGGAATGGAACCCATGAAGTTCAACGTCCAGCGCGTTCTCACCCCGGCCTACCTGACCTCCATCGCCCTCATCGTGATCGGAGTGCTCCTCGGCCTGGCGTGGTACCCCGTCGCGGCGTGGGTGTTCGTGCTCCTCGGTCTCGCGCTCAACGCGATGGCCGTGTCCGTCACCGAGATCCACGACGCCCCGCGCGCGGGCGGCCGGCGCCCCACCCTGCCCTCGCGGGCGTCCCGCACCCGTCGCCCCGCCGACGAGCCCGAGGACGACCCCGAGGCCGACCCGGGCACCGATCCGCTCGGAGCGGTCGTCACGGAGCCACCCCGGGAGGGGCTGCGCCGGGCCACCGCCGAGCCGGAGGCCGAGACGGCCGCGACCCCCACGGTGCCGCACACCGGATCCCGGGCCCACGGGCCGCGGCGCTGAGCGCTGCCGCCCGGTCGCTCGTGCTAGATTCGGGCTGATGAGTCCAGTCGTTCGGGTCCCCGCACCCCGAGGTCACGACGTGCCCTCGGCGTACGTGCTGCTCCGGGGCGGGTTGCATCTGCCGGCCGGCACCAACGGCTACACCACGTCCTGGGGTCCGTCGCTCTCCGGACATCCCTCCGAGCTCTGACACCACCTGACCGGCCCCGCCTCTCGTGGAGGGATCGGTTCGTCGGCAATCCCCGGACCCTCCTCACCACGACCGGACGGTAATTCAGGCGTGTCCCTCCTCGTCATTCTGGTTCTCACCAACCTCCTGGCCCCGCTGGCCGGGCTGCTCGGCCGCCGCGCGGGCCGGGACGCGGGCTGGCCGATCGCCGCGGCCCTGCTGGTGCTCGCCGCGGGCCTCGTCTCGGCCTGGAACGGCCGCGCCGACCCGGCAGGGGTGAGCGAGGCGGTCCCGTGGATGCCCACGCTCGGGATCTCCTTCCACCTCCGGCTGGACGGCCTGGGACTGTTCTTCGGCCTGCTGGTGCTGGTCATCGGCGCGGTGGTCATCGCCTACTCCGCCCGCTACCTCGGCCGGGGCCGCCACGCGGCGTTCTACAGCCTGATGACGTTCTTCGCGGCCGCGATGCTCGGGCTCGTCCTCGCGGACGACGTGGTCCTCCTGTTCGTCATGTGGGAGTTCACCACGCTGTGCTCCTTCCTGCTCATCGCGCGCTCGGGCCCGCACGCCCGGGACCCGGCCATCCGGACGTTCCTGGTCACCTTCGCCGGTGGGCTGTGCCTGCTCGTCGCGGCGGTCGCGATGTGGGTGGCGACCGGGACGACGCGCCTCAGCGAGATCCTCGTCGACGACGTGTGGTCCACGTCCCCGGGCCTCGCCGCGTTCGTGGCGGTGCTGATCGCACTGGCGGCCTTCACCAAGTCCGCGCAGTTCCCCTTCCACGCGTGGCTGCCCGACGCCATGGTCGCGATCACTCCCGTGAGCGCCTACCTGCACGCAGCAGCCATGGTGAAGGCGGGCATCTACCTGATGCTGCGCTTCTCCACCGCCCTCAGCGAGGTGCCGGTGTGGAACGTCCTGCTCATCTCGGTGGGCCTGTTCACCGCCCTGATGGGCGCGGTGTTCGCCCTGCAGCGCCATGACCTCAAGGAGCTGCTCGCCTACTCCACGGTGAGCCAGCTGGGGTTCCTGACGGCGACCATCGGGATCGGCACCTCCTACGCCGTGGTGGGGGCCGTGGTGCACGTGGCCGCCCACGCGCTGTTCAAGTCCGCGCTGTTCATGTCCCTGGGGGTGATCGACCACCAGGCGGGCAGCCGGGACATCCGCAGGCTCTCCGGGCTGGCCCGGACGATGCCCGTCACCGCCGTCGTGATGACCCTCGCCGCGGTCTCCATGGCGGGGCTCCCCCCGCTGTTCGGCTTCGTCTCCAAGGAAGCCATGTTCAAGGCCATGGCGGAGAGCCCCGCGCCGCCGGCCGCCGTGTGGCTCGTGGGCGCCGTGGCGGTCCTGGCCGCGTCCTTCACGTTCGCCTACTCGGCCCGGATGGTCATCACGATCTTCCCCGGCCGTCCGGCCGCGGACCCGCCGAAGGAGGCCTCCGCCGCTTTCCTGGCCCCCGTGGCACTGGTCTCCGTGGCCGGTCTGGCGCTGGGTCTGGCCGGCGTGCTGGCGGAGCCGCTGCTCGGCGCCGCCTCCGCCGCCGTCGCCGGGCCCGACGCGGAGCCCCATCTGGGCCTGTGGCACGGCTTCGCCCCCGAGCTGTACATGTCCCTGGTGGTGTTCGCCCTCGGCGGCGCGCTCGTGCTGGCCCGGAGGAGGATGGACCGGTTCCTGGACCGGAAGCTGTCGCCCGTCACCGGGGTGGGTGCCGTCGAGGCGTTCCGGAACGGCTCCGTCGCTCTGGGCGAGCGGGTCGGGGATCTCACCCGCACCGACGCCCCCTACCGGCATCTGGTCCCGCCCGTGGCCGTGCTGGTGCTGCTGACCGTAGTGGGAGTGTCCACGGTCGACGTCCCGCCGCTGCACGGCGACGTGACGGACCCGCTGGACTGGATCCTGCTCGGCGTGGTCCTGGTGGGGGTGCTGCTGGCGCTGGGCGTGCGCAGCCGGATCGCCCTGGTGACCATCATCGGGGTGGTGGGCTTCGCCGTCGCGCTGTGGTTCTTCGAGCTCGGCGCGGCCGACGTGGCGCTGACCCAGCTGCTCGTCGAGATCCTGACCGTGGTGGTCATCGTGCTGCTGCTCAACCGCCTGCCGTCCACCTTCCACCGCACGGGCCGGCGGCGGACGACCACCGCGGCCGTCGTCGCGGTCCTCGCGGGCGCCTCCGCCGCCGTGGCCGTGTGGGCGCTCACCGGCCGTCGCGGGCTCTCCGACGCGGGGCGGTACTACCTCACGGAGGGCGAGACGGAGACCGGAGGCACGAACGTGGTGAACACGATCCTCGTCGACTTCCGCGCCCTGGACACGCTGGGCGAGCTCACCGTGCTGGGCGTGGCCGGCATCGCGATCGTCGTGGCCCTGGAGTCGCGCGGCCTGCTGCCCAAGCTGCACAGTCCCATCACCGAGCCGCCGGGTTCCCCGATCAGCGACGCCGAGGACAACACCATGATCCTGCGGGTCGCGGACCGCCTGCTCGGGCCGGTGATCGTCGTCCTGTCCCTCTTCTTCCTGCTCCGCGGGCACTCCCAGCCCGGGGGCGGGTTCATCGCCGCGCTCATCGGTGCCGCCGGCATCGCCCTCGTCTACCTCGCCGCCCAGGACGACCGCGTCAGCCGCCTCGACCTGCCCTACCTGAAGCTCATCGGCGCGGGAGTCGTCGTCGCGGTGGGCGTGGGCCTCCTCGGCCTGGTCGAGGGCTCGTTCCTCCGCCCGCTGCACTTCTACGTGCTCGACGTGCACATCACCACGGCGCTGATCTTCGACGTCGGTGTGTACCTCGCGGTGGTCGGCGTGATCCTCGCGGCGATCAGTCGCCTGGGGGTGGAGGAGAAGGAACCGCCGCCCCTCCGGCGGGTGGGCTCCACCGCGGTGCCGACGCAGGGTCCCCGCCCGACCACCACCACGGCCGAGCCGCACCACCCCAGCACGGCGCCTCTGGACCGCAGCAGGGTCCGGGTCCTCGAGCGGCAGGCCGGGCCCGCCGCCGGGAACGCCGCGGGAACGTCCGCCGGGGCCGCCGCCGAGCGCACCGACCGACACCGAGGAGATGATTCCTGATGGCACTCGCACTGACCGTGGGCGTGCTCATCGGGGGCGGCGTGTTCATGATGCTGCGGCGCGGCATGGTCCGGCTGATCATCGGCTTCGCCCTGCTCAGCCACGGCGTGAACCTGCTGATCATGGCGTCCGGCGGCGTGGACCGGCGGGGCGAGCCCCTGGGGGCCTCCCCGGACCCCGCGGCCACGGCGGACCCGCTGCCGCAGGCGTTCGTGCTGACGGCGATCGTCATCGCCTTCGCGATCACCATGTACATGCTCGTGCTCGCCGTGACCGGCGACGACGACGACGACACCGACCTCGAGCTCACCGGCCGGGAGATGGAGACCCCTGACCTGATGGACGACCCCGCGGACGACTCCGCTGACAGCACCGGGACGCACCGCGACGCACCCGCGGGAACGGACCCGCTGGGCACCCGCCTCGAGCCGGGCCCGGGGCGGAGTGGTCGCGCATGACCGCGGACCTGATTCCGTTCTTCGTCATCGTCCCCCTGCTGGCCGCCGGCGTGCTGGTGCTGGCCGGCAACTCCCAGCGGATCGGCAAGGCGGGGCTGCTGGCCGTCCTGGGCGCCGATGTCGTGTGGGCGGTGTGGCTGCTGGCCACCCTCCTGGACGGCGACACCGTGCTGGCCCACCGCATCGGACTCTGGCCCACCGGCGTCGCCATCCCGTTCGCGGCCGACCTGTTCACCGCGCTGATGCTCACCGTGACCGGCTTCGTGACCCTGGTCACCTGCTGGTTCGGGGTGGTCTCGGGGCAGGCGGAGAAGCGCTACTTCGGCCCGCTGGTGCTCGTGCTCACCGCGGGCTGCAACGGGGCCCTGCTCACGGCGGACCTGTTCAACCTCTTCGTGTTCGTCGAGGTCATGCTCCTGCCGTCCTACGCGCTGATCATCCTCGCCCACCGCGGGCGGGGACGACTGATGCAGGTCACGTCCTCGCGGATCTACGTGAGCGTCAACCTGCTGGCCTCCACGATCTTCCTCGCGGGCGTGGGGCTGGTCTACGGCACGGCGGGCACCGTGAACGTCGGCGAGCTGGCGGGCCGGGCGGCGGAGTCCACCGCCGTGGCGGTGTCGGTGGCGGTGGTCCTCTCCGCCCTGGCGGTCAAGGCGGCCGTGGTGCCCGTGCACGGCTGGCTGGCCCGCACATACCCCTTCATGTCGCCCACCGTCACCGCGCTGTTCTCAGGGCTGCACACGAAGGTCGCGGTCTACGCGATCTACCGGATCTACGCCGTGATCTTCGACGGCATGGCGCAGTACCTGTGGATCGGGGTCGTGGTGTTCTCCGCGAGCATGGTGATCGGTGTCCTCGGCGCCGTGGGAGAGCGGGACGCCCGCGCGATCCTCGCCTACTCCACGGTCAGCCAGATCGGCTACATCCTGCTGGGCGTCGCCCTGTTCGGCGTCGTGGGCCTCACCGCGGGCATCTTCTACCTCCTGCACCACACGGTGGTGAAGGTCTCCCTGTTCCTGTCCACCGGAGCGGTGGAGCTCGCCTACGGGCGCCACCCGCTGGGCGAGGTCACGGGACTGCTCCGGCGGGAACCGCTCACCGCCGTGGTGTTCTTCGTCGCGGCCCTGTCCCTGACCGGCATCCCGCCGTTCTCGGGGTTCGTGGCCAAGCTGGCGCTGATCCTGGCGGCGCTGGAGGAACAGCAGCTCGCCGCCGCCCTCGTGGCGGTGGGGGTCAGCCTCTTCACCCTGCTGTACTCGCTCAAGATCTGGGGCCGGATGTTCCTGGGGAGGCCGGAGGACTCGTCGAGCGAGGTCGTCGCCGCCGTGGGCACGAAGGAGCGCCGCATCTCGGTGGCACTCATCGCCCCCGCTCTCGTCCTGGCCGTCATCACCCTCGCGTTCGGGGTGGGCGGTGAGCTGCTGCTCGGCGTCTCGGCCACGGCCGCGGACGGACTCGTGGACACCAGCGCGTTCGTGGCGGCGGTGATCTCCTCGTGAAGTGGCTGACCTGGCCGTTCCGGCTGATCGGTTTCCTGCTCTGGTACGCGTGGGCGCTGGTCCTCTCCAACGTGGCGGTGACCCAGGACGTGTTCACCCCCGGTCAGCGCTCCTCGCCCATCGTGGTGCGCTACCGCACCCGGTGCCGCAGCGAGTTCGAGACCGTCCTGCTCAGCGTGCTCATCTCGCTGACGCCGGGCACACTGACCCTGGCCACCGTGGCCCGGTCCCGGAACGGCGCGGACGGCGGCGAGGACGGCGGCGAGGACGGCACGGGGGAGTACGACGTCTTCGTGCACGCCATGTACTCGGACGGACCGCAGGACGCACGGTCGAGCCTGCAGGAGATGGAGACGCACATGCTGAACGGCATCCGAGTGGACGGGGCGCCCCGATGATCGGCGTCCTCTTCGGCGTGCTGGTGCTCGCCGCCTCCGTCCTCGTCGCCGGGATACGGATGTTCCGCGGCCCCAACGACGCCAACCGGGCCATCGCCGCCGACCTGCTGTTCTTCGCCGTGGTGGGGCTCATCGCGCTGTTCGGCGTCCTGGCGATGAGCCCGCCGGTCTTCGACCTGGTGCTCGTCGCCACCCTCGTGGGCTTTCTGGCGACCCTGTCCCTCGCCCGCGCGCTGACCAAGGGGAGGCGATGAGCATGGAGTTCGACCCGATCATGCACGACACCCTGTGGATGAGCCTCGTGGGGCAGGCCTTCATCGTCCTGGGTGCCCTGGTCTTCCTCACCGCCACGGTGGGCATCATCACGCTCCCCGACCTCTACACCCGGTCCTCGGCGATCGCCACCGCCGCGGGCATCGGCGTCTCGTTCGTCCTCACCGGGGCGTTCTTCTTCCTGCCCGGGGTGGAGAACGCGGTGAAGCTGCTCGCCGCGGTGGTCCTGCAGCTGTTGACGTCGGCGGTGGGCAGCATGGCGCTGGCCCGCTCCGGGTACCTCATCGGCTCCGCGGTGTACTCCCCGACCCACCATAACGAACTGGACGGGTCCGGCGGGGGAGCGGCCGGTCACCCGGGCGAGGACGTCCGCCGGTGACCGCCCACGTCCGCAGCGTCAACGTCGGCCGGGCCGAGGAGAACCCCGCCCGCTCCTCCCTGCCCACGGGCATCCGCAAGCGCCCGGTGGCGGGTCCCGTGGAGATCCGCGAACCGGGCCCGCGCAAGGGCGGTCTGGGCTCCGGGCTGGCCGGGGACTTCATCGGCAACAGCACCTACCACGGCGGCACGGACCAGGCCGTCTACGCGTTCGCGCGCGAGGAGCTGGACCACTGGGCGCGGGAACTGGGCCGGGAGCTGCCCGACGGCTCCTTCGGGGAGAACCTCACGCTCTCCGGCGTCGACGTCGACGGCGCCCGGCTGGGCGAGGTCTGGCGGATCGGGGACGTGCTGCTGCAGGTGACCGACGCGCGCATCCCCTGCGGCACGTTCCGCGGGGTGATGCAGGTGCGCGGGTGGCTGCGGAGGTTCACCGAGCGCGGCCGCTCGGGGGCCTACCTCAAGGTGCTCGCACCGGGCACGGTGCGGGCCGGGCAGGCGGTCGACCTGGTCCGCCGGCCCGAGCACGGGGTGGGCGTGACGGACGCCTTCCGCGCCCAGACCACCGAGCGGGAGCGCCTGCCGGAGCTGCTGCAGGCGGGGGAGGACCTGTGCGAGCAGCTGCGCCGGCGGATCGAGAAGGAGCGCCGCGCGGAGGCCCGCCGGGCGCAGCGGCAGGGCGTCAGTTGAGGGCGGCGCCCCGGTAGACCTGCTCGACCTGCGCCTCGGAGAGCCGTGTGTCGATCACCGCGGTGCCCTCGGGGTCGTCGCGCAGGAAGCGCACCGGCCCGTGCGAGCCGACCTCCAGGAGCAGGGCCGCGTCGGCGTCGTAGACCGCCTCCACCACCGTGCGGAACCGGGAGCCGCGGACCGGGGTGACGGACAGCTCGAGGCGGGCGCGCACCCGCCCGCCGTCCTCGGGGGCCTCCGCGGCGGCACCGTCCTGCGCCCTGAGGGGCTCCAGGGTCAGCTCCCGGACCACGCCCACCCCGTGGTCCACCACGTGGGCCAGGCGGGAGCCGAGCCGGCCCTGGGCCGCGGTGAAGGCGCGGCGCAGCCGGGACGTCCACCACAGTGCGGTGGCCACGAGGACCGCGGCGATCAGCGCGAGCAGCCACGCGGCCCCGGAGCGGGACCACTGCTGCCACAGCAGGACCACGGCCAGTGCGCTCAGCAGCGGGACCACGAGCAGCATCGAGGTGCCCAGCCGCTCACCCCACGACGGACGGTCGGCGGCGCCGTCCTCGCCGTGCGCGGTGCGCAGGCGCTTCATCACCTGGACGTCGAAGTCGCGATCGTCCGCGGGAACGGGGCGGGGCCAGGTGCCGAGGGAATCCATGGCTCCCATTATGGGACGCGGGCGGTGCGGGACCGGCGGCGGGGCCCCGGCTCGTAGAATCGTGCCCATGACCGAGACCCGATGGCTGTCCCCCGAGGAGCGCGAGGCCTGGTTGGCGCTCGTGTCCATCATGTTCACCCTGCCCGGCAGCATCGAGTCCCAGTTGCAGGCCGAGGCCGACCTCAGCCTCGCCGAGTACCTCGTCCTGGCGATGCTCTCCGAGGCCCCGGACCGGCGGCGGCGGATGTCGGACCTCGCCACGGCCACCAACACCTCGCAGTCCCGGCTGTCGCGGATCGTGGCGCGGCTCGAGCGCGACGACCTCGTGGTGCGCACGGGCGACGAGAAGGACAAGCGCGTGGTGCTCGCGGAGATCACCGACCGTGGCATGGAGAAGGTCGAGCAGGTGGCGCCGGGCCACGTCGCCCACGTCCGCCGCACGGTGATCGACCGGCTCACCCCCGTCCAGGTCCAGCAGCTCGCCCTGATCGGGCGCCTCGTCGAGGACGACGCCCAGGGCCCGACCGCCCGGGGCATGGCCGCCGACCAGCTGTGACCCCATAAGCATGCGGCGGTAAAAGTTGTAGCAGAAAGTATTTCGGGGTAGGATAGTGACATGTCCACGACGTCCGCGCCCGAGCGCGCCACCGCCTCCCGTTCCTCCGCCCCGGCCGGGGTCGCCGCCGCGAGCGCCGGCCCCACCCTCGGCCTGACCGTCCTGCGGGTCGTCCTCGGCCTCACCTTCCTGCTCCACGGCCGGCAGAAGGTCGGCGAGTGGACCCTCGCCGGCACCCAGGCCTCGTTCGCCCAGATGGGCGTGCCGCTGGCCGAGGTCGCGGCCCCGGCCGTCGCCGTGCTCGAGCTCGTCGGCGGGGCGCTGCTGGTCCTCGGCCTGGGCACCCGGGTGGTCGCCGCCCTCCTGACCCTCACCATGCTGGGAGCCCTCGTCCTCGTCCACCTGCCCGCCGGCTTCTTCGCAGCCGACGGCGGGTTCGAGCTCGTCCTGCTGCTCGGCGCGGGCACGCTGCTCCTGGCCCTCACCGGTGCCGGGCGCTGGTCGGTGGACCACGTGCTCGCCGCGAAGCGCCGGGCCGCCGCGCGCGCCTGATCCCACGGCACCCGCCCCGGTCCCCGTCGGGCCGGAGCCACGGCCCCCGTGCTGCTGCCTGCCGCGGCACGGGGGCCGTCGCCGTCCGTCGGCCGCGCCCCCGCGCCTCCACCGCCGCTGTCGGCACGGAGGCGTAAAATCGGTCCGGCGCGGCGCGCACCACCACGGCGCCGGGCCGGTTCCAGCGCGGGCGACCCCCGCAGAACGGGGGCTCACCCATGAGCATGCAGAACTCGCCGTACATGGTCCTGTGGCGGACGGTCCAGGGCCAGGACGTCAAGGACCGCCGGATCAACCGGGAGACCCTGCGGCGCATCGTGACCTTCGCCCGTCCGCACCGCTCCCTGCTCACGGTGTTCCTGGTGATCTCGGTGCTCACGGCCCTGCTGGGCGTGGTCACGCCCATCCTGGCCGGTGACGTGGTCAACGCCATCACCGGCGGCGACGAGGTCTCCGTGGTCGTGTGGCTCGCCGTGGCCATCGCCGCGGTCGCGGTGGTCGACGCCGCACTGGGCATCCTCAACCGCTGGCTGTCCTCCCGGATCGGGGAGGGACTGATCCTCGACCTGCGCACCGCGGTCTACGAGCACGTGCAGCGGATGCCGATCGCCTTCTTCACCCGCACCCGCACCGGGGCCCTCGTCTCCCGGCTCAACAACGACGTGATCGGCGCGCAGCGGGCGTTCTCCAACACCCTCTCCGGCGTGGTCAGCAACATCGTCTCGCTGCTGCTCACCGTCGTCGTCATGGTCACGATCTCGTGGCAGGTCACGGCCCTGTCCATGCTGCTGCTGCCGATCTTCCTGGTCCCGGCCCGCGCCATGGGCGGGCGGCTGGCCCGGCTCCAGCGGGAGGCGGCCCAGCACAACGCGTCCATGTCCACGCAGATGACCGAGCGGTTCTCCGCCGGCGGCGCCACCCTCGTCAAGCTCTTCGGCCGGCCGGAGACCGAGTCCGCCGAGTTCGCCCGCCGGGCCGGCCGCGTGCGGGACATCGGCGTGCGGGTGGCGATGCTGCAGACCGTCTTCGTCACCGCGCTCACCCTGGTCTCCGCGCTGGCCCTGGCCCTGGTCTACGGGCTGGGCGGTGCGCAGGCCATCCTCGGGAACCTGGACGCCGGCGACGTCGTGACCCTCGCCCTGCTCCTCACCCGGCTCTACGCCCCGCTGACCATGCTCGCCAACGCCCGGATGGACATCATGAGCGCCGTGGTCAGCTTCGAGCGCGTCTTCGAGATCCTCGACCTCGTGCCCCTGATCCAGGAGCGGCCCGGCGCCCGGGCCCTGCCCCCCGGCCCGGCGTCGCTGGAGTTCGACGACGTCCGCTTCGCCTACCCCTCCGCCGAGGAGGTCTCCCTGGCCTCCCTCGAGGACGTCGCGGTGCTCGACTCCCGGGGCGGCGAGGAGGTGCTGCACGGGGTGAGCTTCACGGTGCTGCCCGGGCAGACCGTCGCCCTGGTGGGCTCCTCCGGCGCGGGCAAGTCCACCATCGCCCAGCTCGTGGCCCGGCTCTACGACGTCACCTCCGGGGCCGTGCGGATCGGCGGCACGGACGTGCGGGATGCGACCTTCGCCTCGCTGCGGGAGACCATCGGGATGGTCACCCAGGACGGGCACCTGTTCCACGAGTCGATCCGGGAGAACCTCACCCTCGTGCGCCCCGAGGCCACGGACGAGCAGCTGTGGGACGCCCTGACCCGGGCCCGGATGGAGCACGTGATCCGGGCGCTGCCGGACGGGCTCGACACCGTGGTCGGCGAGCGCGGCTACCGGCTCTCCGGCGGTGAGCGCCAGCGGCTGACGATCGCCCGCCTGCTGCTGGCCGCCCCGCGCGTGGTCATCCTCGACGAGGCGACCTCCGCGCTGGACTCCACCAACGAGGCCTACGTCCAGGCCGCGCTGGGCGAGGCGATGGAGGGGCGCACCGCCCTGGTCATCGCCCACCGGCTCTCGACCATCCGCTCCGCCGACCAGATCCTGGTGGTGGAGGGCGGCCGGATCGTGGAGCGCGGCCGGCATGCGGAGCTGCTGGCGTCGGGCGGGCGCTACGCCGAGCTGTACGAGACCCAGTTCGCGGACCAGGAGGTCTGAGCCGTGCTCGACGACGTCCTGGCGCGCCTCGGGGTGGACGCCCCGGGCGCGCTCGCGGTGGTGCTCTCGGCCGTGGGCATCTACCTGGCGTTCCTGCTCATGGTGCGCCTGCTCGGGCAGCGCGTGCTCTCCCGGCTGTCCACCTTCGACGCGGTCGTGGCGGTGATGCTCGGGGCCGTGGCCGGGCGCGCGGTGCTCGGGGACACGCCCACCCTCGCCGCCGGCGTGCTCGGGCTCGGCACGCTCTTCGCCCTGGAGGCCGGGTTCGGCCGGCTCCGCTCCGGGATCCGGGTGTCCGCGCTGATGAACAACCGGGCCGTGCTGCTGATGGCCGGCGACCGGGTGCTGGAGGCCAACCTGCGCCGGGTGCACGTGGTGGAGGCCGAGCTCTTCGGCGCCCTCCGGGCGGCCGGGGTGCGCCATCCCGCCGAGATCGCGTGCGTGGTCTTCGAGGCCTCGGGCACGATCAGCGTGCTCCGGCGCGGCACGCCGCTGGACCCGCGGCTGCTGGCGGGGGTGCGGGACGGGCACCTGGTGCCGCGGGAGCTGCTGGCGGTCACCCCTCCGGACGCCGCTCCTCCCCGTCCGCCAGGGCGTTGAGCTCGTAGGCGGTCCTGCCGTCGATGCTCTCGCGCAGGATGTCCGCGTGCCCGGCGTGCCGGGCGTTCTCCTCGACCATGTGCAGCGCGACCCACCGGGCGGGCCAGGTGTCCAGGTCGGGCGGGAACCAGGGGGCCTCCGGGACGGGGATCCGCGCCTCGGGATCCGCGGTGCGCAGAGCGGCCTCGACACGGTCGGCCAGCGCGAGCAGGGCCGCGCGCAGGGACTCGGCGGTGTCCGCCGGGCGCACGGCCTCGGGCAGGACCGCGCCGGCCGCCCGGTCCGTGCCGTCCTGCGGCTGCTCCGGCGTGCGGCCGGGATCCGTCAGCTCGGCGAACGCGCCGTGCTCGCCGATGAACAGGACGTGGCGGGCCAGCGCCCCCAGGCTCATGGCGCTGGCGGAGGGCGTCGCCCGCAGCTGCCGGGCGTCGAGCCCCTGCAGCGTGGTGGCGATCTGCCGGATCTGCTGGGCGGCGAAGGCCGCGAGGGCGTCGCGCTCGTCGGTGACGGTGCGGGTGAGGAACGGCATGGTCGTCTCCTGGCGTCCGGGAAGGTGGGTCAGCAGGTGGGTCAGCGGGTGTGGGCGTACAGGTCGCGCAGCAGGGCGAGCTCCGCGCCGTGGTGGATCAGCTCTCGGTTGATGTGCAGCACCAGCGCGAGCATCGGCAGCTCCGCGTACGGGCCCTCCACCGGTCCGCACGGGCGCGCCAGGTCCGTTCCGGACAGGGAGCGCACCCCGGCCGTCCAGCGCGCGTACTCGCGGTCCAGCTGGTCCAGGGCCTCGTCGGCGGTGCCGGCGTAGGCCCAGTCCTGGTAGGAGGCCTCCGGGCCGCCGAAGTGCCCGTGGCTGCGCACCGCGAGGATCCCGACGACGACGTGGGCCATCCGCCAGGCGATGGTCGTGAACGGCGCGGGCACCGGCTCGGGGAAGGCGAAGTCCACCACGAACTCCCCGCGGCCCGCCTGCATCGGCGTGCGCTGCTCGGCCCGGGGGCGGACCGTCCACGCGGACCCGCCGGTGGGGTCGAAGAGGTACTCGTCATCGGTCAGGCCGGCGAGGCGGGGCCGCAGCTGTCGGGTCCAGTGCCACTCGATCTGGTCGGTGGCGCAGGCGGCGACGTCGAGGTCGGGCATGGCGGTTCCCTCCTGTTTCGGGGCCCTCGGCGGGTGCGGGGCCGTGCGCCCAGTGTCCGCGCAGGAGCGGACAGATCCTGTCCGCTGACGCGAGGACACTGGTGCCATGACCGATCCGACCCGCCGCGTCCTGCGCCTGCTCTCCCTGCTGCAGTCCCGGCCGGTGTGGACCGGGCCCGAGCTGGCCGCGGAGCTGGGCGTCACGGTCCGCTCCGTGCGCCGGGACGTCGACCGGCTGCGGGAGCTGGGCTATCCCGTGCCGGCGGACCGGGGACACGGCGGCGGCTACCGCCTGGGGCAGGGGCGCCGGCTGCCGCCCCTGCTGCTGCAGCCGGAGGAGGCGGTGGCCGCGGCCGTGGGCCTGCGGCTGGCGGCGGCCTCCGGGATCGACGGGCTGGGCGAGGCCGCGCTGCGGACGCTGACGGTCCTGGACCAGATGATGCCGCCGGGTCTGCGCGAGGAGGTCTCGGCCGTGGCCGGAGCGGTCGACGTCGTCGTCCCGGCCGGGCCGGGCGTGGACGCGGACGTCCTGGTCCTGCTGGCCCGGGCCGTGCGGACGCGGGTGCTGGTGCGGCTGGACTACGAGACCCGGGACGGCCGGCGCGCCGAGCGGCGGATCGAGCCGTACCGGGTGCTGTCCCTGGGCCGGCGCTGGTACCTGTTCGCCTGGGACGTGGACCGGGACGACTGGCGCACGTTCCGGCTGGACCGGATCCACGGCGCGCGCACCACCACGTTCCGGTTCGTCCCGCGCCCGGTGCCCGACGTGGAGGAGCACGTGCGCCGGTCGGTCACCACCTGGGCCTGCGCGCACCCCGTGCGGGTGCGCCTGCTCGTGCCGCTGGAGCGCGCCGAGGACGTCGTCCCGCCGCAGGCGGGGCGGCTCACGGCCGACGGCCCGGCCGCGTGCGTGCTCGAGGCGGGCGGGGACGACCTGGCCGAGACCGCCCTCCACCTGGTGCGGACCGGCTTCGAGCTGGAGGTCCTGGACCCTCCGGAGCTCGCCGAGGTCCTGCGGGAGATGGGGCGGCGGATGCTGAGGGCGGGTCCGGGGTCCGGGTGAGGGCCCCGGGGGTCAGCCCTTGACGGACCAGAAGCGGCGGTCCCGGTCCCACTGCACCGTGCCGCCGTGGGCCTTGCGGAACTCCGCGAGGACCTCCTTGCTGATCGCGGTGTGCCCGTTCTCCAGGGTGCGGACCCACTCGGGCCCGAAGGTCTCCGGGATCTCCTGCACGGCCTGCTCCTGGGACAGCCGTCCCTCGGTGCGGATCCGGTCGACCATCCAGCCGGCGATGTCCTGTGCGCTCGTCATACCTCGAGCCTACGCGGCTCCGGCGCCCCCGCCGCACCGGGGCCGCAGGAGCTCCGGGGCGCGGGACCCGACCTCCGGCCGGTCAGGCCAGCCGGACCACCGTGCGGGCGTCCGAGTCCCAGCGGCGCAGGGAGACCGCCCGCAGCAGCGCGGGGTGCGGCTCGAGGACGTCGAGGGCCACGGCCACCTGGTCCGGGCGCATCCGGCGGGCCAGGGTGATGTGCGGGGTCCAGGCCCCGGGGAAGGAGGTGCGGGCCTGTCCGGGCACGGTGCCGACGGCGTCGCAGACCCGCCGGTGGAGCTCGAGCAGCTCGGGGGTGGTCACCACCTGGCGGACCACCACGTAGCCGCCCCGCCCGGGGCCGAACAGCAGCACCCCGGCGCTGGCCAGCGGCAGGTCGACGAACCCGGCGGCGGCGGCGACCCGCTCGTCGATGCCCGGGACCGTCTCCGGGGCCAGCGAGGGCGCGGCCACCACGGTGATGTGCGGGCGGTTGGACGGGGACCGGTGCCGGCCGGAGCTGGGCAGGCCCGCCTCGATCAGCCGGTCCCAGTCGGCGCGCACGGACGCCTCGGCGTCCTCGCCGAGCAGCAGTTCCAGGCTGTGCATCACCCACCTCCTGGGCGGGAGTCTATGCGGTGCCGCGGTACGGGGCCTGCGTCCGGCGTGGCCCCGGACCGCCGGCCGATCCGGTCCCCGAGCACCGGCGCCCAGCCTCGGCGGGTCCTGGACCGCGGGTTCTGCTGGTCGACGGGGCCGGTCCCACCGGTCCGGTGCCCGGCCTGCTCCGCGGCCCCTCCGGAGGCGCAGCGGGGCGCGGGTCGTCAGGGGATGTCCGTCCGTGCTCCCGGGGGAGCGGGATCGGCGTCCGGCGCACCGGGTGCGGCCCCACCTGTGGCCTGCTGGAGCAGGAGCTGGAGGCGCTGCGGATCGAGCAGCGGGGAGGTCAGGGCGATCGCGCACCCGCACGGGATGTCCTCGGTCGGGGCCGGGTGCGCGACGGGGCCGTGACGGTCGGTCCGTTCCAGCAGCCCCACGATGCGGTCGAGGCCGCCGGGGTCGATCCCCGCCGGTTCGAGCCAGACGTGGGGCCCCACGCCCTCGATGGCCACGGGCCGGTGCGGGTCGTCGTGGAAGTGCAGGGTGCCGCGGACCCGGCAGGCCCCGCGCACCAGGTCGCCCAGCACGTCGCGGAACAGGGCCGGGTCGAGGGGGCGGTCCGTGCGGAGCACGACAGTGGCTGCGCCCTCCCCCTCGGGTGCGTGGGAGGGGATCGTCCCCGGCCGGCAGCGCAGCAGGGCGGAGGGGAGGTCGAAGGCGCCGAGGCGTCCGCCGTCCGTGCTGTGGTCGTCCGCGGCGCCGGGGGCCCCGGGAGGAAGCCCGCTGCGCTGGACGGCTCCGGCATCGACCACGGTCAGGTGCGGGCCCAGCTCGCGGACCAGCTCGACGCCGCGCCGGTAGGCCTCCGGGTCGTGGGGGACGAGGCCGGGGTGCACGGTGTGCACGGCCAGGAGCGTGCTGCAGAAGGCCAGCTCCGCGGCCAGGAACTCACCGGCCGTGCGGCGGTATTCCCCCTCGACGACGAAGCCTGCGGCCTCCGGGTCCCGGTGCTGCTCCAGAAGCGTGGGTGCCTCCCCGGGAAGGGCCGCGGTGACGTCCCACAGGACGTCCTCGACGACCTCGGGGTCGCACGCGAGCACGACCGTGTCGATGAACAGGCCGGTCGGCGCCGCGGCCAGCACCGGGGCGGAGTGGCCCAGGGCGTGCAGGGCGTCGTTGGAGGACAGGCCCATGGGGAGCAGCAGCACCGCGATGCGCGCCCCGTCGCCGTCCGCCAGGGCTCTGAGCTGCTCGACCACGTGGTGGCCCAGATCGTGCAGGGCGGCGGCACGGTGGTCGGTGCGTGGGGAGAGCCCGGGGCCGGGCTCGTCGGCGGCGTCCGGATCGACGTGGTGCGGCAGCCCGGACCCGCCCCTGTGGAAGTGGTGGCGCACGAGCCCTCCGCGGTTGCCGGGGTCCCACCGGACGAAGAGGGCGTCGGGCTGCCGGGCGTGCAGGTGCTCCGCAGCGGCCTGGCGGGCCAGGGCGTCGATCGAGCTGACGAGGACGAGGCGCATGCCCAGGAGTATAACGAGAATCATTCTCATAGGTAGTCCGGGTCGTCATCCGGACCGCGATCCCGCGCGCCTCATATACTGTCCGCACGGCAACGGGAGGATCTCCATGACCGACATCGCCATCCGTTTCGAGGGTGCCGGCAAGACCTACCCGGACGGGACGACCGCCGTCGAGGCCCTCGACCTCGAGATCCCGCGGGGGTCGCTGACCGTCTTCGTGGGGCCGTCCGGCTGCGGGAAGACCACGTCCCTGCGGATGATCAACCGCATGGTGGAGCCCACCTCCGGCACCGTCACCGTGGAGGGCCGCGACATCACCTCCGTGCCGGCCCACGAGCTCCGCCGCTCCATGGGCTACGTCATGCAGCAGTCGGGCCTGATGCCGCACCGCACCGTGGTCGACAACATCGCGACCGTCCCCCGGCTCAACGGCGTGCCGAAGAAGCAGGCGCGCGAGCGGGCCCGGGAGCTGCTGACCACGGTCGGCCTCGACGCGGGGCTGGACTCCCGCTATCCGTCCCAGCTCTCCGGCGGGCAGCAGCAGCGGGTGGGCGTGGCCCGGGCGCTCGCGGCCGATCCGCCGATCCTGCTCATGGACGAGCCGTTCTCCGCCGTGGACCCCGTGGTGCGCCAGGACCTGCAGCGGGAGCTGCTGGACCTCCAGCGCCGGCTGCACCGCACGGTCGTGTTCGTCACCCACGACATCGACGAGGCGATCCTGCTCGGCAACAAGGTGGCCGTCTTCGCCACGGGCGGGCGCCTGGCCCAGTACGCCACCCCGGAGGAGCTGCTGCGGGCACCGGCCGACGACTTCGTGGCGGACTTCGTGGGCCGCGACCGCGGATTTCGCTCCCTCACCTTCGACTCGGCCCACGACATCCCGGTCCGCTCCGTGGTGGTCCTCCGCCCGGACGGCAGCCCGGGCGTCGTCGGGCCCGGGGACGGTCCCTTCCCCGGGGGGTGGACCCTGCGGATCGACGGCGACGGCGCCCCGCGCGGCTGGGTGCGCACCGGGGCCGAGGCCGACCCCGTGGTCGGGGGCACCCTGCACCGGCCCGGCGGCTCCCTGCGCAGCGCCCTGGACGCCGCCCTGTCGTCGCCCTCGGGCCTGGCCGTGGTGGTCGACGACGGCGGGCGGGCGATCGGGGTCATGGAGCCCGGCGAGATCATCGCCGCCATCCAGGACGCCCGGCTCGGCGGGAGGACCCCGCGGTGAACTGGACGAGCCGGAACTGGCCCTACGTCCTGGAGCTCACGGGCGCGCACCTCGTCCAGTCGGTGCTCCCGCTGCTCCTCGGCGCCCTGGTCGCGATCCCGGTGGCCCGCCTCGCCGCCCGCAACCGTACGCTGCGCCCGGTCTTCGTCACGGGCTCGTCCCTGCTCTACACGATCCCGTCCCTGACCCTGTTCGTGGTTTTGCCCCTGCTGCTGGGCACGCAGATCACCTCGGTGGTCAACGTGATCGTGGCCCTGACGATCTACGTGGTGGCCATCCTCGTCCGCTCCTCCGTGGACGCCTTCGAGTCCGTGGACCGGGACGTCCTGCAGGCCTCCACCGCGATGGGCTACCGCCCGCTGCGCCGGTTCTTCGCGGTGGAGCTGCCGCTCGCGGTGCCCGTCCTGGTCGCCGGGCTGCGGGTCGCCTCCGTCAGCAACATCTCCATGGTCAGCGTGGGCGCGGTGATCGGCGTGCAGTCCCTCGGCACCCTGTTCACCGACGGGCTGCGCCGCTCCATCCTCGAGGAGATCGTGGTCGGCATCGCCCTCACCGTGCTCCTGGCCGTGCTCCTCGACCTGGTGCTGCGCGGGACCGGGCACGCCCTGACCCGGTGGCAGCGGGCGGGCCGGGCCCGCACGCCCGTGCCGCGCGTGCGGAGAGGAGCCGTCGCATGAGCCTCTTCGGCACCGCCCTGTCCTGGCTGACGGACCCCGAGAACTGGTCCGGCGCCGCCGGCATCCCGGCCCGGCTGCTCGAGCACCTCGCCTACAGCGGCATCACCATGGCCCTCGCCCTGGCCGTGGCGGTGCCGCTCGGCCTGTGGGTGGGCCACACCGGACGCGGCTCGGGTCTGGTCGTGGGGCTGACCGGCGCCCTGCGCGCCCTGCCCACCCTCGGACTGCTGACCCTGTTCACCCTGCTGCTGGGGCTCGGGCTCGTGCCTCCGATCATCGCGCTGGTGCTGCTGGCGATCCCCCCGATCCTGTCCGGCACCTACGCCGGGATCGCGAACGTCTCCCCGGCCCTCAAGGACGCCGGGACGGCCATGGGCATGACCGGGGGACAGGTGCTGACCCGTGTGGAGCTGCCCAACGCGCTGCCGGTGATCCTGGGCGGGATCCGCAACGCCGCCCTGCAGGTCGTGGCGACGGTGACCGTGGTCGCCTACATCAACCTCGGCGGGCTCGGCCGCTACCTCATCGACGGGCTCGCGGTGCGCGACTACTCGCGAATGCTGGGCTCCGTGGTGCTCGTGGCGGTCCTCGCGCTCGCCGTGGACGCCGCGCTCGCCGTGGCCCAGCGGCTGTCCACCTCGCCGGGCCTGCGCCTGGCCTCTCCCTGACCGCCCGCCGTCCACCGCCCGCACGCACCGGCCGTCCGGACCGCGTGCACCGACCGCCCGACGTCCCGCGGCATCCACCGCCCGCACCGACCACCCGCACCGACCACCCGCACAGACCGACAGGAGAACCACCATGACCACTGCTCCCGCTTCCCTCCGCCGCGCCGCCGGGCCGGCCCTGGGCGCCGCCCTGCTGCTGGGGCTGACGGCCTGCGGCTCCGGCGGTGATCCGCTCGCCGGGGGCGAGGAGACCTCCACGGGGTCCTCGGAGACCGTGACCGTGGGCTCCGCCGACTTCCCCGAGAGCGAGATCGTGGCCGAGCTCTACGCCGGCGCGCTCGAGTCCGCCGGGATCCAGACGGAGACGTCCCTGGGGATCGGGGCCCGCGAGGCGTACGTCGGGGCCGTGCAGGACGGGTCCGTGGACGTCGTCCCGGACTACTCGGGCAACCTCCTGCTCTTCGTCGACCCCGAGGCCACCGCGAGCTCCGCCGAGGAGATCATGGACGCCCTGCCGGGCGCCCTCCCCGAGGGGCTCACCGTGCTGGAGCCCTCCGAGGCGCAGAACAAGGACGCCATGGTGGTCACGCCCCGGACCGCGGAGCAGTACGGCCTCACGAGCATCGCCGACATGGCGCAGGTGTGCGACCAGCTGGTCATCGCCGGTCCGCCCGAGTTCGCCGAGCGCGCCTACGGCCTGGACGGTCTCGAGGAGAAGTACGGCTGCGTGCCGGAGTCGTTCGAGCCGATCAACGACGGCGGGGGGCCCCTGACCGTCGAGGCCCTGCTCAACGGTGACGTGGACGTCGCGGACATCTTCACGACCACACCGGCGATCGCCGACAACGATCTCGTGGTGCTGGAGGACCCGGAGAACAACTTCATCGCCCAGCAGGTGCTCCCGCTGGCGGCGGCCGACCGGCTGCCGCAGGAGGCCGTGGACGCCCTGAACGAGCTCTCCGGCAAGCTCACCACGGAGGACCTCATCGACCTGAACCGCAAGGTCAGCGGCGACCAGCCGGTCAGCCCGGCGGACGCGGCGCAGGAGTGGCTCTCCGCCAACGGCTACTGAGCCCGGCCGCGCAGGAACCACGTCCCCGCACCGCGGTGCGGGCGCCCCGGGTCCACGCCGGTGCCCCGGGGGCGTTCCCGCCGCCGGGGCACCGGCGTGTCCACGTCCGCGTGGGCGGCGCTGGCGAGGGCGGGTGCCGCCGGAGCGCCACCCGCCCTGCACAGGGTTCTCCACACGCGCGTCCCCGGTCCGACATCCCCGGATCCGCCGTCCGCCGGGGCGGACGCGGCGTCAGCGGCCGGTTCTCCCCGCTTTCCCCAGAGGCCGTCCACACCTGTGGACAACTCTGTGCACAGGGATGTGGAGGGGCGTGCCGGTCATCCGCTGAAAACCCGGGAGCGCATCAGTATGCTGAAGTGCGGGCCGCCCCCTGCCGACGCGCACGGGGCGTACCCGTGACCATCCGAGGGCTCGTCGTCAAGGAGGATCTCGAGTTCGGAGACCGCCCCGCCCAGGAGTGGACGACCGAAGGAGCAGTGTGCCGAACACCAGTCCGCCCGGGATCCCGGGTCTCTCGCAGGAGAACCAGGCCCGTGTGATCACCGAGTGCGTGCGCCAGCAGGTGCGCGAACGCCGTCCGGCCGAGCTGCCGGAGACCGGCTGGAAGGACTTCGACCGACGGTTCGACGAGCACTTCCCCCGGCTGACGCTGCTCTTCGCCGAGGTCTACGGCCACCGCGAGGACTTCCTCGAGCAGCTCACCGAGCTCGGCCTGCAGCTGGCCCGCTCCTGGGCCGAGCGCCCGGACGACCTCAAGGCCCTGGACGCACGCCGGGAGCACGACCCGGCGTGGTTCGGCTCGCGGCAGATGCTCGGCGGCGTCTGCTACGTCGACCGGTACGCCGGGAACCTGCGGGGGATCCGGGAGCAGATCCCGTACTTCCAGGAGCTGGGCCTGACCTACCTCCACCTCATGCCCCTGTTCGAGGCCCCCGAGGGCAACTCGGACGGCGGCTACGCCGTGTCGTCGTACCGCCGTGTGGACCCCCGTCTGGGGACCATGGAGGAGCTCGCCGAGCTGAGCCGGGAACTGCGCCGCCACGGCATCAGCCTGGTCCTCGACTTCGTCTTCAACCACACCTCCAACGAGCACGAGTGGGCCCGCCGGGCCGCGGCGGGGGAGACGGAGTACGAGGACTACTACTGGATCTTCCCGGACCGCACCGTCCCGGAGCAGTTCGAGCGCACCACCCGGGAGATCTTCCCGGACGACCACCCCGGCTCCTTCACCCGGATCCGCGCCACCGAGGAGGACCCCCGGTGGGTGTGGAGCACGTTCTACTCCTTCCAGTGGGACCTCAACTACACCAACCCCGCGGTGTTCCGCGCCATGTCCGCGGAGATGCTCTTCCTCGCCGCCCAGGGCGTGGAGGTGCTGCGGATGGACGCGGTGGCGTTCATCTGGAAGCAGCTGGGCACCGCGTGCGAGTCCCTGCCGCAGGCCCACGTGCTGCTGCGGGCCTACAACGCGCTGTGCCGCATCGCCGCGCCGTCGGTGCTGTTCAAGTCCGAGGCGATCGTCCACCCGGACGAGGTGGCCCGGTACATCGAGCCCGGCCAGTGCCAGCTCTCCTACAACCCCCTGCAGATGGCCCTGACCTGGGAGGCGATGGCCACCCGCGAGCCCAAGCTGCTGGCCCAGGCCCTCGAGGAGCGCCACGCCCTGCCGCCCGGCACCGCGTGGGTGGACTACGTGCGGGGTCACGACGACATCGGGTGGACGTTCTCCGACGAGGACGCGGCCCGGCTCGGTGTCGACGGCCACGACCACCGCCGGTTCCTCAACGCCTTCTACACCGGGCGGCACCCCGGCAGCTTCGCCGACGGGGTGCCGTTCCAGGAGAATCCGCGCACCGGCGACTGCCGCGTGTGCGGGACCACCGCGTCCCTGCTCGGCCTCGCGGAGGACCCCGGTGCCGCGGTGGACCGGATCCTGCTCGCGCACTCCGTGGCGATGAGCACCGGCGGCGTCCCGCTGCTGTACCTGGGGGACGAGGTCGGCCAGCTCAACGACCCCGCCTGGGCCGAGGACCCGGCCCACGCCGGTGACGCCCGATGGGTGCACCGTCCGCCGCGGCCCGTCCGGGACTACGAGCGACGCCACGAGCTCTTCTCCGTGCAGGGCCGGATCTTCGGCGGCATCCGCCGGATGGTCGAGCTGCGCCGCAGCGCCCCGGAGTTCGACGGCAACGCCCTCATCCCCTTCGACACGCGCAACCCGCACGTGCTGGGCTACCAGCGCCCGGGCGGCAACACGATGATCCTGTGCCTGGCCAACTTCTCCGACTGGTCCCAGTTCGTCACGGGCGAGACCCTCTCGGGATTCCTGCCCCAGGGCGTGGAGCTGCACGGCAACACCGAGCTCGACCTGCGCCACGGCCTCCTGATCGACGCTCACGGGTTCCTCTGGATCCGTGTGGTCCCGAAGCGCTGACCGATGGGAGCCTGGGTCGTGCTGGTCCTCTCGGGGGTCCTCGAGGCGGTGTGGGCCTCCGCGCTCGCCGCCTCGGACGGCTTCCGCCGACCGGTGCCGGTCGCGGTGTTCGCGGTGACGGCGGCCCTGAGCCTGTTCGGCCTCGCCCACGCCATGACGAGCCTGCCCACGGGCACGGCCTACGCCGTGTGGGTGGGCATCGGCGGAGCCCTCACCGTGGCCTGGTCCATGCTGACCGGCCGGGAGGCCGCCACCGTCCTCAAGATCCTGCTCGTGCTCGGGATCATCGGCTGCGTGATCGGACTGCGGCTTGTCGCCTGAACCCCCGGTGACCGGCCGCACGTCGTCGTCGCCCGTCCCGCCCCCGCGCTTCCCCGCGGCGTCGCCGGACACGGGGGCGCGGCGGTCCCGGGCGTGGGCGCTGCTGCTCCTGAGCGGGGTCCTGGAGGCCGTCTGGGCCACGGCCCTGGGCGCCGCGGAGGGACTCACCCGCTTCGGTCCCACCGTGCTCTTCGCGGCGGCGCTGGTGCTGAGCATGATCACCCTGGCCCGCGCTGCCCGGGTCGTGCCGATGGGCACCGCCTACGCGGTGTGGACCGGGATCGGCGCCGTGCTCACGGTCGCGTGGGCGGCCGGCACCGGGCAGGAGCAGATGTCCTGGCTCAAGGCCCTCTTCCTGGCCGGCATCGTCGCGTGCGTGGCCGGGCTGCACGCCGCCGACCGGCCGCACAGGGAGACCGACCGGTGACCCCACCGGGGGAGCGGGAGCGGGTCCCGGGGGCGAACCTCATGGTCGTGCTCACGGCCACGATGGCGGTGGGCCCGCTGCTGACGCACAGCCTCTCCGCGATGAGCCCCCTGGTGATCCAGGACCTCCGGCTCACGGAGGCGCAGTTCGGGCTGCTCGCCACCGTGACCTTCTTCGTCGCCGCCGTCACCGCCGTGCGCACCGGCCGGTGGGCGGACCGGCTGGGCGCGCGCACCCTGCTGGCCGTGATGTTCGGCGGGGCGGTCCTGGCCATGCTGCTCGCCGCCGTCGCGCCGGACTACACCGTGCTGTTGCTGGCCATGGTGCTCTCGGGCCTCGGCCAGGTCATGGCCAATCCGGCCACCAATCGGCTCATCCGCCTGCACGTGCCCGCCCACCGGCGTGCGAGCTGGCTCGGCATCAAGCAGGCCGGGGTGCAGGCCGCCCAGCTGGTGGCCGGGCTGACCTTTCCCGCGCTCGGCCTGCTCCTGGGCTGGCGCACCGCCGTGGCCGTGGCCGCCGGAGCGGTCCTGCTCCTGCTCGTGCACGGGTGGCTCACCGTCCCGGAGAACCACGCCGGTGACAGATCGGCCCCACGGTCCCGCAGGGCACCGGATCCCGGTGCGGGATCCGGTGCGGCCCTGGCGTCCCGTTGGAATCCAGCGTCCGGTCCGGCTGCGGTCTCCGGGACGGCCTCGGCGTCCGGTTCGGCTGCGGTCTCCGGGACGGCCTCGGCGCCCGGTCCGGCCGCGGTCTCCGGGACGGCCTCGGCGTCCGGTCCGGCCGCGGTCTCCCGGACGACCTCAGCGTCCGGCGCGGCTCCGGGTCCCGGCGCAGCCCCGGTGCCCCGTGCGGTCCCGGGCTCCGGACCCGGGCCGGGATCCCGCACGGGATCGTCGTCGCCCGACCGGTCGGGACGGACCGGGGGCCGCCCGCCGATGCCCGGCGTCGTGCGCGCCTACGCGGCCGCGGCGGCGCTGACCGGCCTGGGGGCGCAGGCGGCCAACGTCTACCTGCCGCTCTACGCCCACCGGGAGCTGGGCCTCGACGTCGTCGCGGCCGGGGCCACGGTCTCGGTCGCCGCACTGGTGGGCATCGCCTCGCGCGTGCTGTGGGCGCGGGTGATGGATCGTCCGGGCGCCGACGGATTCGTCCTGCTCGCCGGCATGGCCCTGGGGGCGGCCGTGAGCGCGGGCCTGCTGGTGCTGGCTCCCCTTCATCCAGCACTGGCGTGGGCGGTGTGGCCGGCCGCGGTGCTGCACGGCGGGGCGGCGCTCGCGGTCAGCGTGATCGTGATGTCCGGGGCGATGCGGGCCGTGCCGGCCGAACGGGTGGGCGCCTCCACCGGTGTGGTGACCATGGGTCTCTACGCCGGGTTCTGCTCCGGGCCGCTGGTCATGGGCCTGCTGCTGCAGCTCACCGGCTCCTTCGCCGTGGGCTGGATCCTGGTGCTCGTCTGCTACCTGGCCTGTGGACTGCTCGCCGTGCTCGTCCGCCGACGCTCCCGGCTGCGGACCGGGCCGGCCGCCGGGACCCCGTCCGTGGATCCCCGGCGCTGACCGTCCGCTCCTGCCGCGCCGACCGGACGCCGGACGTCCCGTCGTCCCCGGTTCCTGGCCCGACCGTCCTGGCCCGGTGCGTCCTGGCCCGGTGCGTCCTGGCCCGGTGCGTCCTGGCCCGGTGCGTCCTGTCCTGGTCCGGCGCCTCCCGTGGTCCCTGCCCACGCGTGCCCTGCCCACGCGCGCCCGGTCCGATGCGTCCCGATCAGGTGCGTCCCGGGCCGGACGTCCCGGTCCGGATGGACCGAAAGACGCTTCACGACCCTCCATGACCTCCGCCGGCCGGGTTTCTCAACATCTTCTCCACAGGCGTTGTCCACAGCGTGGATAACTTCCACCGGTGGAATTACGCATGGGGAGCCCCTGTGCCCCCTGCTCTGACGTGGATTTGCGCCTGCGCAGGAGAAGCGGGCGTACGGGTGTTCGAATTTTGCACACGCTCGTCCACACCTGTGGACAAGCTTCTCCACCGGGTGTGCACGCAGGGCTGGCCGCACCGCACGGCCGGTCGCTAAAGTAAATGTCTGTGCATGGATGGAGGATCCCGCCCATGCCTCCGGGGCCGTGCGGCGGCGTCCCGGGCTCTGGGACCGGCATGGAGGTTGGAATGGCACTCGGCCCGGCATCGTTCTGCGTGGACGCCAAGACGGTGATCGGCGTCGACCCCTGTGTGGTGGAGCGCCTCCTGCTCGACAGCGGCTGCTTCCCGCTGTGGCACCGGGGCGTGGCCGGAGTGCCCACCATCAGCACACCCGTGCTGCAGACCGGGACCTCCGTGGAGTTCTTCGGCCGGGTCGGCCCGCTCCGCTTCCCCTACGTCACGATCGTCTCCGCGCAGGAACCGGGGCGGAAGCTGGCGCTCCGGACCACGCGGGGGATCGTGGACCTCCTGGCGGTCACCACGTGGGCGGCGGTGGACGGGGGCACCGAGGTGCGGACCACCGTCGACGGCCGGCTCACCGCGGCGAGGGCCGGCCTCGCCACGTGGGCCGAGCGGATCGTGCGCCGCAACCTGGGCGCTGAGCTCGGGGACCTCAAACGGCTGCTGGAGACGGGGCGGTTCGAGTTCACCGTGCCCTCCCAGCTCACGGCGCACCCGCCCCGCTGCCCGCTCGAGACCCCACCCGACTTCTTCTGAGGCCGCGCGCGGCGGGCCCGCGGGGCACCGTACGCTGGTGGCGGAACCTCCTTGACCCCTGCTCGCGCGCGGGACGAGTGTGGAACCACACGACAGCTATCGAAAGGATTCTCCTATGGCCGAGAAGTACACCCTTCCCGATCTCCCCTACGACTACGCGGCGCTCGAGCCCCACATCTCCGCGAAGATCATGGAGCTGCACCACGACAAGCACCACGCCACCTACGTGGCCGGTGCGAACACGGCCCTCGAGAAGATGGCGGAGGCCCGCGCCAACGGCGACGGCGCCGGTGCGGCCAAGCTGTCCAAGGATCTCCAGTTCAACCTGGGCGGCCACGTCAACCACTCGATCTTCTGGAACAACCTCTCCCCGGAGGGCGGCGACAAGCCGACCGGTGAGCTCGCCGCGGCGATCGACGACCACTTCGGGTCCTTCGACGCCTTCCGCGCCCACTTCACCTCCGCGGCAACCACGATCCAGGGCTCCGGCTGGGCGATCCTCGCCTACGAGCCCATCGGCGGCAACCTCGTCATCGAGCAGATGTACGACCAGCAGAACGGCGTGCCCGTCGCCACGATCCCGCTGCTGCAGCTGGACATGTGGGAGCACGCCTTCTACCTCGACTACCAGAACGTCAAGGCCGACTACGTCAAGGCCTTCTGGAACATCGTGAACTGGGCCGACGTCCAGCAGCGCTTCGAGAAGGCGCGCGCCGGGGGCGCGTCGATCGTCTGATCCCCACCCCGCACGGTCGGCGCGGAGCGCGCCGCCCACCGCGAACAGGACCCCCGGACCGCCCGGTCCGGGGGTCCTGTGCTGTCCGCGCGCCCCGGGGCGGGGCCCACGGCCCCCGTCCGGCTTCCGCCTCTTCCGTCGGGCGCGTCCCCTCGCGGTCGCCCACCGCTCCCCGGGCGCGGCCGCACGACCGGGCATGTCGTCCCATGTCATCGAGGGGTCACAGATCGATCACGGAACTGGATCCACCTTCGGCCCTCCATTAGCGTTCGGGAAGGCGCCGGGGGAGCCGCGCCGGGGAACGGGGAGACGGGTCGGCACATGCAGAAGGTCATCGCGGTACTGGCGGCCCTGGCAGGGGTGGCCTTCGGGCCGGCGGCGCCACCGTGGGCGGTCTCGGAGCTGCACGAGGACGGCACGGGGTTCGTGACCGGGAACGACGTCCGGGCCGCGCTGGGCTGGGACGATGCGACCCTGCGGGCCGAAGCCGCGTCCCTGGAGTTCGTGGCCGAGTCCGAGTCGGTCACCGGCATCTCCTGGTCGTGCGTCCACGCCGGGACGGCGGAGGTCCTCCCGCGGCGGACGGACCTGGTCGTCACCGAGTCCCGGGCGATCACGAGCCGGCCGCAGACCGTGTGGTGGGGGACGGTCACCGGCTTCCGGCTGCAGGGCTTCGACGGCCGCGGCGCCTCGAGTGCCGTGCCCGAGGGGCCGGCTCCCGGCTCCTGTCCCGCGGGTCCGTGGTCACTGGTCGAGGGCAGCACGCAGACCGTGGAGACGGCCGGCGAGCCGGTGCTCATGGTGCGCCACGACGGGGTGCAGCACCCGGTGCCCGTGGGCTGAGCCGCGGGTTCAGCCGTGCGGGGAGCCCAGCCGCCCCACGACGTCCCGCGTGGCCGCGACGATCCCGTCCACCTGCTCCGGCGTGACGTCGGCGGAGAGGGTGAAGCGCACCGCGGTGGTGGCGACCTCCGGCGGGTAGCCCATCGCCGTGAGCACGTGCGAGGGCTCGGTGTCCCCGGCCGAGCAGGCCGAACCCGAGGAGACGAGCAGCCCCCGCGACTCCAGGTCCACCAGGACCGTCTCACCGTTGACCCCGGGAAAGCAGAAGGACGCGTGCCCGGGCAGCCGGGACCCCGGGTGCACCCGCGGGTCGGGGCCGGTCAGGAGGGCTGTGGGCACCTCGGCCAGGACCCCGGTGATCAGCCGGTCCCGCAGCGCGGCCAGGCTCACCGCCTTCGCCGGCCGTTCCTCGGCGGACAGCCGCAAGGCCGTGGCGAGACCGACGGCGCCCGCCACGTTGGAGGTGCCCGAGCGGCGGCCGCGCTCGTGCCCTCCGCCGCTCATCAGGGGGCGCAGGGGCGTGCCCCGGCGCACGTAGAGCGCTCCGACGCCCTTGGGCGCCCCGATCTTGTGCCCGGCGAGGCTCAGCGCCGCCACGTCGAGCCCTTGTACGTCCAGCTCCAGCGACCCGGCCGCCTGGACCGCATCCGTATGGAACGGGACCTCCCGCGCCCGAGCCACCGCAGCCAGCTCGGCGACCGCCTGGACCGCACCCGTCTCGTTGTTCGCATGCATCACGGATACCACCGCCGTGCCCGGACGAACAGCCCCGGCCAGGTCGGCGGGATCGACCAGACCCTCGGGCGAGACGCCCAGTTCGGTCACCTCGAAGCCGTCCCAGCGGGCGAGGTCCCGCGCGGAGTCCAGCACGGCGTGGTGCTCCACCGCGCTCGTCACCACGTGGCTCGTCGACGCGTCCCGGTCCCGGCGGGCCAGGGCGATGCCCTTGACCGCCAGGTTGTCCGCCTCGGTCCCCCCGGAGGTGAAGACCACCTCCGCGGGCCGGCAGTTGAGCACCTCGGCCACGGTCTGCCGAGCCGCGTCCAGTCCGGCCAGTGCCCGGCGGCCGACCTCGTGGTGGCTGGAGGCGTTGCCGAACTCCTGGGTCAGATAGGGCCACATGGCCTCCAGGACCTCCCGCCGCACGGGAGTGGTCGCGGCCGCGTCGAGGTACAGCACGGTCAGTCCTCCCGGACGTCCAGGACGACGTCGAGGCCCAGGTCCAGGTTGCGGGCCGAGTGGGTGAGCGCGCCCACCGAGATGACGTCCACCCCGGTGGCGGCGATCTCCCCGACGGTCTCCAGGCTGACCCCGCCGGAGGCCTCCACCGTTGCGCGGCCGTCGATGATCGCCACGCCGCTCACGAGGTCGTCGACCGAGAAGTTGTCCAGCAGCACCGTGTCCGCGCCTCCGGCCAGCACGGCCTCGATCTGGTCCAGCCGGTCGACCTCCACCTCGAGGTGCACCGTGTGGGGCAGCCGACGGCGCAGCTGCCGCAGCGCGCCGGTCAGGTCGGTCCCGTCGGCGGTGAGCAGCGCCAGGTGGTTGTCCTTGGCCATCACGGCGTCGGAGAGCGAGTGCCGGTGGTTGTGCCCGCCGCCGCTGCGCACGGCGTGCTTCTCCAGCGCCCGGAGCCCCGGGGTGGTCTTGCGGGTGTCCGCCACCCGGGTCCGGGTGATCGTGCCGGGGGGCAGGTTCGCCGCCCGCTCCACGCGGGCGACGGCCTGCTCGACGGCGGCGACGTAGCGGGCCGTCAGCGTGGCGATCCCGCACATCCGCTGGGTGAGGTTCAGGGCCACGCGCTCGCCGGTCAGCACGGCGCGGGCGGGTCCGGCCACCACGGCCAGGGTGTCCCCCGCGGCGAAGGGGTCCCCGTCGGCGGGGATCAGCTCCACGGCCACGGCGGGGTCCACGGCGGCGAACGCCGCGGCGAAGACCTGGCCGCCGGAGAAGACGCCGTCCTCGCGCGCGACGAGCTCGGCCCGTGCGAGGGCGGTGGCGGGAATGAGCAGCTCGGACGTGATGTCGCCCCAGGGCGCGTCCTCGGCGAGGCCCCGTTCCACGACCTCGGTGATGGCGGCTCGGGTCAGCATGCGGAAATCCTCTCGAACATGTCGTTGTGGGCATATGTACTCGTGGCGGGTCGGTGACCGTTGCGGGGTGCCACCCGCGACCGGCGCCAGAAGGCGCGCCCGGCGCGGGCGGGCTCGGGGACCGGGCAGTCCTCCCGGAAGTGTGCGCCCCGGGACTCGGTGCGGTGCAGGGCCGCGGCGGCCACGGCACGTCCCACGGTGAGCAGGTTCCGGTCCTCGACCGCGGAGCGGGAGAGCGCGGCGGGCGGGCGGAGCGCGTCCAGCCGGCGGACCAGCGCCTCGAGACCGGGACCGTCCCGCAGGACGCCGGCGCCGGCCCACATCGCGGCCTGGAAGGCCTGCCGGTCGAACGGCACGTCCGCCTCGGCGGGGTCCGGCAGGGCCAGCACGCCACCGGGCGCGAGCCGGGCGGGGTGCCGCCGGACGGCGCGGGGCGGACCGGGACGCGTCCGGTCGGTGCCCTCGGCCCGGAGCTCCGCGGTCGCCGCGGACTGCGACCGGGTCGAGTGCGGCCGGCGGGTGTCGTCGGCCCGGAGGTCCCCGGCCAGGGCCTCGGCGGTCCGGGCGCCGAACACGGCGCCCTCCAGCAGCGAGTTGGAGGCCAGCCGGTTGGCGCCGTGCACGCCCGTGGCCGCGCACTCGCCCACGGCGTACAGGCCCGGGACGCTCGTGCGGCCGCGGTCGTCAGTCGTGATCCCGCCCATGAGGTAGTGCGCCGCCGGGGTGACGGGGACCGGTTCCCGGGACCAGTCCACGCCGTGGGCCCGCACGGCGGCGTCGATCGTGGGGAACCGGCGCGCCAGGTGCTCGGCAGTGTCCGGCCCCGCGTGCCCGGCGCCGGCCGGAGCGGTCATGGCGGTGCAGTCGAGCAGCACCGGCCGGCCTCCCTGGGCGAGCGACCGGCGGACGATCTCGCGGGCCACGACGTCCCGCGGGGCGAGCTCGGCGAGCGGGTGCGCGTCCTCCAGGAAGCGCCGTCCGGTGGCGTCCCGCAGCACCGCACCCTCGCCGCGCACGGCCTCGGAGACCAGGAAGCAGCCGGGAGCGGCGAGGGCGGTGGGGTGGAACTGCACGAACTCGAGGTCCGCGACGACGGCTCCCGCGCGCAGGGCCGCGGCGATGCCGTCGCCCGTGGCCACCGCGGGGTTCGTGGTGTGGGGATAGAGCTGTCCGGCCCCGCCGGTGGCCAGCACCACGGCGTCCGCCCGCAGTTCGCGCAGCCGGTCGCCGTCGAGGACGAGTGCTCCCCGCACGCTCCCGTGGTGGTCCGTGACCAGGTCCACGAGCATCGTGTGCCGGAGGACGTCCAGCCGTCCGGAGGTCTCGGCGTCCAGTGCTGCCGCCACGAGGGCGCGCTGGATCTCCCGGCCGGTCGCGTCCCCGCCGGCGTGCAGGATGCGGGGCACGGAGTGGGCGCCCTCGAGGCCCTCCACCCATGGGGAGCCCGGGCCGCCCGCGCGGTCGAACGCGACGCCGTGCTGCACCAGGGCGGTGATGGCGGCGGCCGAGTCCTGCACGAGCACGCGCACGGCGTCGTCGTCGCAGGTGCCGGCCCCGGCCCCGAGGGTGTCCCGGACGTGCAGGGCCACGGAGTCCCGGGCCTGCCCGCCCGGGAGGCCGGCCGTCATGGCGGCGATCCCGCCCTGGGCGCGGACGGTGTTGGTCTCGTCCAGGCGGTCCTTGCTCAGCAGCACCACGTCGAGCCCGCGGCCGGCGGCCGCGAGGGCGGTGATGAGCCCGGCGATGCCGCTGCCCACCACGAGCACGCGGGGGAACGGGGTCGTGCTCACCGCGGAAGCGCCGCCAGCATGCGCTCGAGCGCCACCTCGGCGTCCCGGGCGGTGATGGGGTCCACCGCGATCCGGTTGATCACCCGGCCGGCCACGAGCTCCTCGAGCACCCAGGCGAGATAGCCGGGGTGGATCCGGTACATCGTGGAGCACGGGCAGATCACCGGGTCCAGGCAGAAGATGGTGTGCTCCGGGTGCTCGTCGGCGAGCCGGTTGACCAGGTTGATCTCGGTGCCGATCGCGAAGGTGCTGCCGGGCTCGGCGGCCTCGACCGCCTTGCGGATGTGGTCGGTGGAACCGGACTCGTCCGCGGCGTCGACCACGGGCATGGGGCACTCCGGGTGCACGATCACCCGCACGTCCGGGTGCTCGGTGCGGGCCTGCTCGATCTGGGCGACGGTGAAGCGGCGGTGCACCGAGCAGAAGCCGTGCCACAGGATGACCTTGGCGTCGGCCAGCTGGTCCGCGGTGCTGCCGCCCAGGTCGTGGCGGGGGTTCCACATCGGCATCTGCTCCAGCGGGATCCCCATGGCCTTGGCGGTGTTGCGGCCCAGGTGCTGGTCCGGGAAGAAGAGCACCCGCCGGCCGCGCTCGAACGCCCACTCCAACACGGTGGCGGCGTTGGAGGAGGTGCAGACGATGCCGCCGTGGCGGCCGCAGAACGCCTTGAGCGCCGCGGACGAGTTCATGTAGGTCACCGGGATCACGGTCTGCCGGCCGTCGTCGTCGGTCTCCCCGAGCACGTCCATGAGCTGCTCCCACGCCTCCTCGACGGAGTCCTCGTCGGCCATGTCCGCCATGGAGCAGCCGGCGGCGAGGTTGGGCAGGATCACCGACTGGTGGTCGCCGGAGAGGATGTCGGCGGTCTCGGCCATGAAGTGCACGCCGCAGAAGACGATGGCCTCCGCCTCCGGGCGGCTGCGCGCGGCGCGGGCCAGCTGGAAGGAGTCGCCGAGGAAGTCGGCGTGCTTGACGACCTCGTCGCGCTGGTAGAAGTGGCCGAGCACCACCACGCGGTCGCCCAGGATCGCCTTGGCGGCGGCGATGCGGCGGTCGAGCTCCTCCGCGGTGGCCTGCTGGTACTCGGCGGGGATGACCGGCTGCGCGGGCGAGCCGGCGGGCACGGCGTCGTCCTGGGAGGCGCCGGGGCCGTAGCCGGCCGAGACCGTGGGGGCGAAGTCCCACGGGCTCGTCCCGAGCGCGGTGCTGCACGTGCTCGGGGCCGGAGAGGCGCCGGGCAGGTTCGCGGGCTTCTCGGTCAGCAGGTCGATGCGGGTGGCGACGGAGGTCATGTCTGCTCCTGGGTGCTGCGGCCGGCCGGGGTGCGGTCGGCGAGGTCGAGGTCGGAGTCGTAGCGGTAGAGCCGGGGCGGGCGGTGCCGGGTGCCCTCCAGGCGGGTGCCGGTGTCGAGGACGGCGCCGGAGGCCAGCACCTGGCGCCGGAAGTTGGCGGGGTCCAGGGCGGTGCCGAGGATGGCCTCGTGCACCTCCCGGAGCTCGGCGAGGGTGAAGGTCTCGCCGAGGAACGAGTGGGCCACGCGGCTGTACGTGATCTTGTTGCGCAGCCGGTAGACCGCGTAGTCCACGATGTCGCTGTGGTCGAAGGCCAGTGGCGGCAGGTCCGCCACGCGCATCCACGTGACGTTGAGGTCGACGTGGAGGTCGGAGGCCTGGTCGGCGCGGATCGAGGCCCAGTAGACGATCGAGACCACCCGTTCCTCGGCGTTGGCCGAGCGGGTGAGCCCGCCGAAGGCGTAGAGCTGCTCGAGGTAGCCCGGCTGCAGGCCGGTGGTGAGCTGCAGGGAACGGGCGGCGGAGGCCTCGAGGTCCTCGTGCTCCTGGAGCGGGCCGCCGGGCAGGGCCCACATGCCCCGGAAGGGGTCACGGATGCGGCGGACCAGGGGCAGCCAGAGCTCCTTGCGGCCGTCGGGGCCGGTGTCCCGGGCGGCGAAGATGACGGTCGACACGGCCAGGGCCACGTTCTGCGCGATCATCATCACCTCCAAGCACCTCGGACCTTCAGGTTGCAGTGACTATAACACCGTTCTGGTCAGTCTGACGTTAACGAAGTCGTGACCATATCGCTCCTGACCAGGACGCATGCAAATGCGTATTGATCGCTTCCACAGGGGTTGCTCGAGCACAGCGCGCGCGGTCTAGCATCTGACCCATCCGACCGGGGCGTCCGGCCGCGGCACAGCGAAGCGGAGAACTCATGGTGCGGTCCAGTCCACTCCCAGCGGCAGCCGGCGGGGCCCTCCTGGCGGCCCTCGTCCTCACCGGTTGCGGCTCCGACGACGACGGCGCCGCGGCGTCGCCTTCCAGCCCGGCGTCGGCCGGTGTCCCGCTGGACGAGTCAGTCGGCGGTTCGCCGTCACCGTCAACGACTTCCAGCTCCGCCGACGCGTCCGCCGAGTACGTGCCGGCCTCGCTGGACGGGCCGGCGCAGAACGTGCCGAAGCCGGTCATGCCCGAGCTCGCGCGGGAGGAGTCCCGGGAAGGGGCGCAGGCGTTCCTCGACTACTGGTCCGACGCGATGTGGTACGCGTACCAGACCGGAGACACCTCGTATGCCCGGGATATCATCAGTGATTCCTGTGATGTTTGCAGCGATCAATTAGACCTACTAGAAGAAATCTATCAATCAGACGCCTGGGCAGTTGGTGGACGGGAGTCTGTAACAATCAAAGAGTCCACAATTACGTCTGGTCCAGATGGCGTCTATAAACCGGTCGTGTCCGGTGTTACGGAGGGTGCCAAGCTGATCGAAAACGGTCAAGTTTCACTAGATGTGCCGCCAGACAGTGGGGCGGGGGACCCGCATGTTATCTATATGGATTACGTGCAAGGAGAGTGGGTATACATATCGGCGGCTAATCTTCCTGGGGGGAACCATGCGGATACCTAGCATCTTATGCCTCGTATTGACGCTCCTGGCAATCCCTATGTCTCAATCACACGCACGAGCTACACCGAATCAGGAACAATCTATAAGCGATTCAGCCCAATCAAGAGGATTTGGGGGTTCTAGGGCTGGCCAACGAGGTGTTCCTGACTTTAGTCGTTCATCTGCTCGTGCTGTGGGAGATGAAGTACGTTTAGAGGCGGAATTTAAATCAGAGCCCGTCAAGCAGCATGTGCGATTGCCACCTAATAAGCCAGGCGGCTCAGCTTCAGTTGCCTACGACCCCGACGAAGATCCCGCCTTCCAGAAAGCGCTTCGCCAGTACCTGAGCGATCAGGGGATCGACCGGCCGTTCAACCCGGACACGATCGCGCAGTCGAAGTCGCAGACGTTCGGTCTGCAGAACCCGTGCACCAACCGGAGGGGCGCAGTCCTCGACGACTGTCTCGCCGAACGGGTCTGCACCACGGACGGGGGTGGTGAAGGCGTCTACATGAACGTCGTCGTGCGCCAGGGGGAGGGGCCGAGCACGCCGTGGGGAGAGCCCATGTGCGTGGCGGCCGCCGAGGCGGAGGGCGACGAGGAGATCGTGGAGCTGCCGACCTTCACCCTGCAGGACTTCAGGACGCTCGCCGTCGCACCTGCGGCCAGCGCGGTCCAGCCGGCGCCGGACACCTTGAAGGGCATGCACACCAACGTCTACGCGGAGGCCCAGGGCCAGCAGTTCGCGACCGAACTAGGTGGTTTTCCCGTGCAGGTGCGGGCCGTCCCGGTGCAGTACGCCTGGGACTACGGGGACGGCAGCACGCTCGGGCCCACCGAGCTCAGCGGTGCCCCTCTGGAGGAGGGAGCGTGGGACGTGCAGACCGACACGAGCCATGTCTCTACCGAGACCGGGGACTACACCGTCACGCTGACCACCTGGTTCTACGGCGAGTACTCCGTGGCGGGCGGGCCGTGGCTGCCCGTGGCCGGGTTGAACGACGTCGCGAGCGCGCCCGTCCCGATCAGCGTCTGGCGCTCCACGGTGCGCAACTACGCGGACGACTGCCTGCAGAATCCGCAGGGCGCCGGCTGCTGACCCGCGCGGCGGCTGTTGGGCCGTCCGACCCGAGTGGCACGATCGGTGCACAGCGGTTCCCGGCCCCGCCGACGAACCGGTGACCGGCCCCCGGACGGACGCCCGGGGGCCGCCACGGCGGAGCAGTGGTGCCACGGGTGGCGAGGTCCAGTGACCGGCAGCCGCTCCAGCACCCCTGTGCCGCAGGAGGAAAGGGGTGGGACGGTGGCGATCTCCGGTACCTGGGTGCTCCACTACAGCTGGGGCTGCACCGGGAACTACGGGCGGACGAGCTTCGACTTCCGGGCGGAGGGCACCTTCTCGGGCGGCGGCTTCTCCGGTTCCTGGCGGCAGCTGGACGGGACCCTGCTGCTCCGCTTCGCCGACGGGCCGGCCCAGTACGGCGGAACGGTGACCGGCCGTGTGGGCACGGGCGCCATGTCCACCTTCGACGGCTCGCTGAACGGCTGCTGGTACCTGATCGAGCAGGGCGCGGCCGGCTCCGCGGAGCCGTCGGACCGCGGAGCCGACCAGCCCGCCGACGTCGCCGGCCGCAGGGCCGAGCCCGGCGAGGCCGCACCCGCCGAGCTGGACGCCGCGGGAAACCGGATCTGATGCGCGAGCGTCGGGAGGAGAGCACCATGCAGCACGCACACGGGGCCATCTGCGGGGTCATTCCGCCGTTCGTGCACGAGCACATGGCCGAGCACGGCGACGAGCGGACCCGCAGGATCGCCCTGGCCGCCCTGTCCGTGGACACGACCGTCCGGGCCGAGCGGCTGATCACCGACCTGACCGCGGGCGGCGTCGTGGCGCGGGCGGCGGCCCACACGAGGCGCACGGTCCACACGGCCCGCAACACCGGCGAACTGCCGGGCACCCCGGTGCGCTCGGAGGGGGAGCCGCCCACCGGCGACCTCGCCGTCGACGAGGCGTACGACGGGCTGGGTGCCACGGTCGACCTGCTGCGGGAGGTCTTCGGGCGGCACTCGCTCGACGACGCCGGCATGCCGCTGCTCGCCACGGTCCACTACCGGGAGAGGTACAACAACGCGGCCTGGGACGGGCGGCAGATGATCTTCGGCGACGGGGACGGCCAGTACTTCAACCGCTTCACGGCCGCGGTGGACGTCATCGGCCACGAGCTGGGCCACGGTGTCACCACGCACGAGTCCGACCTCCTGTACATGCACCAGGCCGGGGCGCTCAACGAGCACTTCTCCGACGTCATCGGGGCCATGATCAAGCAGTACGTCGCAGTGCCCCGGCAGACCGCCGCGGAGGCGGACTGGGTGATCGGGGCCGGGCTGTTCACGAGCGCCGTCAACGGCGTCGGCCTGCGCTCGATGAAGGCCCCCGGAACGGCGTTCGACGACGCCGTGCTCGGCAAGGACCCCCAGCCGGACCACATGTCCCGCTTCGTGGAGACGCTCAGCGACAACGGCGGCGTGCACATCAACTCCGGCATCCCCAACCGGGCCTTCTACCTGGTGGCGACCGGGCTGGGCGGATACACCTGGGAGAAGGCCGGTCGCATCTGGTACGCCGCGATGCGGGACCTCGAGCTGCGGCGCCTGCGCCGGGTCGCCCGCTTCCAGGACTTCGCGCGGCTCACGATCAAGCACGCCGCCGCGCTGCACGGACCCGCCGAGCGGGCGGTGGTGGAGGACGCCTGGCAGCAGGTCGGCATCGCGGTGGAGATCGCACCCGCCGCGGAACCGGTCGCGGACGTGTGGGTGCTGCACTACAGCTGGGGCTGCACGGGTTCCTACGCACGAGCGACGTTGGCGTTCCACGAGGACGGCTCCTTCAGCGGTGATCTCGCGGGCAGGTGGCATCAGCAGGACGGCACGCTGCTGCTCAGCTTCGACGACGGTCCGGCCCAGTACGCGGGCACCCTGGCCGGTGACGCCGCCACCGGTGCCATGTCCACCTTCACGGGGGCGGACGGGTGCTGGCACCTGACCCGGCAGGGCGCCGCGAGTACACTCGGGAAGTGATCCGGCCCGGGCTCGTCGGCCCTCTGCGCGGAGGCGCCCGGACCATCCGCGTCCGAGGAAGGGACGGTGCCCGCCATGGCCAGAGTGCGGTACCACGTGGAAGGCGGCATCGCATACTTCCCCGGTCTGGTCGCGGAGCGGTCCTTCGAGACGGAAGCCCTGCCCCCGGCCCGGCGCGAGGAGCTGCTCGGTCTCTTCGACACCGTCTGCACGCACCGGCTGTCGTCGGCCGACCCGACGATCCCGGAGGGCGCGGCCGACCAGCAGACCTACGTCATCGAGATCCAGGAGGACTCCGGGGTGCGACGCCTCGTGGTGGGCGAGTTCGACGAGGATCCGGTGGCCCGGGAGCTCCTGGAGCGGCTGCGCGACTGCGCCGACCAGTGCGAGGCCGGCGGCGAGCAGTGAGGCAGGTCCGGACGCTCCGGTTCGACAGCGTGTGCACCGCCTCCGGGCACCACTGCTGCGCCGTGCGGCCGAGCATGCAGTAGAACGGGAGGCATGACCTCCCCGGACCTGCCCCCTGCCCTCATCGACGGCCTCGGCGTCCGCCGCGCCCGCCCGCTCGGCGGCGGTGACACCGCCGCCGCGTTCCGCCTCGAGACGACCCGCGGCCCCCTGTTCGCCAAGACGATGGCGGACCCGCCCGCCGGGATGATGGCCGTGGAGGTCGCCGGGCTGCAGGCCCTGCGCGAGCACGCACCGGAGTCCCTCGGGGTGCCGGAGGTGGTGCGCTGGACGGAGGACGGCATCGTCCTCGAGTGGATCGAGGAGTCCGCCGGCCCCCGCCGGCCCGGGACCGAGGAGGCCTTCGGGCGGGGGCTGGCGGACCTGCACCGCGTCCAGGGACCGGCCTTCGGCGCGCTGGCCCCGGAGCTGCCCGGTCGGATCGGCTCCTTCGAGGTGGACCTGTCCCCGACGCAGGACTGGGCGGAGTTCCTGCTCGAGCGGCGGATCCGGCCGCTGATGCAGGACGCGGTCGCGTCCGGCCGGATCGACCCGCGTGCCGCGGACCTCCTGGAGGAGCTCGCGCCGCGGGCCCGCGAGCTCGCCGGGCCCGACGGGCCGCCGACGCTCGTGCACGGCGACCTCTGGGCCGGCAACCGGCTCGTGGACGCCGAGGGACGGAACTGGCTGATCGACCCGTCGGCGTACTGGGGGCACCGGGAGGTCGACATCGCGATGATGCTGCTCTTCGGCGGCTTCGGCGAGGAGTGCCTGGCCGCCTACCACGCGCAGCACCCGCTCGCCCCGGGCTGGGAGGACCGGGTGCCGTGGTACCAGCTGCCCCCGCTGCTGGTGCACGCCGTGCGGTTCGGCGGTGGGTACGGGGACGCGACGACGAGGGCGCTGCTGCGGCTGCGGGGCTGAGCCGCGGCGCGGCGGGGAACTCGTGACGTCCCGCTTCAGGTGCGCTTCAGCCCGTGGTGGTTGTCTGGGTCCTGCGGGGTTCCCCCGGGACACCAGGGAGTGCTGGTGGTCGCCGGGCGCGGGCTGGAGGGCCGGCGGCCGGTGATGCGTCCCGGACACCGGGTCCCGTGCGCGGTGCTGAGGAGTCCGCGCACGGGATCCGGACCCGGTGCCCAGCGGGAGGGCTCGGCGACCCTCGCCCCGGAGCGAGGGGCCCCGTAGAGTGCGAGTCCTGGCCCCGGGCGATGTTGCCCGAGGTGCACGCCCGTCCGGAGCACGACCCGCACGACACAGGAGAACACTGTGCCCATCAACGCCTCCGACTACGCCCACGTCCGCCTCACGGTCACCGACATCGATCGTTCCCGCGCCTTCTATGACGCCGTGTTCGGCTTCGAGACGGCCTTCGAGGCACCTCCCTCCGATGCCGACCAGCAGACCAGGGAGCAGCTGTCCTTCCTGTTCGGCGGCGTCATCTACAAGTTCGGCGGGGGCCTGCTGGGGCTGCGCCCGGTGGCTCCCGGGGCGGACCGCTACGACGAGGACCGGGTGGGTCTGGACCACCTGTGCTTCACTGTGGCGTCCAGGACCGAGCTGGAGGACGCGGTCGTCGTACTGGAGGGCCTGGGGGTCGCTCACCACGGGATCAAGGACATCGGGGTGGGCCACATCCTGGAGTTCCGCGACCCGGACAACATCGCCCTGGAGCTCTTCGTCCCGGCCTGAGCACGGTGTGCCCGGGGCCGGCGGACGCCGGGTTCACTCCTGGCCGAAGGACGCCGCCCACTCGGCCACGCGGGCGCTGCTCTCCTCGTCCGAGAGGTCCTCGACCCGCGTCATGATCGACCAGCGGATGCCGAACGGGTCGCGGATGCTGCCGTACCGGTCCCCCGAGACGAACGCGCTGACGGGTTCGCGCACCGTGGCGCCGGCCGCGACGGCGCGCGCCACCACGTCGTCGACGTCCGGGACGTAGAGGCCCAACGAGTAGCACGCGTCGTCGCCGCCCGGCGGCGGGACGAGGTGGAAGCCGGGATTCACCTCGCCGAGCTGGAGGCGACCGTTGCCGAGGTCCAGCGTCGCGTGCACCACCACGGGCGTCCCGTCCGGGCCGGGCATGTCGGTGCGGTCGACGAGGACGGCCCCGAAGACGCGGGTGCAGAAGTCGATCGCCGCGGCGGCGTCCACCACGGCGAGGAACGGGGTGAGGGACGTGAAACCGTGCGGAGTGCCGTCGGTCGTGTGCGCCCCGGTGACGCCGCGGACGCTCTGTTCTGTGCTCATGCCGCGAGCCTAGGACGCGGGTCCGGCGCGGTCTTGAAGATTCCCGACATCCGAGAAGGAGCGGTGGCTACGCTCGGGTCATGAGCGAGCCGCCCACCACGCGGGGCCACCTCACCCCGGGACCGCACGCCACGGTGACGCGCCTTCCCGCGCCCGACGACGTCGTCCACCTCGTCCGGCAGCTGTGGATCCCCGAGTGGAACCTGCCGGCGGGGGAACGCGTCGAGCAGCTGGTGCTGGGCTATCCGGCGAGCAACGTGGTGGTCGAACCCGAGGGTGTGGCGCTGCACGGGCCCACGACCCGCGCGTCCACCCGGGTGCTGACCGGGCAGGGCTGGGCGGTCGGCGCGCTGCTGCGCCCGGCGGGGGTCCTGCTGTTCACGGAGCGCCCGGCCGGTCTGCTCGACGGGTCGGTGCCGCTCGAGGCGCCGGGACTGCACCGCGCCGTGGCGGAGTCGATGGCCGGAGCCGTCCCCGGCCGGGACGCCGCCGCCCGGCGGGAGCGCGCCGCGGCGCTGCTCGTGGACCACGTCCGCGCCCGGGCGGCGGGACTGCCCTCGGCGACCGCGCGGGACGGCGTCCTGGCCAACCGGCTGGTGGAGCTGGTCGAGTCGGGCACCGGGGCGCGGAGCCCGGGCGCTCTGGCGCGGGAGCTGCACGTGTCCGTGCGCTCGCTGCAACGGCTCGCGGCCCGGTTCGTGGGGATGCCGCCGCAGCTGCTGCTGCGCCGTCGTCGGCTCCAGGAGGCCGCCGAACGGATGCGCGCGGACCCGGACACGGACCTGGGGATGCTCGCCGCGGAGCTCGGTTTCGCGGACCAGGCCCATCTCACCCGGGAGTTCCGCTCGGTCCTGGGCGCCACCCCGCGCGGCTACGGCCGCTCGCGCGCGGGGTAGGACGTGTCCGCGGCGCCGCGCCCTGCCGGGGCCCGGCCCTGACGGCGGGCCCCCACCGGGAATGTGAGGGAGGAGACACCGGAGGCGAAAATATCTGGGCCTCCGATCCCGTTGACACGGCAAGAAGCAGTTCCCTGATGAAAGGTTCCCCTGTGCCGAAGTCCTCCCTGACCACCCCGCTCGATCTCGGTTCCCTGCGGCTGCCGAACCGTCTCGTCATGGCGCCGCTGACCCGGATGCGCTCCGGCCGCGACGGCGTCCCCGGCGAGCTCAACGTGGAGCACTACACCCAGCGCGCCTCGATGGGCCTCATCGTCACCGAGGGCACCTACCCCGACGTGGTCGGGCAGGGCTTCGCCTTCCAGCCCGGCATCCAGACCCCCGAGCAGGTCGAGGGCTGGCGGCGCGTGGCCGACAGCGTGCACGCCGCCGACGGGCGGATCTTCATGCAGGTCATGCACGCCGGCCGGGTCTCCCACCCGGACCTCAACGGCGGCGCCCAGCCGGTCGCGCCCAGCGCGGTCGCCATCGATGGCGAGATCCACACCTACCGCGGCAAGTCCGCGCTGCCCGTGCCGCACGCCCTGACCACCGAGGAGCTGCCCGGCGTGGTCGACTCCTTCGTGCGGGCGGCCCGCAACGCGGTCGAGGCGGGGCTGGACGGCGTGGAGCTCCACGGCGCCAACGGCTACCTGCTGCACGAGTTCCTCGCCCCGGGCGCCAACCAGCGCACCGACGAGTACGGTGGCACCCCCGAGAACCGTGCGCGCTTCGTGCTCGAGGTGGTCCGTGCCGTGGTCGACGAGATCGGCGCGGAGCGGGTCGGCCTGCGGATCTCCCCGGAGCACAACATCCAGGACGCCTGGGAGCTCGAGCACGAGGACGTCGTGGCCACCTACACCGCTCTGGTGACCGGCCTGGCCGACCTGGGCCTGGCCTACCTCTCGGTCCTGCACCGTGAGCCCGAGGGCGAGCTGGTGCAGGGGCTGCGCCGCGCCTTCGGCGGGGTGTTCCTCGCCAACAGCGGCTTCGGGACCCCCACCAGCCGTGAGGAGGGTGTCCGGCTGCTCGAGGAGGACGTGGCGGACGGCGTCGTCGTCGGCCGTCCCGCGATCGCCAACCCCGATCTGGCCCGCCGGTGGGCCGAGGGCCTCGCCGAGAACGTGCCGAACCCGCGGACCTTCTATTCCCAGGGCGCCGAGGGCTACACCGACTACCCGTTCGCGGAGGCCTGAGCCGGCCGCGGCGCCGGCTCTGTGACGGGCCGGTGCCGCCGCGGCGCTCTCACCCGGTGACGTAGGGCGTGCCCCCGGACCTGTTCCCAGCACCGGGCGAGCGCCACAGGGCGACGGCGAGTACGGCCGTCCACAGCAGGAACGCGCCGATGCTGATCCGCTCCCCGACCCCCAGCACCAGGGACGGCCCGCGCGGGGCAGCGGCGAACGCCCCCGCCCCCATGGCCACCGACGTGATCAGCGACGCGATGCAGTATCCTCGCAGCCGGCCGTGGAGCCCCGCCGCAGCGGAGCCCATGGCCCCGAGCATCAGGACCAGCTGCGCGTTCGTGACGACCACGTGCATCGGCACCGAGGCGTCGTCGTCGAGCTCCAACGGGAAGAAGCCGGCCACGATGTTGGACACGCCGTAGCCGGCCAGCATCCCCCCGGAGACGCGCAGAGCCCGCTGGGTGCCCGCCGAGGCCCACACGCCCGCCCCGAAGGCGACCGTCAGCGCCGTGTAGGCCTTCATCAGGTCGTTGAGCACGGGACGCGCCGGGGAGCCGACGGCGAAGAGGTCACTGACCATCCGCTGCGCGCGGTGGTAGTGGTCCCACCGAGCGGCGCCGACCACATCGGTGGCGATCACGTACAGGGCCGAGGACAGAGGGCCGGCGGCCAGCAGCGCCTTGCGCACCACGTTCCAGCGGGCGGCGCCGGCGGTGCGGGCAGCGGTGACCTGCCGGCGGCTCGGTGGCGTGCGCACTTCGTGTCCTCGTCCTTCCCGGCTCCGCCGGGGCGCACGGAAGAACGCCCCGTGCCGGCCACCGTAGGCCGCTGCAGGTGGGGATCGGTCATGGGGCCACAAAGATTGCGTTGCCGTCCTGTCACCGTCGTGGTCCCGTCTCCTGTCGCTCCCTAGCCTGGGAGCAGAGCGCTGCCGGTGCTGGACCGCTGTGCGGGGGAGGCGTGATGGCCGTGCACCACACCCGCTCGTCGCTGGGCCGGCGCCGCGGTACGGCTCCGGGCCCACCGACGACCGGTGACAAGCTGCTGCTCGCCTGCGGGCCGCTCTCGGGACTCGTCTACGTCCTGTGGCACGAGGCCGCCGCCCTGCGGTGGGAGGGCTACAGCCGCATCGCCGACGCCATCAGCGAGCTGCATCTGACCGGCGCCCCGTCGAAGCCGGTGCTGGACCCGTGGGAGGGCATCGTCTACAACGTGCTGGTCATCGCCTTCGGGATCGGTGTGTGGCGATCGGCGGGGGACCGGTGGGTGCTGCGCGTGGTCGGTGCCCTGCAGGTCGTCGCGGGCTCGACAGCCCCGCTGTGGGCGCTGTTCGGAGAGGCCGGCCTGGCCGCCCACTTGGCCCTGGCCATGGTGGGCATCCTGGCCTGGGCCGGGTCGATGGGCTTCGGTGCGGCGGCCTTCGTACGAGGGTTCCGCGTCTTCTCATGGGTGTGTCTGGCGACCGTGATCATGTTCAACGCCCTGGCCCTGTCGTACGCACCCGACGTCGCTGCCGGGGAACCGACGCCCTTCATCGGCCTGGACGAGCGCATCGCCTTCAGCGCCTACTTCCTGTGGCAGGCCGTTCTGGCGGGGCGCCTGTGGCACGAGCGCCGCGCGGAGCCGCGCGTCCGGTCAGCACCGAGGCGTTCCCCCGGCTGATCGGAACAGGCGTTGCTCCGGCCGGATGTCAGCGTCGCCCTCCAGCACCTCGTGCGTGCGGTGCCGTCCCGCCGATGTGCGGCATCTCCTCCGGCCGAGGCACCCGCTCGCCGGTGGCACCTCTTAGGCTGTCCGAGCCGCCTGGGACCATGAGACATGACCATCACCGCCGCCCGGCAGCGGAGCCTGGAGGACGCTCTCCGCGAGGAGACGGACCTGGCCGAGATCGGCCGGGAGTTCTCCGAGGGCGTGCAGGAACTGGTCGAGGAATCCCGTGCCGAGGCCCGTGCGGCGGGGCGCCAGTTCCGGCTGATCCACCGTCTGTGGCAGCTGCAGGAGGAGGCCCGGGAGCAGCGCTGGGCCGTCGAGGTGCACTGGATGCCCGCGGCGGCGGATCGGCTCGGTCCGCACTCGCTCGAGCCCGAGGAGCAGACGCTTCGGGACGTGGCCGATGAGATCGGTCCGGCCCTGCGCCTGCCGGCGGGCACCGCGCTGCGCCGGGTCGAGGACGCTGTGCTGCTCGGGGAGTCGTTGCCCGCCGTGCTCGAGGCCCTCGAGCACGGCGTCGTGGGAGTCCGGCAGACGGGCGTGATCGTCGAGCTGTGGCGGGAGCTCGTGATCGATGCCGCCGACGGCCCGGCCGAGCTGCGGGCGCCGGTCGAGGCCGTCGGACGGATTGCCGACGAGCTGTTGGACCGAGCGCCGAACGCCACCGTCGCCCAGCTGCGCGCTCTGGCACGCCGGCGCAGGGCCGGCCTGCTCCGGGAGACCGAGGAGCAGCGCCACCGGCTGGCGCGCCGCAACAGGCGCGTGTGGGTCGAGCCTCGGGACGACGGCATGGCGCAGCTGTGCGCCCTGCTCGACGCCGCCACCGCCCATGCCATCCAGGACCGCATCGAGACGCTGGCCCACGGCTCGCACTCCGTGCCGTCGCAGGGTTCCCCAATCCCGGGCTCCGCACTTCAGGAGTTCCCGCCGCGGGAATGCTCGTCGCGGGACGTTCTGCCGCAGGGTTCCGATGCCGCGGAATGGGCGTCGCCCGAGGCCGGTGAGGGCGTGCCGCCCCGGCGCACCCTGCCCCAGGTACGGGCGGACGTGCTGGCGGATCTCCTGCTGGACGGTGAGCCGGCGGACCTGCCGGAGCATCTGCGGGGGATCCGCGGGCACGTGACGGTGACGGTACCGGTGCTGTCCCTCCCCCCCGGCGCCCTCGCCGATCGGCTCCCCGGGGCCGGGAAGGACGGGGGCGGGCTCGCCGGCGCTGAGAACGAGTCCGGTCGGCGTGCCGGGACCGGCGCGGGTGGGATCGCCGGCGCCAGGAACTTCTCCGATCAGTACACCGAGGCCAGGAAGGGCGCGGAGCAGCGCACCGGCGCTGGACATGTCGCCGAAGTGCTCACCGGCAACGGGGAGATGGCCGACGTGCTCGCCGGCGCCACCGGTTGCGCCGAGCTGGAGGGCTACGGGCCCGTTCCGGTGGGCATGGTGGAGCGCATCGCAGCCCGGGCGCCGTCCTGGTCCCGGATCCTGACCTGTCCCGTCACAGGCACGGTGCTGGATCGGGACCGCACCACCTATGCCGTTCCGGCGGACCTGAAGCACCGGCTGCGGGCCCGGGACGGCACCTGTCGCTTCCCGGGATGCCGGAGGCGGGCAGCGCGCTGCGACCTCGACCACACGGTGGCCTGGGCCGACGGCGGCCGGACCGCGGCGGACAACCTCGCCCATCTGTGCCGCCACCACCATCTGGTCAAGCACCGGAAGGGGCCGCTGGGGCGATGGCGGGTGGAGCACGTGGGCCGGGGATCTTCGGACCTCGAGCGCCCGGACCCCGATCTCAGTGCGGCCGAGAGGTCGGGGCCTCTGGACCAGCGTGGTGTGCTGGAGTGGACCTCTCCCGCCGGACAGGTACACCGGACGTATCCCCAGGAGTACCGGGGCCCGGCCCCGGCCGGCGGACCGCAGCTCGCGACCCGGCCTGGTCCGCGATTCTCCGTCGCCGATGACCGGCCACCGTTCTGAACAAGGCCGGGCCCCACACGAGGTCGGGTCCCACACGAAGTTCGGCCCACACGAGGCCGGGTCCCACATGAAGTCCGGCCCCACCCGTTGATCGGCCCCACAGAGGGGCCGGACCGATACCATGACCTGTCCCACAGAGCGGCCGGGCCGATACGATGACCTGTCCCACAGGGAGAGGATCCGCACGTGACCACCCCGTCGCCCGCCGAGATGCGCTCGGTGCTGCTCGATCTGGTGCGCCGTCGCGGCGCGGACAAGACCGTCTGCCCCTCCGAGGCGGCCCGGGTCCTGGCCCCCGTCGGCTGGCGGGACCTGATGGAGGACGTGCGCCAGGAGGCGTACCGGCTGGCCGACGACGGGCTCGTGGAGATCACCCAGCAGGGCCGCGTGGTCGACGGTCGGTCGGCTCGCGGACCGATCCGCCTCCGTCTCCGCTGACCACCTGGTCTCTCACCACGGGTACCGTGTGCCCATGACGACCGCCCCCATCAGTGCTCTGCTCGGTTCCGCACTCCGCGTTCCGTTCGTCCTGCTCAAGCAGTTCCGGCCGCAACGGCCCATCCACTCCGAAGGCGTCGGACTCGAGGGCGTCCTGACCCGCACCGGCGGCGGGTCCAGTGGCATCCGCTGGATCGACGAGGCCGGCGAGGACCCCGTGCGGGCCCGCTTCTCCCGCTCCGCCGGCTTCCCGCACGGGTGGCCCGACATCCTGGGCCTCGCCCTGCGCTGCCCGGTGCCACCCTCCGGCCAGATCGACGGCCGCAGCGACGGCCGCGCCGACATCCTTCTCGCCACCGCCGGCAGCGGGCGGCTCTCCCGGTTCGCGCCGACCCTCCACCGGTACGTCCCGGAGAGCCCGTTCACGTCCTTCATGCCCTACCTCGGCCTGAACGGCCCGGTTCTGCTGGCCGCGCACCCCGAGCCCCGTGCGGGGCAGCTTGCTGCTCGCCCCGACCTGTTCCGGGCCTCCGTCGCGGCCGAGCCATGGCGCCTCAGCCTGTCCTGGGCCACCCCTCTCGGCCCGTGGCGCCGCTTCGCCACCGTGGAGCTTTCGCCGGGCGTGCCGTTCGGGGACGACGAGCGCTTCGACCCTCTGCTCAACGTCCCCGCGGGCGCCGAGAACTACGACTGGACCTGCCGCCTGCGGGAACCGTCCTACAGCCTCGCCCGCCAGCCACGAGAGCAGCTGCGCCCGACATAGAATTGCGCCATGGGACTGAGACTGAGCCCGGCATCTTCTGCCTCGACGACCCGCCGCCATGCCCTGGTGGAGTCACCCATCGGCCCGCTGGCTCTCGTCGAGGAGGACGGCGCGCTTGCGGCACTGTCCGTCGAGGGGGCGCGACAGGGACCCGTCCCGGACTCCTTCGGTGCCCGGGACGACGACGTGCTGCCGCACGTCCGCGAACAGCTGGACGCCTACTTCGCCGGCCGGCTCCAGGAGTTCGACGCCGACGTCGTGCTCCACGGCACCCCCTTCCAGGTGCGGGTGTGGAACGCCCTCGCGCAGGTCCCGTACGGGACGACCGGCACCTACGGACAGCTCGCCCGCACGATCGGCGCACCCAGGGCGGCCCAGGCGGTGGGTGCGGCGAACGGCCGCAATCCCGTCAGCCTGCTCGTCCCCTGCCACCGGATCATCGGCGCCAACGGCCGGCTCACCGGCTACGCCGGAGGCATGGCACGCAAGGAATACCTGCTGCGCCTCGAGGGCGCTCTGCTCTGACCACGCCCGGCCGCCGTCCCACCAGGAGGACCCATGCCCCGCCTCGACGACCTTGTCGGCACCAACCTGGCGAAGGCCCGCGCGGCCGGCAGCGGGCGCAGCACGGAACTGGTGGTCCACGACGGCGTCCTGCGCCAGACGGTCATGGCGCTGTGCGCCGGCCGGGAGCTCGCTGAGCACGTGGCTCCACCGGCCGCGACACTTCAGCTGCTGCGCGGCCGGATCCGGGTGCTCAAGCGCGGCCAGCTCGCCGAGGAGCTCAGTCCCGGGGACCTGCTGTCCCTCACCGACTCGCGGCACTCCGTGGAGGCCCTGGAGGACTCGGTGTTCCTGCTGACCACGGTCTCCCGGCCCTCGGACGGCTACGACCCCCGGGTCGCCTGACGCCGGGTCGTCTGGCGCCGGGGCGCTCCCCGGCGCCATGAGCCCGGTCCGCGCCGCTCAGAACGCGTAGCGGACCTCGCAGTACGGCAGCCTGTGGTGCAGCAGGTCGAGGAACTGCTCCAGGTAGCGCTGTTTGTCCCGGAACCGATAGCGCACGTTCAGCGCCCCGTTCTGTGACCGTTTCGCCTCCTGGAGGTCCGGGCGCCACAGCACCTCCTCGGCCTTGGGGTGCCACTGCGTGTTGACCTCGTGCAGCTGGGCGTTGTGGGTCAGGAAGATGACCTCCGCGGCGAGCTGCTCCTTGGCCGCCGCGCCCAGACCGGCATCGAGCTGGTCGAAGAGCTCGGCCCAGTCCTCCAGCCAGGTGTCCGTGACGATCACCGGGGAGAAGTTCACGTGCACCTCGTACCCGGCCGCCACGAAGTCGTCGATCGCCGCGATCCGTTCGGGCACGGGGGTCGTGCGGATGTCCGTGAGCTTGGCCAGACGCTCCGGCATCAGCGAGAACCGCACCCGGGTGCGCCCCTGCGGGTCCCAGTCCAGCAGCTCGCGGTTCACGTACTTCGTGGCGAAGGAGGCCTTCGCCGTGGGGTGGCCGCGGAAGAGGTCCACGAGGTCGTGCACGTTGTCGCTGAACAGCGCGTCCGCCGAGCAGTCGCTGTTCTCTCCCAGGTCGTAGACCCACGCGGCCGGATCGCACTGGTTGGGCTCCGGCTTCACACCCTGGCGGCGGATGTGCCGGTCGAGGTATCCGCTGATCTGCTCGATGTTGGCGAAGACCGTCACCGGGTTGCTGTACCCCTTGCGACGGGGCACGTAGCAGTAGGCGCAGGCCATGGCGCACCCGTTGGCCGTGGACGGCGCGATGAAGTCCGCCGACCGGCCGTTGGGCCGGGCCGCCAGCGACTTCTTCACGCCCAGGACCAGCGCCTCGCGCTTGATCCGCACCCACCGCCGCACGTTGGTCTCGTCCCCGTGCAGCTCCGGGATCTGCCAGTGGCTGGGGACCTCCACCAGGGTGGCGTCCGGCCACCGCTCGAGCACTTCCCGGCCGCGGGGCAGCTCGGCCGCCGCCGGTTCGTAGTAGATGCGGGTGATGTCGACCAGTGACGGATCCGGGGGCATGCCGCCGAGTCTAGGGACCCCCTCCGACAGTGGACTTACCACTCCGGGGCGGACAGGATGGCACCATGACCGCCCGCGAGAACGGCCGTGCCGTCCGCGCGGCCTCTTCACGGGTGCCGCGCCGACCGGGGCCGGCCACTCCGCGCGGCGCCCCGTCCGCCGACCCGCACCGACCACGAGGGAGCAACCCCATGAAATCCGTATGGCTCGACACGTACGAGGTGCCGTCCGCGGCGTCGGACCAGTTCGTCCCCGGCGCGCACTACGACACCGTTGTCGCCGGTGCCGGGCTGACGGGACTGACCACCGCGGTCCTGCTGGCCCGTGCGGGTCAGCGCGTCGCCGTCCTCGAGGCACGCTCCGTGGGCGCCGTGACCACGGGCAACACCACGGCCAAGCTGTCCCTGCTGCAGGGCACCACGCTCTCCCAGATCCGACGGCACCAGTCCGACGAGGTGCTCCGCGCCTACGTGGAGGGCAATCGGGAGGGCCAGTCCTGGCTGGTCCGCTATCTCGAGGAGCGCGGCGTCCCCTTCCAGCGCCGGGCCGCCTACACCTACGCCACGACGTCGCAGGGCGCCGCGCAGCTCCGCAAGGAGCTCGAAGCCGCCCGTGCGGCGGACCTGCACGTGAACTGGACCAGCGACACCGGCCTGCCCTACAAGGTCTCGGGGGCGATCACGCTGCCGGACCAGATCCAGTTCCACCCCATGGAGGTGCTCGGCGCCCTCGTCGCCGAGCTGCGGGAGCGCGGCGGCACGCTCGTGGAGGGCGTCCGGATCACGGGCGCGGGACTCCGGTCGCCCCTGACGGTGCGCACCTCGGAGGGCTCGGTCCGGGCCGACCGGCTCGTGCTCGCCACCGGCATCCCGGTCCTGGACCGCGGCGCGTACTTCGCGAAGGTCTCCCCGAACCGGTCCTACGCCCTGACCTACCGGGTCCCGGGCGCGCCGGGGTCGATCCCGGAGGGCATGTACATCACCGCGGACAGCCCCACCCGCACGCTGCGCACCGTGCCGATCGACGGCCAGGAGCTGCTGCTCGTGGGCGGCAACGACCACGTGGTGGGACGTTCCGCCTCTCCGCAGGCGGCGGTGGACGACCTCGAGGAGTGGACCCAGCGGCACTTCCCCGGCGCCGAGCGCACCCACGCGTGGGCTGCTCAGGACTACGAGTCGATCAACGTCGTCCCGTTCATCGGCGCCCTGCCGCGCGGTGGCGGCAACATCTACCTGGCCACGGGCTACAACAAGTGGGGGATGAGCAACGCCGTCGCCGCTTCGATCGCCCTCAGCAGCGAGATCCTCGGCGGGAACGTCCCGTGGGCGCAGACCTTGGGCCGGCGGACGACCTCGCCGTCGGACGTGCTCACCGCCCTGAAGTTCAACGCGAGCGTGGGCTTCAACGCCCCGAAGGACTGGCTCAAGGCCGAGCTGAAGGAACTGCCCGCGGAGGCGCCGGCGGAGGGGGCCGGCGTCGTCGGCCGTGAGCGCGGGCGGCCCGTGGCCGTGTCCACGGTCGACGGGACGACCTGCCGGATCTCCGGGGTGTGCACCCACCTCGGTGGCGTGCTGCGCTGGAACGACGCCGAGCGGTCCTGGGACTGCCCGCTGCACGGCTCCCGCTTCGCCGCCGACGGCGCGCTGCTGGAGGGCCCCGCGGTCAAGGACCTCCCGCGGATCGACGGCTGACTCCACCCCGCGGACACGACGACGGCCCCCACCTCGCTCGGTGGGGGCCGTCGGTGCTCCTGCAGGACGCGGGCCTTGTGCCGCGCCGGGAGAGGAACTACTTCTTGGAGGAGGTCTCCTCGAGCTTCAGCGCGACGCCGATCGCGAAGAAGGTCGGCGTCCACTCGCCCACGAACAGGCCCCACCGGTCGGCCTGCGGCTTGGACTTGCTCTTGCCGAGGCTGGCCGCCCAGGACAGGACGGACAGGCCGATGGACGCAAAGCCTGCCGCATAGGCGTGCTCGCTGCGGACACCAAGGTTCTGGATCGTGCTGATCATGGAAATACCTCTTTCCTGTGGTGGTCACCATCGTGGGTGAGCTCGTCGAGCCGTGTTCGCCCAGTCTCACACGAAACAGGTGAATAGGAAAGCAGGCTGACGATAAAAGTGGGCGGTCCCCGCGGACGGCCGGGGGAAAGCACCTGCGGGCCGGCCCGAATTGCTCGCACCGGGAGGACCGGCCCCTCATGTCGCGGTTGTGGACAGTTTTGGGGTCCCGGAAAGCGCTGTTAGCTGATGCAAAAGTGTGTTTCCTCATGCAAACTGATCGGTACCCGACGCACCGGTCACCACCGTCGTCGGGTGGACGCCGAACCGGTCGGGGGGCCGGTGGCGTCGACGGCCCGGGCGCGACGGAGTGCCCGGGTCGCGCTGATGATTTCTGGGGGGAAACATGCTGCCATCCGTCGTGGGCGCTCTGCTGAGTGCCGTCGTCCTCGCATACGTGCTGCCGGACGCGAACTACAAGCGCCACAAGCGTTTCATCGTCGGTGCCAGGGGGCTGCGCCGGTCGATCGTCATCGTCTACTCGGTGCTGCTGGCACTGAACCTGTGGTGCTCCACGGTCATGCCCGTGACGCTGGTCTGCGACGCGATCGCGGTCTCGACGCTGGTCGCCACCGGTGTCTTCGGCTTCGCCATCGCCGAGCGGCGGATTCCGGCGGCCACCGTGGTGCAGCGCCGCCGGGTGCTGGCCGTGGGCGCCCACCCCGACGACCTCGAGCTGGCCTGCGGGGCGACCCTGGCCAAGCTGGTCGACACCGGCCACGAGGTCCGCGGCCTGGTGATGAGCTCCGGGGAGGTCGGCGGCAATGCGGGCCTGCGCCCGGCCGAGGCCCAGCGCGGGGCCTCGTTCCTCGGGCTGTCGGGGCTGCGGGTGCACGACTTCCCGGACACCAAGCTGGAGACGGTGACCAACGAGCTGGTGCGCGCGATCGAGGCCGCGATCAACGAGTTCCAGCCCGATGTGATCTTCACCCACTCGGCCCACGACCAGCACCAGGACCACTACGCGGTGCACCAGGCCACCCTGCGCGCCGCGCGGGCCCACCACTCGATCCTGTGCTTCGAGTCCCCCTCGGTGACCCGCGACTTCGACCCGTCGGTGTTCGTGGACATCGACGGCTACGTGGACGTCAAGGTCGAGGCCGTGCTCTCCCACCGGGACCAGGCCGGCAAGCCGTACATGACCCCGGGGCGGGTGCGGGGCATGGCCGCCTTCCGCGGCGCCCAGGCGAAGAACACCAACGCCGAGGCCTTCGAGCCGGTCCGCCTGCTCGGCTCCGCCATCGGCGACCTGTGAGCGGTGGCCGAGTTCCGGACAGGGGTTCAGCCATCGGATGCCCGCAGCAGCCACGACCGGGCGGAGGCCCGGGAATCATGCAGATGCCCGCGGTGGCCGGTGCCGGGCAGGCCCTGTGACCAGGCGAACACCCGCGGCGGCGGGTTCCGGGCAGGGGGCCGGGCCCCGGACGGTCGTCTCCGGCCACCGGCCCGGTGACCGGAGCCCCCGGCGGTGAGCTCCGGGCCGGCGCGCTCAGACCGGCCCGGAGCTGCCGGCGGGGTAGTCGAGCAACGGCACGCGGCCGTCCTCGAAGGCGGCCAGCACCTCGTCGACGATCCGCCAGCCCTGCTCCGCCGCGTCCCCGCGGACACTGAAGGTGTGGTCGCCCTCGAGGATGCCGCGCAGCACGCTGCCGTAGGCCGTCAGGCCCGGCCGGGCCATCCCCGAGGAGAGCGTCACCCGCGTCATCCCACGGGAGTCGAAGGGCCCGCCCACGTTCAGTTCCAGGGACAGCTGCTCCTCCTCGAGACCCATGCGCAGCACGTTCGGGGCGACGTCCCCGGAGCGGGGCAGCTGCTCGTAGTCGTGCGGCGGGCGGCGGAACGTGATGGCGATCTCCTGGCGCGGGTTGCCCACGGCCTTGCCCGAGCGCAGGGTGACCGGCACGCCGTTCCAGCGCCAGGTGTCGACCTCGAGGACGACCTGGGCGAACGTCTCCGTGCCGCGGCTCGGGTCCACCCCCTCCTCGGCCGTGTAGTCGGGCAGCTCCCGGCCGTCCACGGTGCCCGCCGTGTATCGGCCGCGGACCGCGGCCCGGGCGGGGTCGCCCCGCCAGGGCTTCGCGGCCCGCAGCACGTGGCTGGTCAGCGTGGGGATCTCCACCTGGTCGAAGGAGGACGGCGGCTCCATCATGACCAGGGCCATCACCTGCAGCAGGTGGGACTGGACCATGTCCCGCAGCGCCCCCGTGGAGTCGTAGAACCCCGCGCGTCCCTCCAGGCCCAGGGTCTCGTCGAACACGATCTCGACGGACTCCACGTGCTCCCTGCTCATCAGCGGCTCCAGCAGCCGGTTGGCGAAGCGCAGCCCCACGAAGTTGAGCACCGCCGGCATGCCCAGGAAGTGGTCCACCCGGAAGGTGCGCTCCTCGGGCACGAGCCGGCCCACGAGACGGTTCAGCTCCCGAGCGGTCTCCGTGTCGGAGCCGATCGGCTTCTCCAGGGCGAGCACCAGGTCGTCCGGCAGATCCATCCCGGCCATCACCTCGCAGGCCCGTGCGGTGACGGCCGGCGGCAGGGCGAAGTACAGGCAGACCGGGCCCTCCGCGTCGTCGAGCAGGCCGGCGAGGTCCCCGGCGTCGGTGACGTCACCCGCCACGTAGAGGGCCGTCTCCCGGGTGTGCGCGGCGGCGGGCCCGGAGGCGCCGACGGCGTCGAAGGCCTCCGCCACCACCCGCTCCCACCCGTCCGCGGGTTCGCGCGAGGAGCCGACGACGTCGATCCGCAGCTCCGGCTGCGAGCTGAGCAGCGTGCCCAGCCCCGGCAGGAGCAGACGGGAGGTGAGGTCGCCGGTCGCGCCGAGAATGATCAGGGTCCTGATGGGCGTCATACCAGCACGCTACCCCGGTGCCGAGGGGTCACCCCTCCGCGGCCACGTCCGCGGCCAGGTCCCGCTTGCGGATCTTGCCCGTGGCCGTCTTCGGCAGCTCGGCGAGGACGACGACCTCCCGGGGATACTTGTAGGCGGCCAGCGAGCGCCGGGCGTGCGCCACGATCTCCTCCGCGCTGACCGCCGTGCCGGGGCGGGGGCTGACGACCGCGACGATCTCCTGCCCGTGCCGGGGATGGGGCCGGCCGACCACGGCCACCTCGGACACCGCGGGATGCGTGGCGATCACCTCCTCGACCTCTCGGGGGTAGACGTTGTACCCGCCGCGGATGATGAGCTCCTTCTTGCGGTCCACCACGAAGACGAAGCCGTCCTCGTCCATCCAGCCCAGGTCCCCGGTGTGCAGCCACCCGTCCCGCAGGGCCGCCGCCGTGGCCTCGGGGTCCCCGTGGTAGCCCTTCATGATCGTGGGTCCTCTGAAGAGCAGCTCGCCGACGTGCTCGGGGCCGGGCGGCAGGACGGTGCCCTCGTCGTCGACCACGCGGCACTGCGTGCCCCACAGGGGCCTGCCGATGGAGAGCACCTTGCGCTCCTCCCGCGAGACGTTGACCGAGACGGAGCTCGTGGACTCGGACAGCCCGTAGCCCTCCAGGACCGTGGCGTTCGGGAACTCGGTCTCGAAGCGGCGCAGGACCTCGCCCGGCAGGGCGGCGCCCCCGGAGGTCACCCGTTCCACGCTGGAGAGGTCCCGGCCCGCGGTGCCCGCCTCCAGCATCGCGATCAGCATGGTGGGGACGGCGGAGAACCGCACCACCCGGTGCCGCTCGATCAGGTCCATCGCCGCCACGGGGTCGAACCGCGGCAGCAGGACCAGCGTCACCCCGAAGCGCACCCCGATGTTGAGCACGCTGGTGAGCCCGTACACGTGGAAGAACGGCAGGACCGCCAGCACCGTGCCGTCCGGGTCCACCGGCACGCGCTCCGCCGAGGCCGTCGAGTTCATGTAGATCCCGAAGTGGGTCAGCTCCGCGCCCTTGGGGGCGCCGGTCGTCCCGCTCGTGAAGATGATCACCGCCGTGTCGTCGGCCGCGGTCGCCGCGGCGTCCACGGACGGGCGGCGGTCGAGCAGCTCGGCGAAGTCGCGGGTGCCCTCCGGGCGGGAGCCCGTACCGGTGTCCACGACGTACACGGCGACGTCCCCGGCCCCGCGGGCACCGGCGAGGGCCTCGGCGGCCACCGCGTTCGTGGTCACCAGCAGCTCGCAGTCCGCGGTGCGCAGCTGGTGGGCGACCTCGCGGGCCGTGAGCAGCGGGTTCATGGGGACCATGACGCACCCCGCCCGGGTGATCCCGAAGTACGCGAAGAGGAACTGCGGGACGTTGGGCAGCTGGACCCCGACCGCCGTGCCCGGCGCGAGCCCGAGGGCGCGCAGGTTCGCGGCCACGAGGTCGGCGGCCGCGTCCACCTCACTGAAGCTCCAGCTGCGCCGCCCGAGCACCACGCACGCCTTCTCGGGGGTGGCCATCGCGGTCTCGCGCAGCATCACGGACACGTTGAAGCTCATCGGGTGCTCCTGACGTCGGTCGAGGAATCGGTCATGGATGCGGTGCTGGAGCCGGTCGGGGCGTTCGGCTCCGCGGTCGCGGCCGGGCGGGCGCCGCTCGGCCCGTCACGGGCGCAGCAGCGAGACGATCTCGGCCACGCAGGCGGGCCGGTCGGAGTCCTCGACCTCCACCGTGACCCGTACGGTGGCCCGGGCGCCCTGCGGGCCGCGCTCGAGGCCGAGCAGCTCGGCGCCCGCGCGGACCCGGCAGCCCACGGGCACCGGGCGGGGGAAGCGGACCTTGTCGGAGCCGTAGTTGACCACCATGGACAGGCCCTCCACCCGGTAGATCTCACGCAGGAACGCGGGCACCAGCGAGAGGGTGAGGAAGCCGTGCGCGATCGGCCCGCCGAAGGGCCCGGACCGGGCCCGCTCCGGGTCGGTGTGGATCCACTGGTGGTCGTCGGTGGCGTCGGCGAAGAGGTCCACCTGCTCCTGCGTGACGGTCCGCCACGCGCTGTGGCCCAGGTGTGTGCCGAGCGCCGCGGCGTACTCGTCGATCCCGGTGTAGGTCTGCATCTGCTCTTTCCTGTTCTGTGGATCGGCTGCTGTCCGGACGAGTTGCCGTCCGGGCGGCCTGCTGGCCGGACGGCCTGCGGCCGGTGCCGCTGCGGTCGGGTCCGGAGGTGGCGGGGACTGCCCCGGCCGGGAACCTGGTGCCGTCGCCGGCCGGTGTGGAAAGCCGGCCGGGGGTGGGAAGCCGGCCGGGCCGGACATCCGGCCCGGCCGGTCTTCAGGCGCGGGGTCCGCCGGCGACGTAGAGCACCTGCCCGGAGACGAAGGACGCGTCCTCGCGGGCGAAGAAGGACGCCGCCGCGGCGATGTCCTCGGGGGTGCCGGTCCGGGCCACCGGGATCTGCTGGGCGGCCTTCTCGACGAACTGCTCGTAGGGCACGCCCATCCGCTCCGCGGTCGCCCGCGTCATCGCGGTCTCGATCAGCCCCGGGGCGATCGCGTTGACGGTGACGCCGAACTTCCCGAGCTCGATCGCGAGGGTCTTCGTGAAGCCCTGGATGCCGGCCTTGGCGGCCGCGTAGTTGGCCTGCCCGCGGTTGCCCAGGGCCGAGGTCGAGGAGATGTTGACGATCCGCCCCCAGCCCTGCTCCGTCATGTGCGCCTGCACGGCGCGGGACATGAGGAAGTGCCCGCGCAGGTGGACGTTCATCACCGTGTCCCAGTCGTCGGCGCTCATCCGGAACAGCAGGTTGTCCCGCAGCACGCCGGCGTTGTTGACGAGCACGGTGGGCGGGCCGAGCTCGGCGGCCACGGCCTCGACGAGCCCGGCGACGGACGCCTCGTCGGCGACGTCCGCGGCGTAGGCCCGGGCCGTGCCCCCGGCCGCGGTGATGGCCTCGACGACGTCGGAGCACGCGTCGGCGGAGAGGTCGACGGCGGCGACGGCCATCCCGTCGGCGGCGAGCCGCTGCGCGAGCGCGGCGCCGATGCCGCGGGCCGCGCCGGTGACGACGGCGGTGCGCTGGTGCGTGGTCATGGGTCCTCCTGGAGTCGGCCGGGCGTGCCGGTCGGGTGATTCCGGCTGGTGCTTCCGGTGGGTGGGTCCGGTGGGTGATTCCGCCGGGCGGACCGCGGTGGTCGATCCGCGGGATGTGGGCGCTCAGAGCGGACCGTTGAGGCCCGATCCGCCGTCGAGCACGAGGGTGCGCCCGGTGATCCAGGACGCGTCCTCGGAGAGCAGGAAGGCGGTGGCGGCGGCGACGTCGGCGGGGGTGCCGATCCGGCCGAGCGGATAGCCCGCGGCGACCTGCTCCTCGCCCTCGGCCAGCAGCGCCGCCGCGAACCGGGTGCGCACGATCGCCGGGGCCACCGCGTTGACCCGCACCTGCGGGGCCAGCTCGAGGGCCAGCTCCTCGGTGAGGTGCAGCACGGCGGCCTTGGTGGCCCCGTAGAACGCGATGCCCGGGGCCGGGCGCGTGCCCGCCACGGAGGCGACGTTGACCACCGAGCCGTGGGCGCCGAGTCCCGCGCGCACAGCGGTGCGGGTCATCGAGAGCGTGCCGAGCACGTTGACCTCGAGGATCTTGCGCGCCGCCGCGTGGTCGAGCTCGTCGAGGGTGCCGTACACGGGGTTGATCCCCGTGTTGTTCACGAGATGGTCGAGCCGGCCGAAGGCCTCCAGGGTGCGCTCGACGACCTCCGCGTGGTGGTCGGGGTCGCTGCCCTGGCCGGGCACCGCGATCGCCCGCCCGGGCCCGCCGAGGGACTCCACGGCGGCCTCCAGCGCCTCGGGCTTCCGGGCCGTCAGGCAGACCTGGGCCCCCTCGGCCACGAGCCGCTCGGCGATGCCGAGGCCGATGCCCCGGCTCGCGCCGGTGACCACGGCGACCCGGTCCTCGAAGCGCCGGCAGCGGGAGCCGGTGGCCCCGCTCACGAGAGACGCTCCACGATCATCGCCATGCCCTGGCCACCGCCCACGCACATCGTCTCCAGGCCGATCTGCCGGTCGTGCTGGCGCAGCCCGTTCAGCAGGGTGGTGGTGATCCGGGCGCCGGTCATGCCCCACGGGTGGCCCAGCGCGATGGCCCCGCCGTTGACGTTGAGCTTGTCCTCGGGGACGCCCAGGTCCTCGGCGGAGGGCAGCACCTGGGCCGCGAAGGCCTCGTTGAGCTCCACGAGGTCCACGTCGTCGATGCTCATCCCCGCCCGGGCCAGCGCCTGCCGGGACGCCTCGACCGGGCCCAGGCCCATGATCTCGGGCGAGAGGGCGGACAGCCCCGTCGAGACGATGCGGGCGAGCGGAGTGAGCCCCAGCTCCTTGGCCCGGGTGTCACTCATGATCACCAGCGCGGCGGCGCCGTCGTTCATGGGGCACGCGTTGCCGGCGGTGACCGTCCCGTCGGGCCGGAACACCGGGTTCAGCTGGGCGACCGCCTCGAGCGTGGTGCCGGCGCGGGGGCTGTCGTCGCGCGTCACGAGCGTGCCGTCCGGCAGGGTGAGCGGGGCGATCTCCCGGTCCCAGAAGCCGCTGGCCTGGGCCTGCTCCGCGCGGTTCTGCGAGCGCACCGCGTAGGCGTCCTGCGCCTCCCGGGACACGCCGCGCAGCTGGGCGACGTTCTCCGCGGTCTGGCCCATGGCGATGTAGATGTCCGGGACCCCGCCGTCGTCCCGGGGGTCCTGCCACGTCCCGGCGCCGCCCGCGGCACGCCGGTCCGAGCGCTCCCACGCCTGCCGGAAGTACGGGTTGCGGGTGTCCTCGTCCGAGCGGCCCCGGCCGAGGCGGCTCGTGGCCTCCACCCCGGCCGAGAGGAACACGCTGCCCTCACCGGCCCGGATCGCGTGCATGGCCATGCGGGTGGTCTGCAGGCTGGACGAGCAGAACCGGGTGATCGTGGTCCCCGGGACGTCGTCGAGGCCGGCGCGGACGGCCACGAGACGGCCGAGGTTCTGTCCGGACTCCGCCTCGGGGACGCCGCAGCCCAGGATCAGGTCGTCGATCTCCGAGGGGTCGAGCTCGGGGACCTCGGCGAGGGCGGCGCGGACCATCTGGGCCGCCATGTCGTCGGCGCGCATCTCGCGCAGGGAGCCCTTGCGGGCGCGGCCGATGGGGGAGCGGACGGCGGAGACGATGACTGCTTCGGGCACGGGGTTCCTTCCGGTGGGGTGAGCGGGGGGCCGGGCGGCGCTCAGGCGAAGGCCGAGACGCCGGTGATCGCGCGGCCGACGATGAGGGACTGCATGGAGTCGGTGCCCTCGTAGGTGTAGACCACCTCCATGTCGGTGAGGTGGCGGGCGACGTCGTGCTCGAGCAGGAGCCCGTTGCCGCCCAGGACGTCGCGGGCGGTGGAGACGACCCAGCGGGCCTTCTTGGCCGCCGTGAGCTTGGCCAGGGAGGCCATGGGGCCGGTGAGGGCGCCCTCGTCCTGGAGCTCGACGAGCCGGAAGCAGATCAGCTTGATCGCCGTGGTCTCGGCGAGCATGTTGGCCAGGTTGTTCTGCACGAGCTGGTAGCTGCCGATCGACCGGCCGAACTGCTTGCGCTCGCCGGCGTAGCGGACGGCGATCTCGTAGGCGGCGATCGCGTGGCCGAGGGCCTCCCACGCCACCCCGCCGCGGGTGGCGTTGAGGACCTTGTTGACGTCCTTGAAGGAGTCGCAGCGCTGCAGGCGGTTCGCCTCGGGGATGCGCAGGTCCTCGATGACGATGTCCGGCTGCAGGATCGCGCGCTTGCCGATCTTGCCGGTGATCACGGTGGGCCGGAACCCGGCGGGGAACTCCGCGTCCGGTTCGCGCTCGAGCACGAAGGCCTTGACCTGGCCGTCCGCGACGTCCCGGGCGTAGATGATCACGACGTGGGCGTAGGAGGCGTTGCCGATCCAGCGCTTCGCGCCGTCGAGCACCCAGGTGTCGCCCTCGCGCCGGGCGCTGGTCTCCAGGGCCACGGAGTCCGAGCCGTGCTCGGGCTCGGTGAGCGCGAACGCGCCGATCCGCTCGAGGCGGGCCATGGCCGGCAGCCACCGCTGCTTCTGCTCCTCCGAGCCGAGAGCGTTGATCGAGCCCATGGCCAGGCCGGAGTGCACCCCGAAGAACGTGTTGATCGAGCCGTCCCCGCGGGCCAGCTCCAGGGACACCTGGGCCCCGGCCATCCGGCTCATCCCCGGGCAGCCGTGGCCCTCGATGGCCGTGCCGGCCACGCCGAGCTCGGCGAGCTTCGGGACCAGCTCGAAGGGGAACTCGGCGCGCTCCCAGTAGTCGTTGATGACGGGGCGGACCTCCGCGTCGACGAAGGCGCGCACCTTGTCGCGGACCGCGCGCTCCGCGTCGGTGAGGCGGGCGTCGAGCCGGTAGATGTCGTGGTCCTCCAGCACGGAGGTCCGGGGCGCGGTCACGGTCTGGGTCATGGGGTGCTCCTGGGCTCGGGCGGGCATGGGCGCTCGCCACCATCCTGTGCTCCGCATCACAGCCGGTACATGGGCGCGGTGCACGAAGATCCTTGTGCAGCCGTGGCCCTTCAGTGGTCCGGACTGTGCAGTGCGTGCGATCGTGGAGCGATGGAGCACAGCGAGGCACAGGACGCGGCGCAGCCCGGCGGGCAGGACCGGCTCCGCCGCGCCTGGACCGGGATGCTGGCGGACGCGGACCGGATCGCCGACGGGATCACCGCGGTGCTGCTCGCGAAGGACCCGGCCGGCGGCGGCTGGTCCACCCCGGAGCTGCGGGCGCTGCTGCGCCGGAGCACCCGCGAGCACGTCGGCCGGGGCCTGCGCATCCTCGCCGGGCGCGCGGACGACGACGGCGGCGCGGCCCGCGCGGTCGACGTGTGGCGGGACACGGGCATCGAGCGGGCCCGCCAGGGCGTCCCGCTGGAGGCGGTGCTGTCCGCCTACACCACCGGGAACCTGCTGCTCTGGGAGGCGATGACCGAGCGGGTGCGGGACGGCCGGGCCGAGATCACCGCCGAGGAGCTCGTCACCGCCGGCCGCCGGCTGTGGCACGACCTGGGGGTGCAGAGCGAGGTCATGAGCGAGGCCTACCGGCGGGAGACCGCCCGGCAGGAGCTGCGGGACCTGCGCCGGCAGGAGAACTACCTGGCGGGCCTGCTCGAGGGCCGGGCCGCCGACCCCGAGTTCGCCGCCCAGGCCGAGCAGATCCTCGGGATCCGCGCCGACGCCCCGGTGGCCTGCGTCGTCGCCGTCGTGGAGGACCCGCACAGCGAGCCCCTGCACCACCCCGAGGACCGGGTGGAACGGATGGGCGGGACCTCCCGCTGGGGCGTGCGCGACGGCGCCCTCTACGGGGTGGTCGCCATGCAGGGCGCCGACGAGGCGTGGCTGAGCGACCTGCTGCGCCCGGCCGTCGAGGGCCGGGTGGGGGTGGCCCTGGCCCGGCAGGGCATGGCGGACACCGCGGCCGCCTTCCGGCTGGCCGCCCGGGCCGCCGCGACCCTGCCGGTGGGGGCGCGGCGGCTCGTGTGGGCCTCGGCCCGCCTGCCGGAGCTGCTGCTCGAGACGAGCCCGGAGGTGGGCTCGATGATCGTCGAGCAGGTCCTGGCCCCGGTGCTCGCCCTGCCGGCCCACCAGCGCACCACGCTGCTGGACACGCTGCGGGCGCTCCTGCGGCACAGCGGCTCGCCGACGTCCGCGGCGGAGGAGCTGTTCTGCCACCGCAACACCGTGATCTACCGCAGCCGCCGGCTCGTGGAGCTGACCGGGTGCAGCCCGCAGGAACCGCGGGGCCGGCTGCTGCTCGAGCTCGCCGTCCTCGCCCACGACCTGGCCGTGTCCGGGGGCCGGAGCACCCCGGCTGGTTGAATGGGCCCATGAGCGACGAACCCCCGCGGCCCCCGTCCACGCCCCTGGAGGACTACGCCCTCCTCTCCGACCTGCACACCGGACCGCTCGTGTCCCGGGAGGGCAGCATCGACTGGCTGTGCTTCCCCCGGTTCGACTCCCCGTCGGTCTTCGCCGCCCTGCTCGGCGGCCCCGAGGACGGGCGCTGGAAGCTCTCCGCCGTCGGCGGCGAGGTCGCCTCCCGCCGCTACCTGCCCCGCACGTTCGTGCTCGAGACCACGTGGCGCACCCCCACCGGCACCGCCGTGGTCACCGACTTCCTGCCCCCGGGCGGGCCGGAGGGCCACCCCGACCACGCCGACCTGGTGCGCCGGGTGGAGTGCACCGCCGGAACGGTGGAGGTGGAGCACGACCTGCGGATCCGCTTCGACTACAACCGCGCCCTGCCCTGGACCCGGCGGGTCGAGGTGGACGCGGACGGCACCTGCGGGCTGCTCTCGATCGCCGGCCCCGACGCCCTGCTGCTGACCGGGCCCATGCTGCACGCCCACGGGGCCGCGCCGGCCGAGCCGCCCCGGGGCGCGGCGCCGGAGGAGCCCGGCCGGCCCGACGACGACGCCGGCGGGGTCTCCGACCGGCTGACCGGGCGGTTCGCGCTCTCCGCCGGGGAGTCCCTGGACTGGGCCCTGACCTGGCACGAGTCCCATCACCCGCTGCCCCGGCCGGTGGACCCCGCCCGGGCCCTGGACCAGGCGGTCAGGTTCTGGACCGAGTGGTCCTCGCACGTGAGCACGCACAAACGCCATGAGCAGGCCGTGCTGCGCTCCCTGCTCGTGCTGCGCGCGCTCACCCACCGCGGCACCGGCGGGATCGTGGCCGCCCCCACCACCTCCCTGCCGGAGGAGTTCGGGGGAGTGCGCAACTGGGACTACCGCTACACCTGGCTGCGCGACGCGGCCCTGACCATCGAGGTGCTCGTCGCCCACGACTTCACCGACGGCGCCCTGCACTGGCGCAACTGGCTGCTGCGGGCCGTGGCCGGGGACCCCGACCAGGTGCAGATCATGTACGGCCTGGCGGGGGAGCGGCGGCTGGCCGAGACCGAGCTGAGCCACCTCGCCGGGTACGAGGACTCCGCCCCGGTGCGGATCGGCAACGGGGCCGTGGGCCAGTACCAGGCCGACGTCGTGGGGGAGGTCATGCTGGCGCTGGCCGCCCTGCGCGACGCCGGGATCGAGGAGGACACCTCCTCGTGGGAGCTGCAGAAGAACCTGCTGCGCTTCTGCGAGCACCACTACGACCGTCCCGGCCACGGCATCTGGGAGATGCGCGGGGACCCGGCGTTCTTCGTGCACGGGCGGGCCATGATGTGGGCGGCCTTCGACCAGGGCATCCGTGCGGTGGAGGAGCACGGTCTCGGCGGGCCGGTGCAGCGGTGGCGCGAGCTGCGGGAGCGGCTGTGCACCGAGATCATGGAGCGCGGCTTCGACGAGCAGCTGAACACCTTCACCCAGACCTACGGCAGCACCGAGGTCGACGCCTCCCTGCTCCAGCTGCCGCACACCGGGTTCGTGGCCTACGACGACCCTCGGATGCTCGGCACCGTCGCCCGGATCGAGGCCGATCTGCGCGGCCAGCACGGGCTGGTGCACCGGTACCGGACGGCCTCCGGGCTGGACGGGCTGGAGGGCGGGGAGTACCCGTTCCTCATCTGCACGTTCTGGCTCGTCGAGCAGTACGCGCGCAGCGGGAGGGTGGACGACGCCGGGGCGCTGCTGGAGCAGCTGGCCGGCTACGCCAACGACCTGGGCCTCTACGCCGAGGAGTTCGACCCCGGCACCGGGCGGCTGGCCGGGAACTTCCCGCAGGCGTTCAGCCACCTGGGCTTCATCCGCGCCGTGGACGCCGTGGTGCGGGCGCGGGCCGGGGAGGACCTCGAGGAGCGGTCGGTGTCCTAGCCCTGTGCGGTCGGCGGTGTCCTGACCTCGTGCGGTCGCTGTCCTAGTTCCGTGCGGTCACTGTCCTGGGTTCGTGCGGTCGGTGTCCTGGTCCTGCGCAGTTGACGTTCTGGCGCCGTGCGGTTGCCGTCCTGGCGTCGTGCGGCCGGCGTCCTAGTTCCGCGCGGTCACCGTCTGCGCACCGCGGTCCGAGCGCCCCGCCGCGTGCGGGGCCGCCCCGGGCGCCGGGGCGCGCCCGCGCGCGAGCGCCGTGGCGACCACCACCAGCACGGCGGCGAGGGCCGCGCCGTAGGCCAGGGTCAGCGACTGCGGCTCGTCCAGGGCCCGGCCGACCGCGATCCAGGACAGGCCCCACGCCGAGGCGGCGGCCACGGCCCAGCGCCCGCCGACCCGGTGCTGGATCCACGCCAGCACCGCGGCCAGCACGAGCACCACGGCCACGCCGATCCACTCCGCGCCCGGCCCCTCCTGGCGCACGCCCGAGGCGACGAGGGCGGCCGCGACGTTGGCCGCCGTCGCGACGGCGACCCAGCCCAGGTACAGCCCGAACGTGCCGTCCACCACGAGCTGGTCCAGGCGGGTGCCCGGGTCCGGCAGCTCGGCCAGGCGCTGCACCAGCAGGCCCAGGACGAGGACCAGGACGACGATGACGCCGACGCTGACCCAGATCCACCCCTGCTGGGTGACCAGCAGCCAGCCGGCGTTGAGGAGCATGGAGACCGCGGCGAGCCAGCCGGTGGCGCGGGCACGTGGGTCGGCGGCGCGCGAGGGCAGCCACTGCCAGACGGTGTACGCGAACAGGCCCAGGTAGATCACCGACCAGATGGAGAACGCCGTGCCCGCCGGGGCGAGCAGGGTGGCGTCCGCGGCGAGGCTGCCGCCGGAGGACTCCTCGACCCGGGTGCCGAACAGTCCGATCCCCACCAGGGTGCCCAGCACGCACGCGATCTCGTTGACCGTGACCACGACCTGGCGGGTGCGATCCCCGGCGGTCGGCCGGGCGGGTCCGGCAGGGGCGCGGACGGGGGAGGTGCTCACGGGAGGACCTTTCTCGAAGGGCGCGGATCCTTGCCCACCACGGTAGGGGACGGACCTGGGAGCCGGCTTCGGAAAAGGCCTGACCGGGACGGTCGCCTAGAGTGACCGGATGGACTCCACCCAGAACCCCGGGCCCGTCGTGGGCCTGCTCGGGGCCACCGGCATCACCGGGCGCGTGGCGCTGGCCCACCTCGTGGCGCGGGCGCCCGAGGCGGGAGTCGACGTCGTCGTCGGCGCCCGGGACCCCGAGCGCGTGCGCGCCCTGTGCGCCGAGCGCGGGATCCCCGTGCCCGAGATCGTGCCCGCCGACGTGACGGACCCCGGGTCCCTGCGCGCGTTCGTGCGGCGGACCGACGTCCTGGTCAACCTGGCCGGCCCCTACACCAGGCTGGCCCCGCCGGTGCTGGCCGCGTGCGTCGCGGAGGGCGCCCACTACCTGGACCTGACCGGCGAGTCGCAGCTGGCCCACCGCACCGACCGGGACCTGGACACCCCCGCGCGGGCCGTCGGGGTGGCCCTGGTGCACACGGCCGGCTTCGAGGCCCTGCCCGCCGACGTGCTCGTGGACGCCGCCCGCCGGCACGCCGCCGCCCGCGGCGAGACCCTGCGCACCGCGGACCTCGTGACCTCCGTGCGCACCCCGCCGGGGACCGGGTTCTCGGAGTCGGCCTCAGGTGGGACCCTGCAGAGCCTCGTCGAGGTCCTGCGGGATCCCGACCCCGCCCGGATGGGGGACGTGGCCGCACGCCTTCCCGCGCCGGCACCCGGCACCGGCACCGCCGCCGACCCCGGTGCGGTGCGCCGCACCAGCCCGCTGCGCCTGCGCGCCCGGACCGCCGGCGGCCGGGTGCTGGCCCCCATGAGCCCGCTCGCGGCGATCAACCCGCCGGTGGTCCACCGCACCCAGGCCCTCAGCCCCGTGCCGGGGGCCGCCGCGCACCCCCTCGCGTTCCGGGAGGCCGCGGACCTGGGCCGGTCGGGAGGGCTCCCGGGCGCCGGGCGGTTCGCCGCGGCCACGGCGGTGGCCGTCGTCCAGTTCCTGGTCGGGCTCGCCGGCCGCCTGCCGCACCCGGTGCGCGCCCGCCTCGCCGACGTCCTCGCGGCGCGGCTGCCGCAGGCGGGCACCGGCCCGACGGGGGACGTCCTCACCGGCTGGTCCTGGACGACCCGCGGCGTCTTCACCACCCACCAGGGGAGTACCTTCCCCGCGGTGCTGGAGGCGCAGGGCAACCCCGGCTACGGCACCACCCCCTGGCTGACCACGGAGCTGGCCCTGCGGATGGCGGTGCGCGGCGTCCCGGAGGCCGCGCTCGGCTCCTCCACCCCGGCCCTCGCCCTGGACGGGGACCTCGACGCGCTGCTGCCGGCCCGGGTGCGCACCACGGTCGGCTGAGCAGGGCGGGCCGGGCAGGACCGGCTGGGCAGGACCGGCTGGGCAGGGCCGGCTGGGCAGGGCCGGCTGGGCAGGGCCGGCTGGGCAGGGCCGGCTGGGCAGGGCCGGCTGGGCAGAGCGGGCCCGACAGGAGGCGTCGGGCAGGGCGCACCGGGTCGGCGGGGTGCCGGGCAGGAGCGGCCGGGCGGAGCGCACGGTACTGTCCGGGCGCGCGGGGAGCCCCGGCCCTCGCGACAAGGGCCGGGGCTCCCCGGGACACCGCGCGGGGCGCTACGGCTTGAGCACCACCTTGATGCACCCGTCCTGCTTCTTCTGGAACTTCTCGTACATCTCCGGCGCCTGGTCCAAGGAGGCCGTGTGGGTCTTCAGATCCAGGACGCCCAGCGGGTCCGAGGGGTCGTCCACCAGCGGGAGCAGGTCGTCGATCCACCGCTTCACGTTGCACTGGCCCATGCGGAACTGGAGCTGCTTGTCGAACATGGTCAGCAGCGGCAGCGGGCTCTTCGAGCCGCCGTACACGCCGCTGAGCGAGATCGTCCCGCCGCGGCGGACCGCGTCGATCGCGGTGTAGACGGCGTTGAGCCGGTCGCTGCCGGCGGTCTCCATGGCCTTGCGGGCCAGTGCGTCCGGCAGCAGCCCCACGGCCTGCTGCGCCACGCCCGCCACGGGCGAGCCGTGGGCCTCCATGCCGACCGCATCCACCACGGCGTCGGGTCCGCGGCCGTCCGTGCTCTCGCGCAGCTCGTCGGCCACGCCCGAGTGCAGGTCCAGCGTCTCCACCCCGTGGCGCTCGGCCATGGCGCGGCGCTCCGCGACGGGGTCCACCGCGATCACGCGGTAGCCCAGGTGCCGGCCGATCCGCGCGGACATCTGGCCGATCGGGCCCAGCCCGAGCACGGCCAGTGAGCCGCCCTCCGGGGGCGCGGCGTACTTCACGGCCTGCCACGCGGTGGGCACCACGTCGGAGAGGTACAGGTAGCGCTCGTCCTCACCGGTGTCCGGGACCTTGATGGGCCCGTAGTCGGCGTGCGGCACCCGCAGGTACTCCGCCTGGCCGCCGGGCACGGACCCGTACATGCGCGAGTAGCCGTAGATGGCGCACCCGCTGTTGTACTCGCGGACCTGGGTGGTCTCGCACTGGGACTGCAGGCCCTGCCGGCACATGAAGCAGTGCCCGCAGGAGATGTTGAACGGGACCACCACGCGGTCCCCGGGCTTGAGGTTCGTGACGGCGGGCCCGACCTCCTCCACGATGCCCATGGGCTCGTGGCCGACCACGTCGCCCTTGTCCATGAACGGGCCCAGCACCTCGTACAGGTGCAGGTCCGAGCCGCAGATGCCCGACGAGGTGATCCGCACGATCGCGTCCGTGGGCTCCTGGATCCTCGGGTCCGGAACCTCCTCCACGCTCACCGCGCGCTTTCCCTGCCATGTCAGAGCCTTCATCGATCCTCCTTCTCAGGGCCGGGGTCGCCGCCGTCGACGGAACCGTCAGCCTGCTGATCTGTTCGGTCGGGACCGATCCTACCCGCCGGGCTCGTCCCGGGAAAAGGCCGCGGCCTGCCGGGGGGTGTCCCCGTCCCGGAGGAAGTAGGCCCCCACGGACCCGGCCAGGGTCGCGAAGACGCCCACCGAGTACACCGCCAGCACGACCTCCAGGACCCGGGGGAACCCGCCCGGCGCCCCGAGCTCCCGTCCCGTGATCGTGGACATCGCGGCGTCGGAGAGCGCCGGCCCGTAGTCCGGGTAGGCGCCCAGGACGTAGAGCAGCTGGCTCGACACCAGGACGACGACGCCGGTCAGCGCCGCGAGCCAGCCGATCCTGCTGGACAGCAGCCGCCCGGCGGAGCGGGAGCCCCGGACCCCGGCCGAGAGCACGCTCCCGGCCCGGGACAGGCGGGTGAGCCGGATCAGGCGGGCCGCCTGCAGCGCCCGGAAGAAGCGCAGGAAGGGCAGCAGGAGGAAGAGCACCTGCCACCAGTTGCGCTTCCAGAACGCCGCCGAGAACCGCGCGACGTAGGCGCGCAGCAGGAACTCGCTCACGAAGACGGCCCAGAACAGCCACCCGACCACGTTGAGGAAGGCCAGCAGGCCGGGGTCCTCCGCGAGGAGCTGGCCCAGCACCACGAACAGGAAGAGCACCCCCAGGATGCCCATCGGCCGGTCGAGCCGGCGGGCGAGCCCCTCGGCCAGACCCAGCTGCTCGGCCTCCCGCTCAGCCGCACCGGTCGAGCCGGCCCCGGGTCCCCGGTCCTCGTCCTCGGATCTCGTCACGCCGCCCGCCTGTCCCGTTCTCGTCGCTGGTCCGTTCCGCGGTCCACGCTATGCGACCGGGCGCGCGGGGGCCGGTCCTGACCCACAGCGCAGGGCGGTTGCCGGCTGACGCGCCCGCCCGGGCGGGGCCTCGCATCCTCGTCGTGCAGGCCCCCCGCCACGGATTTCCCCCGCAGCGGACAGCACCCGCCGGGGCGGCGGTGCCCACGGTGTCGGTGCCACAGTGGGGCCCATGGACACAGCTCACCCCTCCGCCCGCACCGCGCTGGTCGTCGGCGCCAGCGGCATCACCGGCTCCGCGCTCGTGGAGCAGCTCACCGGCCAGGACTGGGACGTGCTCGCCCTGTCCCGCACCCCCGTGCCGGGCAGCACCGCCCGCCACCTGAGCGCCGACCTGCGCTCCCCGGAGAGCCTCGCGGCGGCGCTGGCCGAGGAGCGGCCCACGCACGTGTTCTTCACCGCGTGGTCCCGCCAGGCCACCGAGAAGGAGAACATCGAGGTCAACGCGGGCATGGCCCGCAACCTCCTGGCCGCCCTGGCCCACGCCCCGGTGGAGCACGTGGCGCTGATGACCGGGCTGAAGCACTACCTCGGCCCCTTCGAGGCCTACGGGCGGGGCACCATGCCGGACACCCCCTTCCGCGAGGAGGAGCCCCGCCTGCCGGTGGACAACTTCTACTACGCGCAGGAGGACGAGCTGTGGGCCGCCGCCGGGCGCCAGGGCTTCCGCTGGTCCGTGCACCGGGCCCACACGGTGATCGGCCACGCGGTGGGCAACGCCATGAACATGGGGCTCACCCTCGCCGCCCAGGCCGCGATCTGCCGGGAGACCGGCCGGCCCTTCGTGTTCCCCGGCTCCGAGACGCAGTGGAACAGCCTGACCGACATGACCGACGCCGGCCTGCTGGCCGAGCACATGGTCTGGGCCGCCACCGAGGAGGCCGCCGGGAATGAGGCGTACAACGTGGTCAACGGAGACGTCTTCCGGTGGCGGAGGATGTGGCCGGCGCTGGCGGCGTGGTTCGGGCTGGAGTGGGAGGGCTACCAGGACGCCCCTCGGCCCCTGGAGGAGCAGATGCGCGGCACCGAGGACGTCTGGGCGCGGATCGTCGAGCGGCACGGGCTGGTCGAGCCCGACCTCGCGCGCGTGGCCTCGTGGTGGCACACGGACGCGGACCTGGGCCGGCCGATCGAGGTCGTCGCCGACATGTCCAAGAGCCGGCTGGCCGGGTTCACGGGGTACCGCCGCACCGAGGACTGCTTCACCCGCCTGTTCGAGCGCTACCGGGCCGAGCGCGTCATCCCCTGACCCGGTGGGGCCGTCAGCCGCCGACGAGCGGTGCGACGGCCTTCACCAGCTGCTGGGCGCCCAGGACGCCGAAGAGCAGGGCGGTGATCCCCAGCGCGGTGTTGGTGTGCCACCTGTTGGCCCACTCCTTGGGGATCCGGCGGCCGTTGAGCAGGCCCAGCAGGGTGAGCGCCAGGAAGGGCATGAACAGGGAGCCCAGGACGCCGTAGGCGAGGATCAGGCCGATGGGCTGGCCCAGGGCGAAGAGGAGCATGGGCGGGAACGTCAGCCAGAGCACGTAGAAGCGGAAGTACTTGCCGCCGACCCGGGTGTCGGGGTGGCCGGACTCCTTGCCGCGGATGTTCCCCCAGAAGTCGGCGAACATCAGGGACACGCCGTTCCACACGCCGATGATCGAGGAGAAGGAGGCGGCCCAGAATCCCACGAGGAAGCCGGTGCCGACCACGTCGCCGTACTCCGCGCGGAGCACGGCGTAGAGGTCCAGCAGGCCCTCGTCCCCGGAGCTGAGCGCCACGCCCGCGGAGCGGACCACCTCGGCGCCGACGATCAGCATGGCGATGACGAAGATGCCTGTGACCACGTAGGCCACGGAGTTGTCGATCCGCATGACGCGCATCCACTTGGGCGTGTACCAGCCCTTCTCCCGCAGCCAGTAGCCGTAGGCGGCCAGCGTGATGGTGCCGCCGACCCCACCGGCGAGGGCCAGCGTGTAGAGCACCCCGCCCTCCGGGATGACCGGCACGAGGCCCCCGATCATCTCGGGGACGTTGGGGGTGGCGATGACCGCCAGCCCCACCACGGTGACGAACATCAGGCCGACCAGCGCGGCGGTGATCTTCTCGAAGGTGGCGTACCTGCCGAACCACACCATGACGAACCCGAGCAGCCCCATGATGATCGCCCAGGCCCACAGGGGCAGGACGGGGAAGACCGCGGCCAGCGGCAGCGCGGCGGAGGACATCGCGGTGGCGCCGTAGACGAAGCCCCAGATCATGATGTACGGCCCGAAGTACCACGTGGTCCAGCGGCCCAGGGAGCGCCAGCCCTCGAAGATGGTGCGTCCCGTGGCGAGCGTGAAGCGCCCGGCGCCCTCCACCAGGATGATCTTCAGGATCACGCCGAGGACCACGGCCCACAGCAGCCCGTAGCCGTAGCGGGATCCGGCCACCAGGGTGGCGACCATGTCCGCGGCGCCCACACCGGTGGCCGCGACCACCAGTCCCGGGCCCACGATCTTCCACTTGGCGGGGGCCCCGCCGTCGTCGTCCGTGCGGGCGGCGTGCGCCCCGAAGTCGTGGTCGTTCTCTGTGCGCAATGCGTGTCCTCGTCGTTCCGTCCGGTGCGCGTTCCGTGGCGGAACCGGCCGGCGAAGGCGCTGCGGTACCGACGTCCGCACCGGAGTCGCTGTGCTCCGAGACACAGTACAGGGTGGGCGCACCGGGCGAGCGCCCACGTCCGCCCGTGCCCGAGCCCCGGTCAGGAGATGCCGTTCTCCTGCAGCCACATCTCGAGCAGCCCCAGCTGCCACAGCACGTTGGAGCGCAGCGGCGTGTGGTGCCGGTTGGGGTCCGCCAGCAGGGACTCCACCACCTCGGAGTTGTAGAGCCCGCGCCGCACCGCCGCCGGGTCGGTCAGCGCCGCCTCGACCCGGTCCAGGGTCCCGCCCTCCAGGGTGCGGATCGCCGGGACCGGGAAGTAGCCCTTCTTCCGGTCGATGACCTCGTCCGGGACGATCCCGCGCGCGGCGCGCTTGAGCACGCCCTTGCCGCCGTCGGCGAGCTTGAGCTCCGGCGGGATGCGCCCGGCGAACTCCACGAGCTCGTGGTCCAGGAACGGCACCCGGGCCTCGAGGCCCCAGGCCATGGTCATGTTGTCCACCCGCTTCACCGGGTCGTCCACGAGCATCACCGTGGAGTCGGTGCGCAGCGCGGCGTCGACGGCCGTCTCGGCCCCCGGGCGGCCGAAGTGGCGCTCGATGAACGCCGTGGGCGCGTCGTGGGTCGCCATCCACTCCGGGGACAGCACCTTGGCCAGCCGCGACCACGGGCGGTCGAAGAACGCCTCCGAGTAGGTCTGGCGCGCGTCGTCGCGCGCGACGTCGGCCAGCGGCGGGTACCAGTGGTAGCCGCCCAGCACCTCGTCGGCGCCCTGCCCGGACTGGACGACCTTGACGTGCTTCGAGACCTCCTCGCTGAGCAGGTAGAAGGCCACGCAGTCGTGGCTGATCATCGGCTCGCTCATCGCGGCCACGGTCCGGTCGATCGCCGGGACCAGCCGGGCGTCGTCGATCGCGATCTGGTGATGGTCGGTGCCGAAGCGGCGGGCGACCCGGGAGGAGAACTCGAACTCGTCCCCGGACTCCTCGCCCCGGGACTCGAAGCCGATGCTGAACGTCTGCAGGTCATCCTGCCCGCTCTCCGCGAGCAGGGCCACCACGAGGCTGGAGTCGATCCCGCCGGACAGCAGCACGCCCACCGGCACGTCCGCCACCATGCGCCGCTTCACCGCGGTGCGCAGCTTCTCGACGAGGCCGTCCTGCCAGTCCTGCGCCGACCAGTCCGAGCGGTCCTCGTCCCGGGTGAACTGCGGGTTCCAGTACTCGTGGTCGGAGGCCGACCCGTCCGGCTCGACCGTGCGCACGGTCGCCGGCGGCATCTTGCGCACGCCCTTGAGGATGGTGCGCGGGGCCGGGACCACCGAGTGGAAGGTGAGGTAGTAGGACAGGGCGGTGCGGTCGATCGAGGTGTCGACGTCGCCGGCCGCGAGCAGCGCCTGCACCGTGGAGGCGAACCGCAGCCGGGCCCCCGTGTGGTCCACGTAGAGGGGCTTGATCCCCAGCCGGTCCCGGGCGAGGACCGTGCGCCCGCTCGTGTGCTCGGTGATCGCGAAGGCGAACATGCCGTGGAAGTGGTAGACGCACTCCCGGCCCCAGCGGTGGTAGGCCTTCAGGGCGACCTCGGTGTCCGAGGTGGAGAAGAACTCGTAGCCCATGCCGCGCAGCTCCTCGCGCAGCTGCCGGTAGTTGTAGATCATGCCGTTGAACACGATCGACAGGCCCAGGCGCGAGTCCACCATCGGCTGCCCGCCCGAGGGGCTGAGGTCCACGATCTTCAGCCGGCAGTGGCCCATGGCCACCGGGCCCTGGGCCCAGGCGCCCGATCCGTCCGGTCCGCGGCCGGACTGGGCGCAGGTCATGCGGTGGATCGTGCCCGGGTCCGCGGTCGCGCCGTCGAACCGGACCTCACCGGCGATGCCGCACATCAGCGCTCACCTCCGCCGCAGGTCCAGGAACTGGTCGGGCGGGACGAGTCGTGGCGGGAGAGCATCCTCCCAGTCTAGGCGCTGGGTGCGGGTCGGCGGTCGGTGTCCTCCGCGAGACCGTCCACCAGCTCCAGTGCACGGTCCCGGGTCGGTCCGGTGACGTGCTCGGGGGTGCCCGCGACCCGCAGGGCCGTGTCCGCGATGCGGTGCGCCGCGTCGTCGGGCAGGCGCGGCGCTCTGCGCTGGCGCTGCAGGATCACGTTCTCCACGAGCCCCATGAGCACGGCCGCGTCGAACGGTGTCGCCGGGCGCCCGCTGGTGCGCTCCAGCAGCGTTCCGTAGATCCGCTCCAGCGCGTCCCGGTTCTCGTGGAACTCCTCGAACCCCTCGCCCCGCAGCTCCGGGGCGAAGTAGAGCGCCCCGAGGTTCTGCGGGTCCTCGAGCAGCAGCCGGGTGTCCGCGAAGCACAGGGCCCACAGCAGCACGTGCCCGGGGGCGTCGGCGGCCAGCAGCCGCTCGGCGAGGCGGCGCGAGGGCACCACCGTGCCGAGCACCAGGCGCAGCAGGACCTCCTCCTTGGAGCGGAACCAGTGGTAGACGCTCGCCTGCTGCAGGCCCGCCGCCTCCGCGATCGCGCGGGTGCTCGTCCGGGCGAAGCCGCGGCGCACGAACAGGCCCCCGGCGGCGTGGAGGACGTCCTGCTCGGCCCCGCGCCCCGTGGGGGAGGCGGGATTCTTGCGCGGGCGTCCTCGGCTCTTCGTCACGGGACAGAACCTACCAATCCCGTCCGCCACCCGGTGGGGCGTCCGGACGGACCGCGGAGTTACCTCCCCGAAACGCCCGCCTGACCCGGGGGAAATCCGGCCCTGCTCTAATACCTGTCAAGCGACAGAAAATCCGTCCGAGAAGGAGCCGGCCATGACCGTCACCGAGACCACGTCCACCACCGGGACGACCGCCGGGGCCCGGGCCCACGCCCGCGCCCAGGAGGGCACCGTCGTCGAGTGCAGCCCCACCGTGCCCGCCACGACCTACGGGGACGCCCCGGCGCGGGTGGCGCCGGAGGACATCGTGTGGGCCGAGCGCGTGGCGGGCGGCAACTACACGCACAAGGTCCTGGCCCGCGGCACCGCCGTCCGGCTCACGGACGTGGCCGGCGACGCCTGCGCCTCGGTGCTGCTCTACAACGCCGCGGAGCCGTTCGAACGGCTCAACGTGGCGGACACGATGAAGATCCAGTGGCAGGTCCGCACCGGCGCCGGCCAGGTGCTGCTCTCCGACCAGGGCCGTGCGCTGGCCACCGTGGTGGAGGACAGCTCGGGCCACCACGACGCCCTCTACGGCGCCAGCTCCCGGGCCCGCAACGAGGAGCGCTACGGGGACGGGCAGCCCCAGGGCCCCAGCCCGGCCGGGCGCGAGCTGCTCGTCCTGGCGGGCGCCAAGCACGGGCTCTCCCGGCGCGACGTCCCGCCCTGCGTCTCGTTCTTCCAGGGCGTGGAGGTCGGTCCCTCCGGCCGGCCGGTGTTCACGGGCTCCGCCGGGGCGGGCGCCTCGCTGACCCTGGTCACCGAGATGCCGTGCGTGCTGCTGCTCGCCAATGCCGCCCACCCCCTGGACCCGCGCGAGGAGTACGTGAGCACTCCGCTCGACGTCGTCGCCTGGCGCGCCCGGGCGACCGCCCCCGAGACCCCCGCCTGGAACTCGGCGCCCGAACGCCGCCGCGCCTACCAGAACACCGCCGAGTACCTCCGCGCCCGCGGCCTGGCCTGAGCCCCTCCAGCGACGAGGAAAGGAACCCACCATGACTGCTCCCACCACCACCCCGGTCCCCGCCACGATCCCCGCCGACCGCGCGGCGGACCTCGCGTCCCGGTTCGGCCCCGAGCTGCGCCGCGAGACCGTGGCCCCGCTCGCCCCCTGGTCCACCGTCCTGCGGGCCGGCCAGGTGCTCACCATCGTGGACGTGGACGGCAACCAGGCCGTCGACTTCCTCGTCTACGACGCCGCGGACACCGCCCGCGCCTACAGTGCGCAGGCCACCCTGCAGGGCCAGGACAGCGTCTACCTGAGCGACGGGTCGGTCCTGCGCAGCAACGAGCACGACCCGCTGCTGACCGTTGTCGGCACGGACGTCGAGCGCCACGACACCCTCGGCGGGGCCTGCTCCAAGGAGTCCAACACCCTGCGCTACGGCCACCACACGTGGTCCCAGCACGGGTGCGCGGACAACTTCCTGGCGGAGCTCTCCACGTACGGCATGGGCAAGCGGGACCAGGTCTCCAACGTCAACTGGTTCATGAACGTCCCGGTGGACCCGGACGGCGCCCTCGGCATCGTGGACGGCATCTCCGCCCCCGGGCTGTCGGTGAGCCTGCGGGCGGAGCGGGACGTGCTGGTGGTGGTCTCCAACTGCCCGCAGGTCAACAACCCGTGCAACGGCTTCGACCCCTCCCGCGCCGAGATGATCGTCTCCGCCGGCACGGTGGCTCCGACCGGTCAGGAGGCGTGAGCATGAGCGCCTTCGACACCGTCCTCGTGGCCAACCGCGGCGAGATCGCCGTGCGGATCATCCGCTCCGTCCAGGCCCTCGGGCTGCGCGCCGTGGCCGTGTACTCGGACGCCGACCGCGGCTCCCTGCACGTGTCCGCCGCCGACGAGGCCGTGCACCTCGGGGCCTCGCCCGCCGCGGAGAGCTATCTGGACATCGCGAGGATCATCGCCGCGGCCGAGCGCACCGGGGCCGGGGCGATCCACCCCGGATACGGGTTCCTCTCCGAGAACACGGACTTCGCCGCGGCCTGCGAGGCCGCCGGGATCGCGTTCGTCGGCCCCACGGAGGAGCAGCTGCGCGTCTTCGGCGCCAAGCACACCGCGCGCGATGCCGCCGTGGCCGCAAACGTGCCCCTGCTCGCCGGCACCGGGCTGCTCGGCTCGCTCGAGGAGGCGCTGGCGCAGGCCGAGGGGATCGGCTGGCCGGTCATGCTCAAGGCCACCGCCGGCGGCGGCGGGATCGGCATGCAGGAGTGCCGTGACGCCGAGGACCTGCGCGCGGCCTGGGAGAGCGTCCGGCGCGTGGCCGGGGCGAACTTCTCCTCCGCCGGGGTCTTCCTGGAGCGGCTCGTGGACCGCGCCCGGCACGTCGAGGCGCAGGTCTTCGGCGACGGGCGCGGCGACGTCCTCGTGGTCGGGGACCGGGACTGCACCCTGCAGCGCCGCCACCAGAAGGTGGTCGAGGAGGCCCCGGCCCCCGACCTGCCCGAGCACGTGTGCGCCACGATCCACGACGCCGCCCGGCGGCTGTGCGCCTCCGTGGACTACCGCTCCGCCGGCACGGTCGAGTTCATCTACGACCCCGACCGCCAGGAGGCGGCGTTCCTCGAGGTGAACACCCGCCTGCAGGTCGAGCACCCCGTCACCGAGGCGGTCTACGGCGTGGACCTCGTCGAGTGGATGCTCCGCCTGGCCGGGGGGGACCGCACCATGATGGACGCCGAGCTCATCGCCCGCGGCGCCGCCGTGGAGGCCCGGGTCTACGCGGAGAACCCCGACCTGGACAACCTGCCCAGCGCCGGCACCGTGACCGGCCTGGTGGTCCCGGACGGCATCCGGGTGGACTCCTGGATCGAGGTCGGCTCCGAGGTCAGCGCCTTCTACGACCCGCTGCTGAGCAAGTTCGTCGCCCACGGCGCGGACCGCGAGCAGGCCTGGGCGCGGCTGGGGGAGGCCCTCGAGCAGGCCCGCGTGCACGGGGTGGCCACGAACCTGGGCGTGCTCCGGGCGATCCCGCAGCTGCCCGCGGTCCGCGACGTCGAGCACTCCACCGCCACCCTGGAGGGCGTGCGCAGCGCCCAGCCGCGCCTGGAGGTCCTGAAGTCCGGGCTGCTGACCACCGTCCAGGACCGGCCCGGGCGGATCGGGTACTGGCCGGTGGGCATCCCGCCGTCGGGCCCGATGGACGAGCTGTCCTTCCGGCTGGGCAACGAGGCGCTCGGCAACCCCGAGCGCGCCGCCGGCCTCGAGGTGACGATGGCCGGGCCGACCCTGCGCTTCCACACTCCGGCCCGGGTGATGGTCACGGGCGCCCCGGTCGAGGTGCTGGTGAACCGGGAGCCGGCGGCGCAGTGGGCCGTGCTCGAGCTCGCCGCCGGGGACGTGCTGGCGATCGGGCGCGCCGAGCAGGGCATGCGCGCCTACCTGCTCGTCGAGGGCGGGCTGGACGTCCCGCTGGTGCTGGGCTCCGCGGCCACCTTCGTGCAGGGCGAGATCGGCGGGGCCGCCGGCCGCGCGCTCGCTCCCGGCGACGTCCTGGGGATCAGCACCCCGGCCGTGCCGCACGAGGTCGCCGACGTCCCGCTCGCCGAGCGCCCCCAGGTGGGCGCCTACTGGGAGGTCGGGGTGCTCGAGGGCCCCCACGCCGCCCCCGAGTTCTTCACCACCGCCGACATGGAGGAGTTCTACGCCGCGGACTGGGAGGTCCACTTCAACTCCGACCGCACCGGTGTGCGCCTCGTGGGCCCCAAGCCCCAGTGGGCCCGCCGTGACGGCGGCGAGGCCGGACTGCACCCCTCCAACATCCACGACACCCCCTACGCCGTGGGCGCGGTGGACTACACCGGCGACATGCCCATCCTGCTCGGCCCCGACGGTCCCAGCCTGGGCGGGTTCACCTGCCCGGCCACGGTGGCCGAGGGGCAGAAGTGGAAGCTGGGCCAGCTGCGCGCCGGGGACCGGGTGCGCTTCGTGCCCATCACCCAGGCGCAGGCCGCGCAGCTGCGCCGCGAGCCCCGCGCCCGGGTGCTCGCCGACCGCGCGGCCGTGGTCGACGGCGGCGTGGTCACCGCCGTGGCGGCCACCGGCGACCGCCCGTCCCTGACCGTGCGCCGCAGCGGGGACGCGAACATGCTCGTCGAGTACGGCGCGATGACCCTGGACATCGCCTCCCGGATGCGGATCGAGGCGCTGCGCCGGGCCCTCCAGGAGCAGATCGACGACGGTTCGCTCCCCGGGGTGCTCGAGCTGACCCCGGGCATCCGGTCCCTGCAGATCCACCTCGACCCGGAGCTGCTCGGCCTGGACGAGGTCCTGGAGCGGGTGCTGGCCCTCGACTCCGCGCTGCCCGCCACCCACGACCTCCGGCTGCCCAGCCGCACCGTGCACCTGCCGCTGTCCTGGGACGACCCCGCCACCCGCGAGGCCATCCGCCGGTACGAGAAGGGCGTGCGCGACGACGCTCCGTGGTGCCCCTGGAACATCGAGTTCATCCGGCGGATCAACGGCCTGGACTCGGTCGAGGACGTGCGCTCGGTGCTCTTCGAGGCCGAGTACCTGGTCCTGGGCCTGGGCGACGTCTACCTCGGGGCGCCCGTGGCCACCCCGGTGGACCCCCGGCACCGGCTCGTGACCACGAAGTACAACCCGGCCCGCACGTGGACGCCGCAGAACGCCGTGGGCATCGGCGGCGCCTACCTGTGCGTCTACGGGATGGAGGGCCCCGGCGGCTACCAGTTCGTGGGCCGGACCACCCAGGTGTGGTCCACCCACCGGCAGCGCGGGCCCTACGAGGAGGGCACCCCCTGGCTGCTGCGCTTCTTCGACCGGATCAAGTGGTACCCGGTGTCCCCCGAGGAGCTCGAGGGCATGCGTGCGGACATGGCCGTGGGCCGGCTGCCGCTGCGGGTCGAGGAGGGCGAGTTCTCCATGGCCGAGTACGCGGCCTTCCTGGCCGAGCACCGGGAGGGCATCGACGCCTTCGAGGCCCGCCGCCGCTCCGCCTTCGACGCCGAGCGGCAGGCCTGGGAGGACGCCGGGGAGTTCGAGCGCGTGGCCGCGCTCGCGGAGGTCGCCGCGGAGGAAGACGTCGCCGTGGAGATCCCCGACGGCTGCGAGGGCGTCGAGGCGCAGTTCGCCGCCAACGTCTTCCGGGTCGACGTCCGGGCCGGGGACCGGGTCCGGGAGGGCCAGACCCTCATGGCGGTCGAGGCCATGAAGATGGAGGCGCCCGTGATCGCCCCCGTGGACGGCGTGGTGCACAGCGTCGTCGTCGAGCCCGGCGCGCACGTGGGCCCGGGCGCGGTGCTGGCCGTGGTCCGCCCGGACAAGAACAGCCCGGACCCGGTCGGCCCGGGCGTCGTCGGTACGGACACGGACGTGCCGGACGCGTCCGTCACGGAGGCGGCCCCGCAGGCGCCGGCCACGACGGCGGATGATCCGGCCGCGGACGTGAACGGACCGGCCGCACCCGCGGACGCGCCCGCCGTGGCCCGGACCGCCTGAGCCGCGGCGCGGATCCCGAGAACGAGGAGGACAGAGATGACGACCACCACCACGGCCGCCCCCACCATGAACGGGCCCGCACCGGCGGAGCGCGCCGCCCACGATCTCGTGGCGCAGCGCTACCGGCTGATCGAGGAGGCGGACCGGCCCGAGGTCTGGATCGGCCTGCGCCCGGAGGCCGACGTGGCCGCGGACGTCGCCCGGGCCCTGGCCGCCCGCGCGGCGGGCGAGCACCTGCCGCTCGCCGGCACGCTGTTCGCGGTGAAAAACAACATCGACGTGGCCGGGCTGCCGACCACGGCGGCCTGTCCCGCCTTCGCCTACGAGCCCGCGGCCGACGCCACGGTGGTGCGCCGGCTCAAGGACGCCGGCGCCGTGGTGCTCGGCAGCACCAACCTCGACCAGTTCGCGACCGGGCTCGTCGGCACCCGCAGCCCGTACGGCGCCGTGCGGCACGCCGAGGACCCCACGCGGATCTCCGGCGGGTCCAGCAGCGGTTCCGGCGTGGCCGTGGCCCTCGGGTTCGCCGACTTCGCCCTCGGCACGGACACCGCCGGCTCCGGCCGGGTGCCCGCCGCCCTGCATGGGCTCTACGGCGTCAAGCCCACCAAGGGCGTGGTGCCCGCCAGCGGGGTGGTGCCGGCCTGCCGCAGCCAGGACGTGGTGACCACCATGGCCCGCGAGCTCCGCCTGGCCCGGCTCGCGGCGGACGTCATGGCCGGCGTCGACGACGGCGACGCCCGCTCCCGCGCCTGCGTCCCGCGGCGCGCAGCCGGGCTCGAGCGCGTCATCGGGTACGCCGTGCCCGAGCAGCTGGGCGAGCTCGCCCCCGGCTGGGCCGAGGCCTACGACGCCGCGGTGCGGCAGTTCGAGGACCGCGGGTTCCGCACCGAGCCGGTCGACGTCGAGCCGTTCCTCGACGCCGCGGCTCTGCTCTACGACGGCGCGTTCGTCGCCGAGCGCTGGACGGCCGTGGGCGCCTTCGTGGAGGCCCGCCCCGGGGAGGTCGACCCGACGGTGGGGCGGATCATCGCCGCGGCCGGGCGGATCCCGGCCCACCGGGTCTTCGCCGACCAGGAGTTCCTGGACGGCTGCGCCCGCACGGCCCGCCGGGTGTTCGGTGCGATCGACGCCCTCGTGCTGCCCACCACCACCTTCCACCCCACCCTCGCCGAGCTCGAGGCCGACCCCGTGGGCGCCAACAGCCGGATGGGCCGCTTCACGAACTTCGCCAACCTGCTCGACCTCGCCGCGCTCGCGGTGCCGGCGGGCCGGGTGGACGGCCTGCCGTTCGGCGTGCAGCTGGTGGGGGACACCTTCGAGGACGCCCGGCTCGTGGACGTGGCCCGGGAGAGCGGCTTCGGTGGCTGCTGAGACCGCGTCCTCGCCCGCCGTGCGCACGGCGGATGCGTGCTCGGCCAGTGCGGCTGCAGACGGTGCGGCTGCGGACGGTGCGGCTGCGGACGGTGCGCCCTCGGGTGCCGCCTCCGCGGTCGCCGGTCCCGGCGCCCCGGAGCTGCTGCTCGTGGTCGCGGGAGCGCACCTGCGCGGCCAGCCGCTGCACCACCAGCTGGCCGAGCGCTCCGCCCGGTTCGTGGAGGCCACCACCACGGCCCCCGAGTACCGGATGTTCGCCCTGGACACCGTGCCGGCCAAGCCAGGGGTGCTCCGCGTCCCGGACGGCGGGGCCGCCCTGGCCGTGGAGGTCTGGGCGCTGGGCGCCGCGGCGTTCGGCACCTTCGTGGCCGGGCTGTCCGCGCCCATGGCCATCGGCCGGGTCCGCCTCGCCGACGGCCGGGAGCTGCCCGGGTTCCTCGTGGAGCCGTGCGCGCTCGAGGGCGCGCAGGACATCACGGCCCACGGCGGCTGGGTCGCCTACCGCGAGGCGTCCGCCTGACCGGCGCGGGACCGCCTCCGCCGGCTCACGGCTCATGGGCCGTACGGTGGCGAGCATGAGCACGAACACCACCGACCTCTGCCTGCTGTCTGCCCGGGACCTCGCCGCGGCCGTCCGTTCCCGGACCGTGTCCGCGCGGGAGGTGCTCGACGCCCACTTCGCCCGGATCGACGCCGTGAACCCGGCCGTCAACGCCGTGGTCACCCAGGTCCGGGAAGAGGCCTACGCGGCGGCCGCGCGAGCCGACGAGCGCACCGCCGTCACCCCGGCGGACGAGCTGCCGCCCCTGCACGGGGTGCCGATGACCCACAAGGACACCCACGCCACCGCCGGGATCCGCACCACCCTGGGCTCCCCGGTGTTCGCCGAGCACGTGCCCGACCACGACGACCTGATCGTGGCCCGCTTCCGGGCGGCCGGGGTGATCAGCACCGGCAAGAACAACGTGCCCGAGTTCGCCGCCGGCTCGCACAGCTTCAACGAGCTCTTCGGCACCACGCACAACCCCTACGACCGCACCCGCAGCGCCGGCGGCTCCAGCGGCGGGGCGGCCGCGGCGATCGCCTCCCGCATCCAGCCCCTGGGCGACGGCTCCGACATGGGCGGGTCCCTGCGCAACCCGGCCGCGTTCTGCAACATCACCGGATTCCGCCCCTCCGCAGGCGTCGTGCCCTCGACGCCGGCCGGCAACGCCTGGGCGTGGCTGGGCCGGTCCGGCCCCCTCGCCCGCAGCGTGGACGACCTCGCCCTGGCGATGTCCGTGCTGGCCGGACCGGACCCTCGGATCCCCCTGGCCTGCCCGGCGGACCGGGCCGGATTCCGGGCGCTGGCGGCCGAGGCCCCCGCCGACCCGGATGCCCGTCCCCTCGCCGGCGTCCGGATCGGGCTGAGCACGGACTTCGGCCTCGGCGTCCCGGTGGAACCGGGGATCGTCGAGGTCCTGAGGGACCAGGCGCGGGTGTTCGAGGAGCTCGGGGCCGTGGTCGAGGAGGCCGTGCCCGACCTGCGCGACGCCGACGAGGTCTTCGACACGACCCGGGCCTTCGACATGGCCGGAAACCTGCGCACCGTGGTCGCCGAGCACCGGGAGCTCGTGAAGCCGGAGATCGTCTGGAACGTGGAGAAGGGACTCGCGCTCACCGCCGAGCAGCTCATGGACGCCGCCCTGGCGCGCACCCGCCTGCACGAGGCGGTGCGCGCGTTCTTCGACCGGTGGGACGTGCTGCTGACGCCCACCTCCCAGGTGCTGCCGTTCCCCTCCGAGGAGCGCTGGCCCCGCACGGTCGCTGGTATGCCGATGCAGACATATGTCGAGTGGATGCGCTCGGCCAGCCTGATCTCGGCCACCGGGTGCCCGGCCGTCTCGGTCCCGGGTGGCTTCACCGGCGGCGGTCTGCCGGTGGGTCTGCAGCTGGTCGCCGCGCACGGCCGCGACGTCGAGCTGCTGCGGACGGCCCGCGCCTACGACCGGGCCACGCGGCACGCGGAGATCGCGCCGAGGATCTGAACGGGGCGGCTCGAGCCGGTTCCGCCGCGTCCTGACTCCCGGGCCGGACCGGCTGCGCCGGAACGTCCGGGTCGGGGCTCCTGCGCCGGAACGTCCGGGTCGGGGCTCCTGCGCCGTGCTCCTGGACAACGGGCACGGCGCAGGCAGGTCTCAGGCGGCGGCCTCCAGCTCGAGCAGCACCGACTTCGCCTCCAGCCCGCCGATGTACCCGCCCAGGCCGCCGTCGCCGCGCAGCACACGGTGGCAGGGGACGACCACCGGCAGCGGATTCGTGGCGCAGGCCGTGCCCACCGCCCGCACCGCCTGCGGACGCCCGACCGACCGGGCCACCGCGCTGTACGACTGCGTGCTGCCGTAGTCGATGCCCGGCAGGTGCTCCTGGACCAGGCGGCGGAAACCCCGCGAGAGCGAGCGGTCCAGGGGGAGGTCGAAGCGGGTGCGGGTCCCGGCGAAGTACTCCCGCAGCTGCTCCACCGCCGGCTCCAGCCGGGCCGGGGCGTGCAGGATCCGCGGACCGAGCCGGTCGGCCAGGTCCGCCAGGACCTTCTCGTGGTCCTCCCGGGCGTAGGCGACCCGCACCAGACCCCGCTCCGTGGCGGCGAGCAGCAGCGTCCCCACCGGGGTCTCGAGCGTGGTGTACGCGACGTCGAGGACTCCCACGGCTGCGGCGGCGTCCTCCAGCCGCCGGTGCAGACGCTCGAGGGTGCTGCCCGGCACGGGGACGGATGTCAGGAGGGCTTCCGGCCGCGGGGTGTGCTGGTCGGTGCTCATCGGTCCTCTCCTTCGAGATCGGTCGTGGTCAGGGCCCGGCGCAGGGCGGCGAGGCCGTCGGCGGCGGCCCGGCGGGCGGCCTCCGGGGTGCCGCCCAGCAGCTCGGCGATCTGCCGGTAGGGCAGCCCGCCCAGATAGCGGTAGGCCACGACGTGGCGCTGCCGGGGCGGCAGGGCGGCCACCGCCGCCCACACCGGGGAGTCGTGCTCGGGTGTCGCGTCCCGGTGCGCGGGCGGTTCCGGCAGGACCGCCACCGGCACCGCCGCCCTCGCCCGGGCCCGGACCACGTCCACCGCCTTGCGGTGGGCGATGGTGACCAGCCACGCCTGCACGTTGGCCGTGTCCGGGAGGCCGGGATAGGCGCGCATCGCGGCCACGAACGTCTCCGACCACGCGTCCTCGGCGTCCGCAGGAATGCTCAGGACCGCCCGGCAGACCCGCCACACGACCGGACCGTGCTGGGTCACCAGCGTCTCGAAAGGCTGTTTCGTCGTCATCACCCCGTAGACGTCCGAGGGGGCCGGAACGTGAGACCGAAGCGTGAATCATTCCGCGCGGGTCACGACAAGTGTGTCCGGGGATCGGGCGCGGTGCTGTGGACCCGCCACGAACGGGCCGGTGGGTGTGCGGTCCGTCCCACGGATTCTCCGCGCCGTGTCAGGTGGGAAGCCGCGTGGATTCTCGGACGACGAGTTCCGGCGGGAAGCTGACGTGGCGGTGCCGGTGCTCGGGGTCGGCAACCTCGTCCTCGAGCAGCTCCACGGCCGTGCGGCCCATGAGCCGGCTCGGTTGGCGGATCGAGGACAGGGGGACGACGGCCGAGGTGGCGAAGTCGATGTCGTCGTAGCCGATGAGCGCGACGTCCTCGGGCACCCGGAGGCTGTGGGTGAACACAAAGGCCTGGAGCAGGCCTAGGCCCAGCAGGTCGTTGGCCGCGAACACCGCCTCGGGCCGGCGTGCCGCGGGGCGGGAAAGCATCGCCGCCCCGGCCCGCCGGCCCTCCAGCACGGTGAGGGCGTCGGTCGGTACGACCTCGAGCGACGCTCCGGGCACCTGCGCCACGGCCTGCTCGGCTCCCGCGTGCCGGTCCACGACCTGGTGCAGCGTGGCGGGGCCGCCCACGAAGGCGATCCGGCGGGCTCCCCCGGCCAGCAGGTGCTCGACGGCCATGCGCCCGCCCTCGACGTCGTCCACGGCCAGCGAGCAGTAGCGGGACGGGGGCGCGTGCTCGTCCACGAGCACCACGGGGATGCCCCGAGCACGCAGGGTCTCGATCCGTGACCGCTCCGGGGTCTGCGGGGTGACGAGCACGCCGCGCACCCGCTGTTCCTCGAACAGGTCCAGGTAGAGGTTCTCCCGGTCCGGGGACTGCCCGGCGTTGCCCATGATCACGGCCTGCCCCAGTTTCTCGGCGGCCGTCTCCGCACCCAGGGCGATCTCGTTGTAGAAGGGGTTCGCCGAGTCCTGCACCACGAGTCCCACGGTGCGCGAGCGGCCGGCCTTGAGCTGCCGGGCGACGTCGTTGCGGACGTACCCCAGGTCGTCGATCACCTGGAGCACCCGACGCCGACGATCGGCGGAGACGGCCTCCGGGCGGTTGAGGACGTTGGACACGGTGCCGATGGAGACCCCTGCCTCCCGGGCGACATCCTTGATGCTCACCGTCGGTCGCTCAGGAGCCACGTCGTCACTTTCCCTCGGGTACGTGCGGAGCCTCGATTCTAGCGAGCACGGCGCGGAGGGAGGGGGCGTTCCGCCTCGCCGCGCGGGACGGGGCTCCGGCCCATCCGCGTCCCGCCGATGGGCCGGAGCCCCTTGTCCCCACCGCGCCGGTTCAGACCGTCGTCCGGGCAGGCCGGGGAACCGGTTTGCCGTAGCGCTCCTCCTCGATCTGCTCCAGGCTCTTGCCCCGGGTGTCCGGGGCTCCGACCACACCGATGAGCAGCGCGGCCACGAGAGCGCCGATCATGATCATGCCCACGAACGGCACGCCGTGCTCGGCGAGCAGGGTGGGGAACCAGTAGCTGAGCAGACCCACGACGATGCGTGCGACGAAGAAGAGCACGCCCTGCGCGCTGGCCCGGTAGCGGGTCGCGAACATCTCCGCGGCCCAGAGGGCGTAGAACGCCTGGGCGCCGATGCCGGCGGAGACGCCCCAGAGGACGGCGAAGAGGATCAGCACCGGCATGGTGACGTGGGCGAAGACGAGCAGGAGCCAGGCGACGATGCCCAGTACGGCGCCGATGCCGTAGAGCAGGCGGCGGTCGACGCGGTCGCCGTAGCGCATGAAGCCGAACCAGGTGGCCAGCACCGTGAAGCTCCACAGGAGCACCTGGAGCAGGTTCTGCTGGGTGGCCGACTCCACACCGGCGGTCTCGTACACCCGCGGCATGAAGATGCCCATCTGACCGGCGACGAGGTTCCACAGGGCGTAGACGCCGATGAGGAAGAACAGGGCCTTGAGATTGGTCGAGCTGGTGAGCAGCTCGCGGTAGTTGCGCCGCTTGATCCCGGTGGCCTCCGAGGCGCGCCGCTCCTCGTCCGACTTCTTCCAGGTGTGGGACTCGGAGAGCCCTCGGCGGACCCACCAGGTGATGAAGGCGACGACGAACAGGTGGGCGAAGACGATGCGGCTCCCCAGCAGCCCCAGCGGGACCACGAAGGTGGCGAACAGGAACACCAGCGCCGGAGCCAGCGACCACGCGAACTGGGCGGTGCCCACGTGCTTCGCACGGTCCTCCGACGGCGCCTCCTCGGCGATGTAGGTCCAGGCCACCGGCACGCCCGCGCCCACGGCGATGCCGGTCAGGATCACCCCGAGCACCAGCATCCACGGGGCGACGGCGAAGATCACGAACGCGGTGCCGATCATGTAGAGGATCAGGTCGTAGGTGTAGATGAACTTGCGTCCGTACCGGTCGCCGAGCGGGCCGCCGATCATCGCGCCCAGGGCCGCGCCGAAGGCGTTGGCGCTGAGCGCGGCCACGAGGCCGACGGCGAGGTTGGTGAAGCCGAAGTACTCCTGCCACAGCCCGAGGCTGGTGGCCAGGGCGATGATGGACCCCGCTTCGATGTAGTTGGACATGGAGACCGCGATGGTGGCCTTCCAGCCTCCGAGCTTGGTGGTGGTCATGGGTGATCCTTCGACGACGGTGACGGTGGTGGCGCGGAGCGCACGACGGGGGCCGGGTCAGGCGAGGTGGAAGTACTGCAGCAGCGGCTCGGGGCGCGAGCCCTCGACGAAGTACTGGGCCATCTCGGCCTGCCAGCGCGTGTTGACGGGATGCTCGGCCATGCGCTGCTCGGTCGCGGCGGTGTCCTCGGCCTCGAAGCAGCCGACCACCAGCCCGTCCTCGGGGCGCAGGAACAGGGAGTAGTTCCGCCAGCCCGTCTCGTGCAGCGCGGCGAGCATCTCGGGCCAGACCCGCTGGTGCACCTCCACGTACTCGGCCAGCTTCTCGGGCCGGATGTGGAGCAGGAAGCACCGGCGGGTGCGTGTGGTCTCCTCGGGCAGCCGGATCAGTTCCTGCAGCTCCGCAGAAGAGGCGTGGGTGCCCATGCAGGACTCCTTCGTGGTGGACGGCCGGACGGGCCGGGACGGCAGGGAAGGCGGTGGCGCTCGCCGGCAAACCGGGCATCGCGTGACCCGCGACGTGTGAGCTGCCTCTCACTACGCCGCTATCGTAGCGATTTTTTGAGACGTTTCAATAGCTCGACATGATTTCCCTCGCGCGGCGTGCCGCGACTTGCCGTTGTCGCGCGCCGACGGTCAAGACTTCGTGTCTTGACGTGATCCACCTCACCGCTTACCGTGATGAAACGATTCATACGCATATCGCGGCCCAGCCGGTCGCGCCCCGCCTCCCGCACGGAAGACGTGAAGGTCATGACTGCATTCGACGACATCGCGCCACAGCTGGCCACCCAGGCCATCGAGCTGCCCTCCTGGGCGTTCGGCAACTCCGGGACCCGGTTCAAGGTGTTTCCCACGCCCGGGACGCCACGCACGGTGGAGGAGAAGATCGCCGACGCCGCCATGGTGCACCGGCTGACCGGGCTCGCTCCGTCCGTGGCGCTGCACATCCCGTGGGACCGGGTCGACGACTACGCGGGCCTGGCCCGCTACGCCGCCGACCAGGGGGTGGCCATCGGGACGATCAACTCCAACACCTTCCAGGACGACGTCTACAAGTTCGGCTCCCTCACCCACACCGACCCCGCGGTACGGCGGAAGGCGATCGAGCACCACCTCGAGTGCCTGGAGGTCATGGACGCCACGGGCTCGCGGGACCTGAAGATCTGGCTGGCCGACGGCACCAACTACGCCGGCCAGCAGGACATGCGGGGCCGCCAGGACCGGCTGGCCGAGTCGCTGGCGGAGATCTACGCCCAGGTCGGGGCGGAGCAGCGGCTGGTGCTGGAGTACAAGTTCTTCGAGCCGGCGTTCTACCACACCGACGTGCCGGACTGGGGCACCGCCTACGCCCAGGTCGCCGCCCTGGGGGAGCGGGCCGTGGTCTGCCTCGACACCGGCCACCACGCCCCCGGCACCAACATCGAGTTCATCGTGATGCAGCTGCTGCGGCTGGGCAAGCTCGGGTCCTTCGACTTCAACTCCCGCAACTACGCCGACGACGACCTCATCGTCGGTGCCGCGGACCCGTTCCAGCTGTTCCGCATCATGGTGGAGGTCGTCCGCGGCTGGGGCCTGGACCCGGCCTCGGGCGTGGCTTTCATGCTCGACCAGTGCCACAACGTCGAGGAGAAGATCCCCGGGCAGATCCGCTCGGTGCTCAACGTCCAGGAGATGACCGCCCGGGCGCTGCTGCTGGACCGGGCCTCGCTGACGGCCGCCCAGGAGGCCGGGGACGTGCTGGGGGCCCACCAGATCCTGATGGACGCCTTCTACACCGACGTCCGGCCCGCCCTGGCCGCCTGGCGGGAGTCGCGTGGACTGCCTGCCAACCCGATGGCCGCCTTCGCCGACTCCGGGTACCAGCAGCGGATCAATGCCGAGCGTGTCGGTGGCACCCAGGCCTCCTGGGCCTCCTGACCCGCTTTCCGCGTCCCTCGCTGCGTGGCGGGAGTCCTGCAACCCGCACGTGGACCACTGGCCGCCTTGGGTTGGCAGGATCCCGGCTCTGCTGGGCCGGCTGACCTGTTCTCCTTCCGCTTTTCTCGACCTCGACCCTGAGAGAGACACCTGATCATGCACACCACCACGCACTCCGTCGTCGAAGCCCTCATCGAACGCTCCAACCGGCTGGGCGCGGATCCGAAGAACACCAACTACGCCGGCGGGAACACCTCTGCCCAGGGCCCCGCCACGGACCCGGTGACCGGCGAGGACGTCGAGCTGCTGTGGGTCAAGGGCTCCGGCGGGGACCTGGGCACGCTCACCGAGCAGGGCCTGGCCACGCTGCGCCTGGACCGCCTGCGGGCCCTGGTGGAGGTCTACCCCGGTGTCGAGCGCGAGGACGAGATGGTCGCCGCCTTCGACTACTGCCTGCACGGCAAGGGCGGGGCCGCCCCGTCCATCGACACGGCCATGCACGGCCTGGTCGACGCCGCCCACGTGGACCACCTGCACCCGGACTCCGGCATCGCGGTCGCCACCGCCGCCGACGGGCAGCGGCTGACCGCCGAGATCTTCGGGGACAGGGTCGTGTGGGTGCCCTGGCGCCGTCCCGGTTTCCAGCTGGGCCTGGACATCGCGGCGGTCAAGGAGGCCCACCCGGAGGCGATCGGCTGCATCCTGGGCGGCCACGGGATCACCGCCTGGGGCGAGACCTCCGAGGAGGCCGAGACGAACTCCCGGTGGATCATCGACACCGCCGAGGCCTACATCGACCAGCACTCCCCGGACGAGCCATTCGGCCCGGTCCTGGACGGCTACGAGGCCTTGCCCGAGGCGGAGCGCCGGGCGAAGGCCGCGGCCCTGGCCCCGGTGATCCGCGGGCTGGCCGGTCACGACCGCCCGCAGGTGGGCCACTTCACCGACGACGCCCGGGTGCTGGAGTTCCTGGCCGCCGCCGAGCACCCCCGCCTGGCCGCCCTTGGGACCTCCTGCCCGGACCACTTCCTGCGCACCAAGGTCAAGCCCCTGGTCCTCGACCTGTCGGCCGACGCCCCGGTTCAGGAGTGCGTGAGCCGGCTGCAGGAGCTGCACGAGGCCTACCGCGCCGACTACCAGGCCTACTACGACCGCCACGCCGGCCCGGACTCGCCGGCCATCCGCGGCGCGGACCCGGCGATCGTGCTCGTGCCCGGGGTGGGGATGTTCTCCTTCGGCAAGGACAAGCAGACCGCGCGGGTGGCCGGGGAGTTCTACCTCAACGCGATCAACGTCATGCGCGGGGCGGAGGGCATCTCCTCCTACGCGCCCATCGACGAGGCCGAGAAGTTCCGCATCGAGTACTGGGCGCTGGAGGAGGCCAAGCTGGCCCGCATGCCGAAGCCCAAGCCGCTGGCCACCCGCATCGCCCTGGTCACCGGCGCCGCCTCGGGCATCGGCAAGGCCATCGCCGCTCGCCTGGCCGCCGAGGGCGCCTGCGTGGTGATCGCCGACCTCGACCTCGAGAAGGCGCGCGCGGCCGCCGCCGAGCTCGGCGGCCCGGACGTGGCCGTGGGCGTGGCCGTGAACGTCGCCGACGAGGCCGCCGTGCAGGCGGCGATCGACGCGGCGGTGCTGGGCTTCGGCGGGCTGGACCTGGTGGTCAACAACGCCGGGCTCTCGCTGTCCAAGCCGCTGCTGGAGACCACCGAGGCCGACTGGGACCTCCAGCACGACGTCATGGCCAAGGGCTCGTTCCTGGTCTCCAAGAACGCCGCCCGGGTGCTCATCGCCCAGGACATGGGCGGGGACATCGTCTACATCTCCTCGAAGAACTCGGTCTTCGCCGGGCCGAACAACATCGCCTACTCCGCCACCAAGGCCGACCAGGCCCACCAGGTCCGGCTGCTGGCCGCCGAGCTGGGCGAGCACCAGATCCGGGTCAACGGGATCAACCCCGACGGGGTGGTCCGCGGCTCGGGGATCTTCGCCGGCGGCTGGGGCGCCAAGCGCGCGGCGGTCTACGGGGTGCCGGAGGAGGAGCTGGGCAAGTTCTACGCCCAGCGCACCCTGCTCAAGCGCGAGGTGCTGCCCGAGCACGTCGCCAACGCGGTGTTCGCCCTCACCGCCGGGGACCTCTCGCACACCACCGGCCTGCACGTGCCCGTCGACGCCGGCGTGGCCGCCGCGTTCCTGCGCTGATGCGCGCTCGGCAGCGGAGGCGACGACCATGACGAGAACCGTGGCGGCGGTGGACCTGGGCGCCACCAGCGGACGGGTGATCCTGGGCGGGATCGAGGACGGGCGGCTCCGGCTGCGCCACCTCGCCCGCTTCCCCAACCAGCCGGTGCGCCTGCACGAGGGCGGGCGGACCGGGCTGCACTGGAACATCACCGAGCTCCACCGGTCCCTGACCGCCGGGCTGGCCCAGGCCCTGCGGCAGGGCGAGCTCGTCGTCTCGATCGGGATCGACTCCTGGGCCGTCGACTACGCCCTGCTGCGGGACGGCCGGATGCTCGGGGCGCCCTACTCCTACCGCGACGAGCGGACCGCCGTCGGGGTGGAGGCCGTGCACGGACGGGTGTCCCCGGAGGAGCTCCACGCCCGCACCGGTCTGCAGCACCTGCCCTTCAACACGGTCTACCAGCTGGCCGTCGACCGGGTCCGCGGCGACCTGGACCTGGCCGACCGGATGCTCCTGGTCCCGGACCTGATCGGCTACTGGCTCACCGGCCGGCAGGTCGCCGAGGCCACCAACGCCTCCACCACCGGGCTGCTCGACGCCCGCACCCGGCAGTGGGACACCGGGTTGATGGACCGGCTCGGCTACCCGCGCGAGCTCTTCGCCCCCGTCGTCACCCCCGGCACCAGGATCGGGGAGCTGCTGCCGGACGTCGCCGCCGAGCTGGGTGCGGCCCCGGGGCTCGCGGTCACCGCCGTGGGCTCCCACGACACCGCCTCGGCCGTGGTCGCAGTCCCGACGACCGACGACGCCGCGGCGTTCATCTCCTCGGGCACGTGGTCGCTGGTCGGGATCGAGCTGGACGCCCCGGTCCTGACCCCGGAGAGCCGTGCCGCCAACTTCACCAACGAGGGGGGACTCGACGGCCGGGTGCGCTTCCTGAAGAACGTCTCGGGGCTGTGGCTGCTCTCCGAGTCGATCCGCACCTGGGACGGCCCCGGCGCCAGCGACGCCCAGCGCAGCAGCGACCTCGCGGCGCTGCTGGCCGAGGCCGCCGCGGTGACCCGGCCCGTGTCCGTCGTCGACGCCACCGACGAGCGCTTCACCGCCCCCGGGGACATGCCCGCCCGGGTCGTGGCCTGGTGCGAGGAGCGGGGCCTGGAGCCCCCGCGCACCCGCGCCGAGGTGGTGCGCTGCATCCTGGAGTCGCTGGCGGCCGCCTACGCCACCACGATCGAGCAGGCCGAGCACCTGTCGGGCAAGCGCATCCGCACGATCCACGTCGTCGGCGGCGGGTCCCAGAACGCCCTGCTGTGCCAGCTCACCGCCGACCGCACCGGCCGCACCGTCGCCGCCGGCCCCGTGGAGGCCACCGCCGTGGGCAACGTCCTGGTCCAGGCCCGCGCCGCGGGCCTGGTGACGGGCGACCTCGAGGCGCTGCGCGGCATCGTGGCCACCACCTTCGAGCCCGTCCGCTACCAGCCGCGGACCGTGACGGACACCGCGCGCTGAGCATCCCGCGCTGTGGGGCCGGCCCCGCCGGACCGGCCCCGCAGCGCGGGTCCCGAGCACTCAGACGCGCGCCGGGACCTGCGGATCGACGGCGGGTTCGACGTCGGGTGCGGCAGCGCGCTCGGCCGCCGCGCCCGCGCGCACGCGCGGGGTGAAGCCCGAGGGCGTCTGCTCGCGGTAGAGGCGGTACAGCTCCAGCCGCTGCGTGTCCGTCTCGGCCTGGGGCCGGGCGGCGGTGAGACCCACGAGCACGTAGGTCAGCCAGCCCAGGGCGCCGGCCAGCAGGGTGGCCCAGCCGTCGAAGGCGCTGGTGACGAGGGTGCTCTCGAGGTGGAAGAGCTCGTTGGGGGCGCCGTAGATCGTGGGCGTCAGCGCGAGGAACACCAGCCGGCTGGTCAGGCCGACGCCCGCCGCGGCCAGGGCGGCGCGGGCGCCGGGCCGCTTCCAGAAGGCGCCCAGGATGAAGGACGCCGACAGGCTCGCCAGCATCAGGTCGAAGGCCAGGGTCAGCAGGATCCCGGTCTGGCTGACCCGCACGGCCAGCAGGATCCCGATGAGCACCACCGGGAGCATGGCCAGCCGCGTCCAGCGCAGCAGCGGGTCGTGGGCGCCGGAGATCTCGGTGCGCCGCACGTTGAAGACGTTGCGCACGGTCACGGCCGAGGTGGCCAGGATCGCGCCGGAGGCCGTGGAGAAGGACGCCGCCACGATGCCGGACAGCACCAGCACCGCAAGCAGTGGAGGCGCGTACTCGCCCAGCAGGGCGTAGAGGATCGGCCCGTCCGCGGCGGAGAGCCCGAGCACGGAGGAGGCGGTGAGGGCCACGAGGGCGAAGATCGTGCCGATCACGGCGGTGGTGCCGGCCGCCAGGAAGCAGGAGCGCTGCGCCACCCGCGGGCTCTTCGCGCCGAAGATCCGCTGCATGAAGTCGATCGCCACGAGGTCGCCGATGCCGAGGGCGACCAGCGTGGCCCAGTTGACCGGGGCGCCGGCCTCCGAGCTGGTGAGCTGCTCCAGGTCGAACGGGCCCATGCCCTCCGGCACCACGATGCCGTAGGTGAGCGCCACCCACACGATGAGCGCCACGGCGGCCACCACGGTGATCACGGTCTGCAGCACCGCGGTGTAGGCGTCGGAGAACAGCCCGCCCGCCAGGGTGTAGCTGAGCACCAGGGCGCTGGCCACCACCACTCCGGCCGCGTAGGGCACGTGCGCGAAGTACTCGAGCAGGAACCCGCAGGCCACGAGGTTGCCGGCCAGCAGGAACGTGAAGGCGAAGATCATGATGAGGGACGCCAGGGTCTCCGTGCGCCGGCCGTAGCGGATCCGGAAGAAGTCCCCGAGGGTGAGCAGCCGCATCCGGTTCATGGGCTTGGCCAGGAAGAGCCCGGCCAGCAGGAGGCACACCGCCAGGCCCAGGGCCAGGGACGCCCCGGCCCAGAAGCCGTAGCCGGAGGTGAGGTCCGTGTTGCCCACGGTGGCGTTCGAGTCCACCGCCGCGGCGGTGAGCGAGACCGCGACCAGCGGCATGCCCAGCTGGCGTCCCGCCACGAGATAGTTGGTGCTGTCCCCGTCGACCTTGCGCGCCACCAGCACGCCGATGACGAGCACCGCCAGGACGGTGGTGCCGACCCCGAGAATGATCATGTGCTTCTCCCCGCCTGGACCCCGCCCGAGCGGAGTTTCTGTCAACTGACAGGTAAAGCATGTCGGCGGGGTGCGGCGCCGGAGTTTCCCTTCCGTAACGGTCGTGTTTAACCGTCCGAGGGCGTCCAGCGGGCCGGTGTGCCCGGCCGTCCGGCGCGGCGGCCCGCAGGGTACCGGCGCCGGGGGCGGTCAGGTACGGGCGGGGTCCAGGAGCCACGCCTCGAGGGCGGCGCCCGTGTCCCGGTACCAGGGCCGGGAGTCCTCGTAACCGGCCCAGCCGTCCGTCATCACGACGACGACGTGCTCCCGACCGTCCAGGGTGAGCAGACCCGCGTCGTGGGAGACGTCCTCGAGCAGCCCGGTCTTGTGCGCGAAGGCCGTGCCCGGCGAGAACCCGGAGGGCAGGGCGTAGTCCAGCTGCTGGTCCTCCAGCAGCTGCCGGAAGAGGGCGGTGGAGGCGGGGGACAGCAGCTCACCGCGGCGCAGATGCTCCAGCAGGGCCGCGACGTCGGCCGGGGTGGTCGTCATGGCCACCCGGTCCGCGTCCCCGGCGTCCGGGTCGAAGGTCGTCGCCGAGAAGCCGTGCCCGTGCGCGAACTCCTCCAGCTCGGCCCAGCCGAGCCACCGGCCCAGGGCGGCGCCCGAGGGGTTGTCCGACCAGCTCATCGTCGCGGCCAGCGCGTGCCCCACGGTCAGCGCGCTGCCCGGCACCGGGTCGTCGAGGGCGAGCTCGCCCCGGTCGACGCGCTCGAGCACGGCGTGGGCGACGAAGAGCTTGTAGAAGCTGGCGCTCGTGAACGGGCGGTCGGCGGCACGGGACGCCAGTTCGTCCCCGTCCGGGCCCAGCAGGACGAGGCCGAACTCGCCGGGCACCCCGACGGCGAGCTGCTCGAGGTCGTCGGCGAGCACGGGCTCCGCCGCGGCCGCCCCGGCGGTCGCCGATGTGCCGGCCCCCGGTTCCGCGGTGCATCCGGTGAGCAGGAGCAGTGCGGTCAGCGCCGCCGCTCCCGTGGTGAGCCCTCGGGGCGGGAGAGGCGTGCTCGGGCGTCGTCGGTCGGACACGGGCGAGCTCCGATCCTGGAGGGCGGAATGACCGCCCTCCAGCCTGCCCCGCCCGTGGCTCCGGTTGCCAGACGCCGTTGTGGGGGCACCGCCGGTGCCGCACAGCGCACCGCCGCCCGCGTGCGAGGCACGCGGGCGGCGGTGGGGATGGGCGCTGAGGCGGTCACACGTCCCGGCGGGACCGGTTCACGATCTTGGAGCGCACGGTCAGCGCCAGCACGACGAACAGCAGGCCGTAGAGCACCAGCGGGATGGGCCCGGTCACGAAGACCGAGTAGTCGCCGTTGGAGGACAGCAGGGCGTCGCGCATGCTGGTCTCGGCCAGCGGCCCCAGGACCATGCCGATCAGCAGCGGGGCCACCGGCACGCCGTGGCGGCGCATGATGAAGCCCAGCAGGCCCAGGCCCAGCAGCAGCAGCAGGTCGAAGATCGCGCCCGAGGTCGCGTAGATGCCCAGGCCGCAGAACACCATGATGCCCGCGTACAGGTACTGGCTGGGGATCAGCAGCAGCTTGGCCCAGTACCGGGCGAAGGGCAGGTTGATGATCAGCAGCACGACCATGGCGATGAAGAAGCTGGCCAGCAGGGCCCAGACGAGCTCGGGAGCGCGGTCGAAGAGCAGCGGGCCCGGCTGCAGGCCGTACTGCTGGAACGCCGCGAGCATGATCGCCGCGGTCGCCGAAACCGGCAGGCCCAGCGCCAGCAGCGCCCCCATGGCGGTGCCGGTGGTGGCGTTGCCGGCGGCCTCCGGGGCGGCCAGGCCGCGGATGGCGCCCTTGCCGAACATCGGGTTCGGGCGGCGGCGGTCGATGCGCCGCTCGAGGTCGTAGGACATGAAGGTCGGGACCTCCGCGCCGCCCACCGGGATGACGCCGAAGGGCAGGCCGATGGCGGTGCCGCGGGCCCAGGCCGGGGCGGCCTCCTTCAGCTCGGCGCGGGACAGGAACGGGCGCCCGCTGAACTTCATCTGGTGGGCCGCGGGGTCGCGCCGGATCCGGGAGGCCACGTGCAGGACCTCGCCCAGGGCCAGCACGGCCACGGAGACGGTGACCAGGGAGATCCCGTCGAACAGGTTCGGGGAGCCGTAGGTGAAGCGCTCCGAGCCGGAGATCGCGTCGATGCCCACCGTGGCGATGCCCAGGCCCAGCACCAGGGACGCCAGGCCCTTGGGCACGGAGTCGGAGACCACCGAGGAGGTCGCGACGAAGGCGAACAGGGCCAGGGCGAAGTACTCGGCCGGGCCGAAGTTCGCGGAGAAGTCGGCGAGCCGGGGCGCCAGGAAGACCACGACCACGGAGGCGACCATGCCGCCGATGAAGGCGCCGATCGCTGCGGTGGCCAGGGCCTGCGGGGCCCGGCCGTCCTTGGCCATCTTGTGGCCCTCGAAGGTGGAGGCGATCGCGGAGCCCTGACCCGGGGTGTTCATCAGGATGGCCATGGTCGAGTCGCCGAACAGGCCGCCGAAGTAGACGCCGGCGAAGAGGATGAACGCCGCGGTGGGGTCCAGCGCGAACGTCATGGGCAGCAGCAGGGCCACGGCCATCGAGGAGCCCAGGCCGGGCAGCACGCCCACCGCGGTGCCGAGCAGACAGCCCACCACGACCCACAGGAGGTTCATCGGCGTCAGCGCGCCGGCGAACCCGTCCATCAACAGGTTGAGTGCGTCCATGTCAGAAACCGCCTCCCAGGAGGCCGGACGGGAGGTTCAGTCCCAGACCGACCGTGAATGCCAGGTAGATCGCGCTGCTCACGAGCAGGGCGAGCGAGATGTCGAAGAGGGGCCGGCGGCTGCCGAAGCCACGGGCCACGGCCCAGAAGAGCAGCGCGGCGGCGAGGATCCAGCCGAGCAGCTCGATGGTGAGCGCGAAGGCCAGGAAGCCGCCCGCGCACCAGAGCACCGCGGACCAGTCCGAGTGGGTCCGCCAGGTGCGCTGCGAGAGCTCCTCCGGGTGCTCGGGGTGGCGCAGGTAGTGGAGCACCAGCAGCGCGGACAGCACGTAGCCGGCGACCACCAGGATCAGCGGGTAGAACGTGGGGCCGGGGAAGTCCGTGCCCTCCGGGATCTCCATGGTCAGGGTGCCGACCAGCAGGTAGGTGCTGAACGCGGCCACCACCGCGGGCACCACGAGGCCGCTGCGCCCGCTCCACCAGGACTTCTGCGTCTCCGGCCCGGCCCACGGGGCCTGCGTGCCGGTCTCGTGCTCTCCCGCCGCGGCGGTGTACGAGGACGTGGGGGTGCTCATCAGGAAATCTCCTCTACCAGCATGGCGATGCGCTCCTGCTCCGAGGCCATGAACTCGTCGAACTCCTCGCCCGCGAGATACACCTCGGTCCACTTGTTGCGCTCGACGGCCTCCTGCCACTCCGGGGTGGCCACGGACTCCTCGAGCAGCGTGCGCAGCTCGGCGAACTCCTCGTCGGTGATCCCCGGCGGGGCGAGCACAGCCCGCCAGTTCGCCAGGTCCACCTCGTAGCCCTGCTCGGTGAGGGTCGGGATCTCGACGCCGTCCAGGCGCTGCGGGGCGGCCATGCCCAGGGCCTTCAGACGACCCGCCTCGATCTGGTCCGCGACGTCCATGTAGCCGGAGGTCGCCGCGTCCGCGGTGCCGGTGATCAGCGCCTGGGTGGCCTCGCCGCCGCCGGACTTGGGGATGTAGGTGGTCTCGGACGGCTCGATGCCGGTCGCGAGCGCGAGCTCGGTCATCACGAGCTGGTCGAAGGTGCCGCCACCGGTCCAGGCCACCTCGGCCGGGTTCGCCCGCCAGGCCCGCACGAGGTCGTCGATCGTCTCGTAGGGCGAGTCGGCGGGGACCACGACGACGTCGTACTCCTCGACCACCCGGGCGATCGGGCGCACGTCGTCGTGCGTCACGGCGGAGTCCAGCTGCGCCACGCCGGCGACCAGTCCGGCGCCGGTGACCATCAGGGTGTTCGCCTGGCCCTCCATGGTGGAGAGCTGGCCCAGGCCGATGGTGCCCGCCGCGCCCGGGATGTTGACCACCTGGGTGTTGTTCACCAGGCTGTTGGCCCGCATCGCCTGCTGCTGCTCCCGCATGAACGTGTCCCAGCCGCCGCCGGCACCGGCCGGGGCGATGAGCGTCAGGTTCGCGCGGATGTCCGAGCCCGCGGTCGCGGACTGGAACGAGAAGAAGGCGGCCAGGCCGATCACTGCGGTGGCCACGATGCCGTAGACGGCCATGACGACCGGGTGCTTGCGGCGGGTGCCGGACCGGGTCTGATCTGGTGGTGAACTCACGGGATCAACTGTCCTTGGTCGAGGAAGAGGAATGCTGGGCTCGGAGTGAGCCGCTGCACAGACCCTAAGTGACCCCCGTCACGTGACCGGCGTTGATCGCGCTTTCGTGCGTACTGATCGTTGTGCAGGTTCTGCGCATTCTGCTCACGCCCGGAGAGATGCGCGTCACAGGTTCGGCCGTAGGGTGGACCTCGCTCTGTCCGTCCACCCCACCCACCACGGAGGCCCCCATGACCGTCGTCGTTGCCCGTACCAGCACCCCCGAGGGCGGGGCCGCGCTCGCGGCCTCGATCGAGGAGGCCCGGCGCCGTCAGGAGGACCTGCTGGTCTTCAACCTCGAGGGCGCCCAGCTCGACCCCGAGGGCAGCGAGCTCGACGGCGTGCCCGTCACCTTCCGCACGCCCGACGCCCGCAACCGGGACGCCGTGGGCGAGCTGCTCGACGCCGCCGAGCAGGTGGACGCCTCCGCCGTGGTGATCGGCGTGAAGCACCGCAGCCCCGTGGGCAAGCTGCTGCTCGGCAGCGCCGCCCAGCAGATCCTGCTCGAGGCCAACGCCCCGGTGATCGCGGTCAAGCCCCGGCGCGACTGAGGGATGCCGGCGTCCTCGGGGCCGCGCTCCGGGGCCTGGCTGTGGTTCCTCGTGGCCGGTGCGCTGCTGACGCAGACCGCACTGAACCTGGTCCGGCCCGTCACCACCTACAAGCTGCTCTCCCTGGACGCCGACTCGGTGACGGTCGGCCTGGTCACGGCCGCCTACGCGGTGCTGCCCCTGGTCACCGCGATGTGGCTGGGGCGGATGACCGACCGGGTGCGGGACCTGCGGACCATGGTGGTCGCCGGCGCCCTGGTCCTGGCCCTCGGGGCCATGGGCCTGGCGGTGGCCCCCACGGTGGCCCTGATCGCCGCGGCGAGCGCCCTGCTGGGGATGGGGCACCTGCTGTTCACCATCGCCGGGCAGTCCGCGGTCGCCCGGTTCTCCCCGGAGGACCAGCTCGACAAGGGCTTCGGCTGGTTCACCGCCGCGTTCTCCGCCGGGCAGCTGCTGGGGCCGCTGCTGGTCGGCCTGCTGCTGGGCACGGGCAGCGACGTCGCCTCCCCCGAGCGGGTCGCCGACATCACCCTGTCGCTGTGGATCGGGGCCGCCCTGTCCCTGCTCGTGGTGCCGCTGATGCTCCTCCGCCTGCGCGCGACGGGCGCGGAGCGCGGCCGTACCCGGGCCGACGACGCCGTGCCCGGTCCCGCCACCGGGGAGCTGGAGGTGGTCCAGGACCCGGTGCCGCGGGCCTCGATGGCGCGGATCCTGCGGGTCCCGGGGATCCCGTCCCACATGCTGGCCTCGCTGGCCCTGCTGGCGATGCTCGACATCCTCACCGCGTTCCTGCCGCTGGTGGGGGAGCGGGCGGGGGTCTCCCCGGCGTGGGTGGGCGTGCTGCTGGCCGTGCGCGGCGGCGCGTCGATCCTCTCCCGCGTGCTGCTGCCGTGGCTCGCCCACCGCATGTCCCGGAGGGCCCTGCTGCTGGTGAGCCTCTACGGCGCGGGGCTGGCGCTGGCCGCGCCGCCCCTGGTGATCACCGTGCCGTGGCCGGCGGCGCTGTGCCTGTTCGTGGGCGGGTTCTGCCTGGGCCTGGGCCAGCCGATCACCATGACACTGGTGTCCACCGCGGTGCCGTCCGCGTGGCGGGGCTCGGCCCTGGCGGTCCGGCTCGTCGGCAACAGGGCCGGGCAGGTGGCCATGCCCCTGCTGGCCGGGCTGGTCGCGGCGCCGCTGGGCCCGGCCGGAGCCATCTGGTCCACGTGCGCGGTGCTGCTGGCCAGCGGGCTGGAGAAGTCGGTGCGGCGGTAGGCCGGCGCACCGGCCCGTCCCGGCGGGCCGCTTCGACAGCCGCGGCACAGGATCGCCACAACGGCGGCACAATCGTGCCTGGTCGGATGGAGGACGAGGGCCCCGAGGGCCCGGGCCGGCGGGCCGCACCCGCCGGTACGTCCGACCGAAGGAACGCACCAGCATGGTCAACGTCCACCACCCCGCCCCCGGGGCGCCGCCGTCAGCAGAGGGCCCGGGGCTGCCCGTGCTCCGGAAGCCCCGGCTCGTGGGGGTGGACGCCGCGCGGGGTCTGGCCCTGGTCGGGATGATGTCGATCCACATCCTGCCCACCTGGAACCCCGAGACCTACGAGCCCACCCTCCAGTGGCAGCTGTTCGCCGGCCGGGCCGCCGCCCTGTTCGCCCTGCTGGCCGGGGTGGGCCTGGGGTTCTCCTCCGGCGGGCGCACGCCCCACCGGGGCCGGACGATGACCGGCGACCGCGTGGGGCTGCTCGTCCGTGCCGTGCTCGTCACCGCGCTCGGGCTGCTCGTCAACCAGGTGATGCCGGAGGACCCGCCCGCCTACGACATCCTGCTGTACTACGGGATGTTCTTCCTGCTGGCCGTCCCCTTCCTGCACCTGCCCGCCCGGACCCTGTTCGTCCTCGCCGGGGTGACCGCCGTGGCCGGACCCGTGCTGATGCAGGCGCTGCGGGGCATGCTGCCCGCGCTGGAGACCTACAACCCCACCCTCACCGGGGTGCTGTCCGACCCTGGGACCGTGCTCTCCCAGGTGCTGCTCACCGGCACCTACCCCGCGGTCCCGTATCTCACCTATCTGCTCGCGGGAATGGGCATCGGCCGGCTCAACCTGCGGTCGCTGCACGTCCAGGCCCGCCTGCTCGGGGCGGGGCTGGTCCTGACCGTGGGGGCGTGGTTGGTCTACTGGGTGCTGATCCTCCGGTCCGGCGGCTACGACCGGCTGATGAGCTCCACCCCCTGGCTGAGCGAGGAGCAGATCGACGAAATCATCGTGTGGGGCCCCGATCCCGTCCTGCCCGACACGTCGTGGTGGTGGCTGCTGATCCCCGGCCCGCACACGAACACCCCGGTGGCCCTCCTTTCCGACCTCGGCTCCGGCGCGGCCGTGCTGGGTGCCCTCCTCCTGCTCGCGCGGGTCGTCGGCGCGTGGCTGCTGCCCCTGAGCGCCATGGGCTCCATGACCCTGACCCTCTACACCGCGCACCTGCTGGCCCTGGCCGCCATGCTGCACTACGAGGTGCCCCTGCTGTGGTTCCTCATCCACGCCGGCGTCGCCGCCCTGTTCGCGGTGGCGTGGCAGCGGGCCTACGGGCGGGGTCCGCTCGAGCGCGTCGTCACCCGGGTGGCCGGCGCCGCGCGTGGCCGCGTCCTGGCCCCCGGGCGCCGGGTCCGCGCCGGGCGGTGAGCCGGGCCCGGGCGGTGGAGGCGGGGTCGGCCGGTCACGGCGGGGCGCCCATCGGCCGTCCCCACCCGGATCCGCCGGCGCCGGGCCGTTCTCGGCGGACAGTGCCGGCCCGGCCGCCGGATCGGCGAGCACGTCGACGACGTCGACCGGCGCCCGCGAGTCAGGCGGTGTGCAGCGGCAGGCGGACGGTGAAGAGGGTGCGGCCGGGGCGGGAGTCGACGGTGACGTCCCCGCCGTGGGCGGTGACCACGGAGCGGACGATGGACAGGCCCAGTCCGGTGCTGCCCTCCCGGGAGGTGCGGGAGGTGTCCAGGCGGCTGAAGCGCTCGAAGAGCTGGTCCTGGAACGCCGCCGGGATGCCCGGGCCCTCGTCGAGCACGCTGGCCTGGGCCCACCCGTCCTCGGTGCTGGTGATCGCGGCGGTGACCGCGGTGCCGGCCGGGGTGTGCTTGCGGGCGTTGGAGAGCAGGTTGGCCAGCACCTGGCCCAGCTGGGCGGCGTCGGCGCGCACCGGCACGGGGCTCTCGGGGACGTCCAGGGACCAGCGGTGGTCGGGGCCGGCGGCGGAGGCGTCGGTGAGGGCCTCGGCCATGAGCTCGGCCAGGTCGGTCTCGCGCAGCTGCGGGGCGCGGCCCTCGTCCAGGCGGGCGAGCAGCAGCAGGTCCTCCACCAGGGCGGTCATCCGCAGGGTCTGCTGCTCGACCCGGGTCAGGGACGCCCGGCCGTGCTCGGTGAGCGGTTCGGTCAGCTGGAGCATGTCGGTGTAGCCGCGCACCGCGGCCAGGGGCGTGCGCAGCTCGTGGGAGGCGTCGGCGACGAACTGGCGCAGCCGGGTCTCGGAGTGCTGGCGGGCGGCCAGGGCGGAGTCGACGTTGTCCAGCAGGGAGTTCAGGGCGTGGCCGACCTCCCCGACCTCGGTGCCGGGCTCGGCCAGGTCCCCCGGCACCTGCTGGTCGGCCAGCGACACCTCCCCGGAGGCCAGGGGCAGGCGGGCGACGCGGGCGGCCGCGGCCGAGACCTGCTCCAGCGGCCGCAGCGACCGACGCACCACCACCGTGCCGGCCACCGCCGTGGTCAGCAGCGCCAGGACGCTGCCGCCGGCCATGGTGGCCACCAGCTCTCCGACGGTCTCGTCCACGGAGGTGGTGGGCAGCCCGACCACGAGCACCCGTTCGGTGTCCTCGCGCGCCCGGGCGACCGACTCCACCCGGTACTCGCCCACCGACAGCTCCACCGTGGTCAGCCGGCCCTGCTCCGTGCCCACGGAGCGGCGGCGGTCCCCGAAGCCGCGCTCGTCCGGGGTCTCGGCCTCGAAGGCGCCCGCCGTCCGCAGGGCCTCGACGTCCTCCTCGGGCAGCGGCTCGGCCTCCCCGGACTCGGCCCGGTAGGAGGCCGTGCTCACCTCGCCCTCCTGCGTGGCCACCACCAGGACGCCCACCGGCTGGCCGGGGGCGTCGAGCGGGTCCCGGGCCTGGGGCCCGTCGGGGCCGGTGAAGGTGATGGCGCGGCCGGTGGCCTGGCGCAGGGACCCGTCGAGCCGCTCGGCGAGGTCCTGGCGGGTCAGCTCGACGATGGTCGCGCCGAGCACGAGCAGCACCACGGCCAGGATCGTGAGGACGCCGGCGATCAGCCGGGTGGCCAGGCGCCGGCGGCGCCGGAGGGCCGGTGCGGTGCGGTGGCCGGCCGCCATCAGGGGGCGGGCTTGATGACGTAGCCGGCCCCGCGCACGGTGTGGATCATCGGGGCGCGGCCGGCGTCGATCCGCTTGCGCAGGTAGGAGATGTAGAGCTCCACGATGTTGGCCTGGCCCGAGAAGTCGTAGTGCCAGACCGCGTCCAGGATCTGCGCCTTGGACAGCACCCGGCGCGGGTTCTCCATCAGGTAGCGCAGCAGCTCGAACTGCGTGGCCGTCAGCTCGATCGGCGCACCGGCCCGGGTGACCTCGCGGCTGTCGATGTTCAGCACGAGGTCGCCCACCACCAGGGTGGCGCTGTCCTGGGCGGCGGCGCCGGAGCGCTGGACCAGCCGGTGCAGCCGGATCAGCACCTCCTCGATGGAGAAGGGCTTGGTCACGTAGTCGTCCCCGCCCGAGGCCAGGCCCTCGATCCGGTCCTCGACGGTGTCCTTGGCCGTGAGGAACAGCACGGGCACCTCCGGGAAGGACTGGCGGATCCTGGACAGGACCTGCAGCCCGTCCAGTCCCGGCAACATCCGGTCCAGCACCAGCACGTCCGGGGCGAACTCCCGGGCCTGGGTCACGGCGTCGTAGCCCTCGTGGGCGATCCTCGCCTCCCAGCCGCACATGCCCACGCCCATGGCCACGAGGTCGGCCAGGGCGGGCTCGTCGTCCACGACCAGGGCGCGGATGGGCGAGCCGTCCGGGTGGGTCAGGCGGGGCAGGACCTCGGTGAGGACGGTGAAGCTGGAGGCGTAGGACATGGCGGGCTCCCGGTTCCGGGCGGACGGCGGTGACAGGACCACTCTGCGCGATCAGGGTAGGCGCAGCTCCTGTGGAAGCTGTGTTCCAGCTGTGTCGTGGTGCGCCCGGTCCCGGCTGCCTCGTCGCGGCGGGCCCGGCGCCGTCCACGGAGACGCCCGCGCCCATGCAGGGCGGAGGGAGCGGGCTCCCCGGGGGCAGGGCGCGGGGCTCAGCCCGCCGAGAGCGACTGCTGCCGGCGCCGCTGGACGGCGTAGGTCAGGATGAGCAGCCCGGCCAGCGCCAGGCCCACGCCCACCCAGGCCGGGGCGCGGTAGCCCCATCCGGCGGAGATCACGGCCCCGCCCAGGAAGGCGCCCATCGCGTTGGCCAGGTTGAACGCGGCGTGGTTCATGGCCGCGGTGAGGGAGGGGGCGTCCTTGGCCTCGCGCAGCAGGCGCACCTGCAGGGAGGTCGTGAAGATCGAGCCCATGATCCCGATCCACAGTGCGCCGATCACGGCCGCCGCCGGGACGTGGACGAACAGCGCGAAGAAGGCCAGGGCGAGCCCCGAGACGGCGCCGGCGCCCAGGGCGGTCCTCTCGATCGAGCGGTCCACCAGCGGACCGGCCAGCAGGGAGCCCACGGTCATGCCCACGCCGAACACGGCCAGCACCCACGGGACGGTGCCGATGTCCAGGCCGGAGAGCTCGGTCAGGGTGGGGGAGATGTAGGTGTAGACCGCGAACATCCCGCCGAAGCCCACGGAGCCGGCCAGCAGCGTCAGGACCACCTGCGGGCGGGCCAGGGCGCGGATCTCCTGGGTCGGGGAGGCCATGCCCTCGTTGCGCGTGCGCGGGACCCAGAGGGCCAGCGCCGCGATGGTCAGGGCGCCCAGCAGCACCACCAGCAGGTAGGCGGAGCGCCAGCCCAGGGCCCCGCCGAGGGCCGCCGCGAACGGCACGCCCACGATGTTGGCGATCGTCAGCCCGAGCATGACCCGGGCCACCGCGGTGCCGCGCCGCTCGCGGGGCACGAGGGAGGAGGCCACCACCGCGGCCACCCCGAAATAGGCCCCGTGCGGCAGCCCGGAGAGGAACCGGGCCACGAACAGCCACTCGAGCGAGGGCGCGGCCGCCGAGAGCCCGTTGCCCACGACGAACGTGAGCATCAGCCCCAGCAGCAGCGTCTTGCGCTCCACCCGGGCGGCGAGCGCCGTGATCAGCGGCGCGCCCACCACCACGCCCAGCGCGTAGAGCGAGATGGACTGGCCCACGGCCGGGATCGAGGCGCCGAGGTCCTCGGCGATGAAGGGCAGCAGGCCCATCGAGGCGAACTCGGTGGTGCCCACGCCGAACCCGCCCATGGCCAGGGCGAAGAGCGCGAGACGGGTGCCGGCGGGGCCGGGGGCGTTGACCACCTGGAGCAGAGCGGTGCGGGGTGCGGACACGGCGGGACCTTCCGGAGGGCGGCGGTTGGGGCGACGAGCGCGTCATCGAGCCCGCGACGGAGTGGCGGAACTCCTGATGCTACGCGTGCGTCCCCGGGGCCTCCCAGGTCTCCCGGTGTGATCTTCGTCAGTCCGCCCGGCGCCGGCGGGTGCTCAGCGGAAGGCCGCGTGCCCGGTCAGGTGCTGGCCCAGGATCAGCGTGTGCACCTCGTCGGTGCCCTCGTAGGTGCGCACGGACTCCAGGTTGTTGGCGTGCCGCAGCGGGGAGTGGTCGAGGGTGACCCCGTTGCCGCCGAGCATCGTCCGGGCCTCCCGGCACACCTCGATCGCCACCCGGCAGTTGTTGAGCTTGCCCACGGAGATCATGTGGTTCTCCAGCCGGCCCTCGTCCTTGAGCCGTCCGATGCGCAGGGCCAGCAGCTGCCCCTTCTGGATCTCCAGGGCCATGTTCACCAGCTTCTGCTGGGAGAGCTGGTAGGCCGCCAGGGGCTTGTCGAACTGGATGCGCTGCTGCGAGTAGGCCAGGGCGGCCTCGAAGCTGTCGCGCGCGGCGCCCAGGGCGCCCCACACGATGCCGTAGCGGGCCTCGTTGAGACAGGAGAACGGGCCCCGCAGCCCGGGGTTCTCCGGCAGGAGCGCATCGGCCGGGAGCCGCACGTCCTGGAGGGTGATGTCGCACTGGATGGAGGCGCGCATCGACAGCTTCGGCTCGATCGGGGTGGCCGTGAACCCGGGGGTGCCGGTGGGCACCAGGAAGCCCCGGACCCGCGCCTTGCCGCTCTCGTCCACGGTCTTGGCCCAGATCACGGCCACGTGGGCGATCGAGGCCAGGCCGATCCAGCGCTTGGCGCCGTTGAGCACCCACTCGTCGCCCTCGCGCACCGCGGTGGTCGCCATCGTGGAGGGGTCGGAGCCGGCGGTGGGCTCGGTGAGCCCGAAGCAGCCGATGATCTCGCCGGCGGCCATGCCGGGCAGCCAGCGCTGCTTCTGCTCCTCGGAGCCGTGCTTGGCGATCGCGGACATCGCGAGCGAGCCCTGCACGGAGACGAACGTGCGCAGCCCGGAGTCCCCGGCCTCGAGCTCCTGCATCGCGATGCCGTACTGCACCGCGGACTTCCCGGCGCACCCGTAGCCCTGGATGTGCATGCCCAGCAGACCCAGCTGCGCCATCTCGGGCACGATCTCCTGCGGGAAGACGGCGTCGGCGTACCACCCGGCGATGTTGGGGCGGATCCGGCGGTCCACGAACTCGCGGACGCTGTCGCGGGTCTCGAGCTCCTCGGGGCCGAGGTCCGCGTCGACGTTGAGCAGATCGGTCGCGGCGGCGGTCATGGGTCCTCCTGGGGAACGGGTGTGGGGCGGGTGCCTCTGTCGAGGATGTCGCAGGTGTGACCCGGACAACACCCGGCCCGCGATATTTCCTTTATGGGTATCACTGGAGCGCACATTAGGTATTTGAGGTTTCACAGTCGGTCGTGCGAATGTGATGTGCACTACATCCCGACGTTCGGAGGACCCCGTGCCGGAGCCGCACCCCACCGCCCTCGAGGCCCCGCCGCAGGTGCGCGTCGAGCGCGCCGGCGCCGTGGCCGTCGTGATCCTGGACGACGAGCGCCGCCGCAACGTGCTCGGCGCCGAGCTGCGCGACCGGCTGCGCGCCGTCCTGGCGGAGCTCGCGGCGGACCCCGCGGTGGGCGCCGTGGTGCTCACCGGCGCGGGCGACTGCTTCAGCGGCGGCGGGGACCTCGCCTCGATGCCCCCGGCCGGCGCCGCGGCGTCGGCCGACCGGATGACGGAGATCGCGGGCCTGGTGCAGCAGCTCGCCGCGCTGGAGAAGCCCGTCGTCGCCGCGGTGAGCGGGCCCGCCGCCGGTGTGGCCGTCGGCCTCGTCTGCCTCTGCGACGTCGTGGTGGCCGGGGAGTCCGCCCGCTTCCTGTTCCCCTTCACCCGCCTCGGGCTGGTCCCCGACGGGGGCCTGGTGCACTCGCTGGGCCAGCGCGTGGGTCCCGGCCGGGCCCGGGCGATCCTGCTCGAGGGCGCGCCGGTGGACGCGCGGGCCGCCCTGGCCGCCGGGCTCGCCGACCGCGTGGTGGCGGATGCCGACGTGCTGGACGCCGCGATCGCCGGCGCCCAGGACCTCGCGCAGCGGGCGCCGCTGGCGGTCGCCACGCTCAAGCGGGGCCTGCGCGAGTCCTCCGGCTCCCTCGGGGACGCCCTCGCCTTCGAGCGGGAGCACCAGCCCGCGCTCTTCGGGACCGCCGACTTCCGGGAGGGCAAGCACGCCTTCCTCGAGCGGCGCGAGCCCTCCTTCTCCGGGCGCTGAGCGCCCCCACCGCACGACGAAAGGCCGTCATGAGGACAACGAGAACACGGTTCGCCGCCCTGGGCGCCATCGCCCTGCTGGGCCTGACCGGGTGCAGCGCCGCCGTCGGAGAGGAGCCGGTGGGCCCCAACGGGCTGCCGCAGCAGCTGGTGTGGTCCACCTACAACGTGGGCACCGGCACGTACAACGACCTCGCCGCGATCGCGAACACGCTCACCAACGAGGAGGGTGTGCAGGTGCGCCTGATGACCGCGGACACCGGCATCGGCCGGCTGGCCCCGCTGGTCAACGGCACCGTGGACTACTCCCGGGCCGGGGACGAGTACTACTACGCCTTCGAGGGCGACTACGAGTACGCCAGCCCGGAGTGGGGCCCCCAGGACCTCCGGATGGTGTGGGCGCCGCTGGGCAACTACGGCCTGCTGGTGCGCGAGGACAGCGGGATCGACTCCTTCGCGGACCTGGAGGGCAAGCGGTTCCCGGAGCTGACCGCCAACACCTCGATCAACAACAAGATGGAGGGCTTCCTCAACTACGGCGGCCTGACCGGGGAGGACGTCCAGAAGGTCCCCGTCTCCTACGGCGAGCAGATCGCCGCTCTGGAGGCCGGGCAGATCGACGCCCTGTACCAGAACGTGGTGGGCTCCAACATCGACGAGCTCGCCTCCAAGCACGACGTGAAGTGGCTGGGCTTCGACGACCCGGACCCGGCCCGCTACGAGACCTGGGACGAGCTCATGCCCATGGTCTCGGTCGGCGAGGTCACCGACGGCGCCGGGATGGAGAAGGGCGAGAGCGCCCGCGTGCTCGAGTACACGATCCCGCTCACGACCCTGGCCTCCCGCGACGCCGACGAGGTCTACCACCTCGTGAAGTCGATGGTGGAGCACTACGAGCGCTACGAGACCACCACCCCGGACACCCACCGGTTCTCCTTCGACGCCGTCCTGAAGGAGCCGCTGGTGGTCCCGTTCCACGAGGGCACCGTCCGCTACTTCGAGGAGCGCGGCGTGTGGACCGAGGAGCTCGAGCGGAAGAACCAGGAGCTCGTCGAGCGCGGCGAGCGGATGCGGGAGGGGTGGCCCGGCGTCGTCGAGTCCTCCTCGGAGGAGACGCTCGCACAGGACTGGGCGGAGTGGAAGAAGACCGAGCTGGACACCGAGCCGACCGAGGGAACCGAGGGGACCGACGATGAGAACTGACACCCGGGTGACGACCCCGTGGCGCGCCGCCGTGATCGTGCTGACCGTCCTGGGCGTGCTGCTGGCCATGAACCAGGTCTTCTTCTGGAACGTGGGCGGGCTGTCCCTGCTCACCAACTCCTACCTCTATCTGATCCTGGCCGCCTTCCTGCCGGTCGTGTTCATCGTCAACCCGCTGCGCAAGGTGCCCCTGGCCGCGAAGGTCGGGGCCGGCCGGGACGACGACGCACCCGTGCCGCAGGAGTCCCCGGTCCGCTGGTACGACGTGCTGCTCATGGTGGTCTCGGCGGCGGTGTGCGTGTACTTCGCGGTCAACGGCACCCGGATCAAGAACTTCGGCTGGGAGTTCATGGCGCCGACCACCGCCACGGTGGCCGCCTTCGTGCTGTGGCTCGTGGTCCTGGAGGCCCTGCGCCGCACCGGCGGGACGGTCGTCACCGTGATCGCCCTGCTCTTCTCGCTCTATCCGCTGGTGGCCGAGAACCTGCCGATCGGGGTGCTGCAGGGCGTGACCTACGACCTGCCCACGCTGGCGCAGGTGCACATCATGGGCGCCGAGGGCGTGCTGGGCCTGCCGATCCAGACCGCGGCGACCATCCTCGTGGGCTTCCTGGTCTTCGGCGTGGCCCTGCAGCACACCGGCGGCGCGGACTTCTTCCACAACCTGTCGATGTCGATCTTCGGCCGCTACCGCGGCGGCTCCGCCAAGGTGTCCGTGGCCAGCAGCGCCGCGATGGGCATGATGAGCGGCAGCGCGGTCTCCAACGTGCTGACCACCGGACCCATGACCATCCCGGCCATGAAGCGTTCCGGGTTCAGCCCCACCTACGCCGGCGGGATCGAGGCCACGGCCTCCTCCGGCGGGTCCATCACCCCGCCGATCATGGGCACCGCGGCCTTCCTGATGGTCTCCTTCGTGGGGGTGCCGTACACGGAGATCCTGGTCGCCGCCACCATCCCCGCCGTCCTGTACTTCCTGGGCATCTACCTGCAGGTCGACGGCTACGCGGCCCGCAAGGGGCTGAAGGGCGTGCCCGTGAGCATGCTGCCCCGGACCCTCGCCACCCTGGTGCAGGGCTGGCCCTACGTCCTGGCGCTGGCCCTGCTCACCGGGATGCTGTTCCTCACCAGCTCCGAGGCGCAGGTGCCCTACTGGGTGATCCTGGTGCTGCTCGTGGTGGCCGTCCTGCGCCCGGGCCAGACGTTCGGCCTGCGGGAGTTCACCGACTTCCTGGTCGACGCCGGCCGGACGCTGGGCAACATCATCGGGATCATCGCCGGCGTGGGCCTGATCGTCGGCGGGCTCACCGCCACCGGCGTGAGCCTGTCCCTGGCCCGCGAGCTGGTCTCGCTGGTCGGCGACAACGTGGTGCTCATCCTCATCGCCGGCGCGGTCACCTGCTTCATCCTCGGGATGGGCATGACCATCTCCGCGGCCTACGTGTTCCTGGCGATCGTCATGGTCCCGGCGGTGATCGACCTCGGGGTGAACCCGCTCGCGGCGCACCTGTTCGTCATCTACTGGGCGTCCGTCTCCTACATCACCCCGCCCGTGGGCCTGGCCGCGTTCGCCGCGGCGGGCCTGGCCAAGGCTCCCGCCATGGCCACCAGCGTGGCCGCCATGAAGCTGGGCGCGGTGAAGTACATCGTCCCGTTCGGCTTCGCCCTCAACCCGGCGCTCGTCGCCCAGGACTCGCCCGGGCGGATCCTGCTGGCCTTCGCCCTGAGCATCGTGGGCGTCTACGCCCTGGCCTCGGCGATCGAGGGCTGGACGGTCGGCTTCGACCGCCGGATGCCCGCGCTGTTCCGGGTCGCCGCGGCCGTCGGCGGGTTCCTGCTCTTCCTGCCCACCCCGCTCACCGCCGTCGTCGGCCTGGCCCTCGTGGCCGGGAGCGTGCTGCTGACCTTCCTCACCGTGAAGGCCGGGGCCACCGACGACGACGCCCCTGCGGCCCGGGCCGATGCGCCCGTGACCGCGAACGCCTGACCGGAAGGACCAGCCATGAGCGAGACCACCACGGACGCGACCACCGGCACGGCCGCGGACACGACCACCGGCACGAACAGCAGCACCGGCACGGACGCCGACACGACCACCGGCGCCGACACGGCCGCGGACACGACCACGGGCACCGGCGCGACCGGCGCGGACACCAGCACCGGCACGGACGCCGCCATCGAGACGGGGACGGGCACCGTCGTCGTCGAGCTGCGGGGCCGCGTCGCCGTCGTCACCGTGACCCGGCCCGAGGTGCGCAACGCCCTGAACGTCGGGGTGCTGGACGGGATCGAGGCCGCCCTCGACGCGTGCGAGCGGCGGGCCGACGTCGACGCGGTCGTCTTCACCGGCGCGGGGGAGAAGTCCTTCGTGGCCGGCGCGGACATCTCCCAGCTGGTCGGCTACACGCTGCAGGACGGGCTGCGGGCCCGGATGCAGCGCCTCTGGGACCGGATCCAGGACCTCGAGCTGCCCACGATCGCCGCCGTCAACGGCGTGGCCCTGGGCGGGGGCAACGAGCTGGCGATGTCCTGCGACATCCGCATCGCCGCCGACCGCGCCCGGTTCGGGCTGCCCGAGGCCGGCCTCGGCATCCTCCCGGGCGCCGGCGGCACCCAGCGGCTCTCCCGGCTCGTGGGCCTGGGCCGGGCCCAGGAGATGATCCTCACCGGCCGGATCATCGACGCCGAGGAGGCCCTGCGGATCGGCCTGGTCACCAGCGTGGTGCCCCCCGAGGAGCTGCTCGACGCCGCGCTCGGCACCGCGGGCACGATCCTGGCCAAGGGGCCGCTGGCCGTGCGCCTGGCCAAGCTCGTGGTGCGCGGCGGCGCCGAGACGGACCAGCGCACCGGGCTGCTGCTGGAGCGCCTGGCCCAGTCCCTGCTCTACGCCGCCGACGAGAAGGCCGAGGGCGCGAGCGCCTTCCTGGAGAAGCGGCCCGCGCACTTCCGCGACGCCTGAGGCACCACCGGCCGGCACCACGGCCGGGCCCACCGACCACGACCCACCACCCGAGGCCCCCGCGGCCTCTCGAAGGAGCCACCATGAACCCCCAGCCGAGCATCGACGCCGTCCACGACGTCCTCGTGGTGGGATCCGGGGCCATGGGCACCCAGATCGGGGCGGTCTTCGCCCTGGCCGGCTACACCGTCACCACCAGCGACCTCGACCCCGCCGCCCTGGAGCGGTCCCGGGACGAGGTGCACCGCCGCCTCGGCCGGCTCGCCGAGAAGGGCAGCCGCAGCCGCGAGGAGGTGGACGCCGCCCTGTCCCGGATGGCCTACACCACCGACTCGCTCGAGGCCGCCCGCACCACCGACTTCGTGCTCGAGGCCGCCGTGGAGCGGCTGGACATCAAGCGGCAGCTGTTCGCCGACCTGGACGAGGCCGCCCCCGAGCACGCGATCCTGGCGACCAACTCCTCCACCATCCCCTCCTCCCTGCTGATGGACGCCACCGGGCGCGGGGACCGGGTCTGCAACATGCACTTCTTCAACCCGGCGCTGGTCATGGCCTGCGTCGAGGTGGTGCGCAACCCGCTGACCTCGGACGCGACCGTGGAGACGACCCTCGCACTGGCCCGCCGGCTCGGCAAGCAGCCGGTGCGGCTCAACCAGGAGGTGCCCGGTTTCGTGGCCAACCGCCTGCTGGGGGCCCTGCGGGACGAGGCGCTGCGCCTGGAGGCCGACGGCGTGGCCAGCTTCGAGGACATCGACGTGGCCGCGCGCACCGCCCTGGGCCACCCCATGGGCCCCTTCGAGCTCATGGACCTGGTGGGCATCGACGTGTCCTACCTGATCCGGCTGTCCGAGCACGAGCAGAGCGGGGACCCCGCGGACCTGCCGCACCCCTCCGTGCAGACGCTCTACGAGCAGGGCCGCTACGGCCGCAAGACCGGCCGCGGCTGGTACGAGTACGCCGGCTGAGCGCCACCCGCGCGCCGCACCCACCGAACCACGAGGAGAGACGACATGAGCCAGTTCGAGGACCTGCGCGTCCTGCAGGAGATCTTCGGCCGCCCCGGCACCGGCCCGCTCGCCGGGGTGGTGGTCGCGGACCTCAGCCGGGTGCTCGCCGGACCCTACTGCACCATGCTGCTGGCGGACATGGGCGCCACCGTGATCAAGGTGGAGTCCACCGCCGGGGACGACGCCCGCGCGTGGGTGCCGCCGCACCGGGACGGGGAGAGCACCTTCTTCCTGTCGGTCAACCGGAACAAGCACTCGATCGCCCTGGACTTCGCCGACCCGGAGCAGCTCCGGGTCGTGGAGCAGATCGTCGCCCGGGCGGACATCCTCGTGGAGAACTTCAAGCCCGGCGGGCTGGCCCGCTACGGCCTCGACTACGAGAGCGTCAGCGCCTGGCGCCCGGACCTCGTCTACGCCTCGATCACCGGCTTCGGCACCGCCGGCGGCGCCGACCTGCCCGGCTACGACCTCCTGGCCCAGGCCCTCTCCGGGATGATGAGCCTCACCGGCAGCCAGGACGGCGAGCCGTACCGGGCCGGCGTGGCCCTCTTCGACGTCATCACCGGCCTGCACGCGGCCACCGGGATCCTGGGCGCCTTCCACGAGCGCCAGGCCTCCGGGGCGGGCCAGCACGTGGAGCTGAACCTGCTCACCTCGGCCCTGTCCGGGCTGGTCAACCAGTCCGCCGCCTACGTGGCCGGCGGCAGCGTGCCCACCCGGATGGGCAACGAGCACCCCAGTCTCTATCCCTACGAGCCGTTCCCCGCCCGGGACAAGGACATCGTCATCGCCGTGGGCAACAACGGGCAGTTCGCCCGGCTCTGCCGGTGCCTCGGGGCCCCGGAGCTGGCCGAGGACGAGCGGTTCCGCACGGTGTCCGCACGCAACGCGAACCGGGTGGAGCTGCGCCGGCTGATGATCGAGCGGCTCGCCGCCCGGGACGCCGAGGACTGGTTCGAGCAGCTCAAGGCCGTGCAGGTGCCCTGCGCCCCGATCCTCGGAGTCGACGAGGGCGTCCGGTTCGCCGAGGGGCTCGGCCTGGACCCGGTGGTCCTCGCCGGGTCGGGGGACCGCGAGATCCCCACGGTCCGCCACCCGGTGGAGTTCAGCCGCACCCCGGTCGACTACACGCAGGCCCCGCCCCGGCTCGACGGCGACCGGGACCGGGTCCTGGCCTGGCTCCAGCGCGGGCGGCCCGCGGTCCGGAAGGCGTCATGAGCGCCGTGCACCGCACCGTGCTGCCCGTGCGCTGGTCCGACCAGGACCTCAACCGGCACGTCAACAACGCCCGCGTGGTGACCCTGATCGAGGAGGCCCGGCTCTCGGCCGTCGCCGCCTGGCTGGGGGAGGACGGCGTCCCGGACCCCGCCCGCCCCCGGGTGGTGGTCTCCCTGTCCCTGGACTACCTGCGGCCCATCGACCACGGCCCGGAGCTCACCGCCCACGTCTGGGTGGCCGGCCTCGGCCGCTCCTCCTACACCGTGGCCTACGAGCTGCGCCAGTACGGCCGGGCCGCGGCCCGGGCCCGCACCGTGCTCGTGCAGACGGACCCGGCCACCGGCCGGTCCGTGCCGCTGCCGGAGGGGGTGCGCTCGGTCCTGGAGGGCCTCGTCGTCCCGGACCCCGTGACCGCACGTGCATGAGCGCGACGGCGGGGCCCGGGCGGGGCGTGGGGCGGATCGCCTATCCGGCGCTGCTGGCCACCACCGCGCTGGGGACCATGTCCTCGAACGTCATCAACGCGCCGCTGTGGGTGATCCGCACCGACCTGGGCATGACGGCCCAGCAGTCCGTCCTGGCCGTGAGCGCCTTCACGATCGCCATGGCCACGGCGGTGCCGCTGGCCGGCTGGCTCGGCGACCGGCTCGGGGTGAAGGTCTTCCTCATCGCAGCCCTCGGGGTGATGGTGCTCGCGGAGCTCACGGCGGCCTCGGCCACCGGCCTGGAGACCCTGGTCTCCGCCCGCGCGGTGCAGGGCGCGGCGTGCAGCGCGATCCCGCCGTGCGTGCAGGCCGCCCTCGTCAGCACCTGGCCGGAGCGCACGGCGCGGACCATGGGCGCGTGGGCCTCGGCCATCGGCGTGGGCCAGGCCGTGGGGCCGCCCTTCGGCGGGCTCCTCACCGAGGCCCTGGGCTGGCGCTGGGTCTTCCTGGTGCACGCCGGGCTGGTGCTCGTGCTGATGGCCCTGCTCGCGGCGTCCATGCCCCGGACCGGACGGCGGCGCCCGCCCATGCACGTGGCCGCGATGGCCTGGCTCGTGGTGGGCGGCGGCTCCACGGCCACCGCCGTGCTGCTGGCCGGGCAGACCGGCCCGTGGACCGCGGTGGCGCTGCTCGCGGCCTGCGCGGTGCTCGGCTGGTGGCTGTTCGCCCACCTCTCCCGGCGCCGGGCCCGGCGGGCGGCGGCGGACGGCACAGCACCCCGGCCCCTGCTGGACCCCGCCCTGCTGCGGGACCCGGCCTACCTCACGGCCGCGGCCGGGGCGGGGCTGGCCATGGGGACCCTGGCGGTGGCGATCGTGGCCGTGCCGCTGTTCCTCGGCGCCGAGCTGCGGCTGGGCCCGGCCCAGATCGGCCTCGTGGTCCTCACCCTGGCGCTCGCGATGACGGCCGCCGGCCCCGCCGCCGCGCGGGTCGGCCGGCGGCGGGGCAGCCGGGTGCAGCTGAGCCGCGGCGTCGTGCTGGTCGTGCTGGCCACTCCCGTGGTCACCGTGGCCATGGCGACCTCCGGGCTGGGCGTGGCCCGCTGGGTGGTCGTGTCCCTGGTGGTGCTGGGGCTCGTGCTCGCCGGGATCGGCATCGCCTTCGCCCAGAGCGCGGCGGCCACGGAGCTCCTCCTCTCGCCCGCCGGCCGCTCGGGCACCGCCGTGGGCATCCACAACATGATCCGCTTCCTCTCCATGGCCGCCGGCTACTCCGCGGTCTCCCTGGCCTGGGCCACCGGCGCCTCGCTGCTCGTCTTCCCCGCGCTCGCCGTGGCCGCCCTGGGCCTGCTCCTGCTGCTGCGGGCCACCCGGGGCCCTGAGCCGGCCCCGGCGCCCCCGCCCCTTCCCACCACCGCGGGTCCTGCGACCCGCTGACGAAAGGACCGACCATGACCACCACCTCCAGCGCTCCCTCGACCGCGTCCCCGGAGGCCGTTCCCGCCGGCGCCGCGACCTCCGACTACTTCCGGCTCGACGACGACCTCAGCCCCGAGGAGATCGCCGTGCGCGACCGGGTGCGCGCCTTCGCCGAGCAGCAGGTGCTGCCCCTGATCAACGACTACTGGGAGCGCGCCGAGTTCCCCTGGGAGCTGCTGCCCGGCCTGGCCGAGCTGGGCATCATCGGCACCACCATCCAGGGCCACGGCTGCCCCGGGATGAGCCGGAAGGCCGCCGGCATGGTCGCCCGCGAGATGGCGCGGGTGGACGGCAGCATCAACACGTTCCTGGGCGTGCACGGCAACCTGTGCATGGGCGCGCTGAACATGCTCGGGTCCGAGGAGCAGAAGGACCGCTGGCTGCCGGCCATGGCCCGGCTGGAGAAGACCGGGGCGTTCGCCCTCACCGAGCCCGAGCACGGCTCCGACTCGGTGGCCCTGGAGACCACCGCCCGCCGGGACGGGGACTCCTGGGTGATCGACGGGCACAAGCGCTGGATCGGCAACGGGCACGCGGCCGACGTGGTCGTGCTGTTCGCGCGCAGCACCGAGGACGGGAAGGTCAACGCCTTCGTCGTCGAGAAGACCGCCGCCGGCGAGCACCCTGCCGGCTACCGGCCCGAGGTCATCACCGGCAAGGTGGGAAAGCGGGCGATCCAGCAGGCCGACATCGTGCTGGAGGGCCTGCGGGTGCCTGCGGCCAACCGGCTGGAGCACTGCCGGTCCTTCAAGGACGTCTCCCGCGTGCTGCAGGCCACCCGCGGCGGGGCCTCCTGGGAGGCCGTGGGCCACGCGATGGCCGCGTTCGAGATCGCCGCCGACTACGCCGCCCGCCGGAAGCAGTTCGGCCACGCGATCGGCAGCTACCAGCTCGTGCAGTCCCGGCTGGCGAACATGCTCAGCGAGCTCACCGCCATGCAGCTGCTGTGCGACCGGATGGCCGAGCTCGCCGACCGGGGGCAGCTGTCCAACGCGCAGGCCTCGATGGTGAAGATGGCCACCGCGCAGAAGGGCAAGTGGATCTGCAACGAGGCCCGCGACCTGCTCGCCGGCAACGGGCTGCTGCTGGAGAACCACATCATCCGGCACATGACGGACATGGAGGTCGTCTCCACCTACGAGGGCACCGACTTCATCCAGGCGCTGCTCGTGGGCCGGGACATCACCGGCATCTCGGCCTTCAGCTGATCCGCCCGGCACGGGGCCGCCGCGCCCATATCGCCGACGACGTGGCCCGGTGCCGTGGCCCGGTGCCGTGTTCCCCGGTGCCATGGTCCGGTGCCGTGGCCCCCGTGCCGCGCCCCCGGTGCCGCGTCCCTCGTGCGGGGGGTCACGGAGCCGGGAGCGGGTCCTCCGGGACCGAGGGATCGGCGGGGGCGGGGAACACCGTCTCGGAGATCTCGATGACCGACTGCAGGGCGGGATTGGGGTCTCCCCGGCGCCAGATGAGCCGGACCTCCACGGGCTTCTGCTCCCGGGTCAGCGGCTTGTAGACCACGCCCCGGGAGGGAACGTTGTCCCGCACGCTGGAGAGGATCAGGGAGATCCCCATCCCGGCGCCCACCAGCACCACCAGCGTCCAGGAGTCCGGGGCCACCTGCACGATCCGCGGGACGAAGCCGGCGTTCATCGCCAGGGTGTTCAGCCGGTTGGGCAGCGTGGCCCCGGCCCCGCCGGGCAGGACGATCCAGGCCTCCTCGGCCAGGTCCTCGACGTCGAGGGTCTCGCGGTCGGCCAGCGGGTGGCTCTCCGGCAGCGCGATGAGCAGCTCCTCGAGGGCGACGAGCCGGGAGTCGACCTCCGCGGGCAGGAAGTCCCAGCGGCCGATCACCAGGTCGAGGGAGTCGTCCAGGACCTTCTGCAGGCCCAGGTGGGAGAACTGCGAGCTGTAGAGCTCCAGGCTGATCCCCGGGCGCAGCCGGCGGACCTGCCGCGCCAGCTCGCCCACCGCCTGGTTCACGGAGGCCCCGGCGAAGCCGAGCCGGGCCCGCCCGATCTCGCCCTGCTGGGACTTGCGGACCACGTCCTTGATCCGCCGGGCCAGCATGACCAGCTCCCGGGCCGGCTCCAGGAGGGCCTCGCCCTGCGGGGTGAGCGTCACGTGGCGGGTGCTGCGCTCGAACAGGGTGGCGCCCAGTTCGGCCTCCAGCTGCCGGATCAGCCGGCTCAGGGGTGGTTGCGCCATGTGCAGGCGCTTGGCCGCCCGGCCGAAGTGCAGCTCCTCGGCGACGGCGAGGAACGCCTGGGCCTTGTGGACTTCCATCCCGCCAGACTATGGCGTGCCGCGACGGCGGAACGGCCGCGTCCTCGTCGCAATCGTCATGTATGGGGCTTGTGCGGCGGTCCGTGGCATGCTTCGTCTCGTTATGGGCGCCGTCACGTCGCGGAAACGTGCCGTGCCCGGTGCAGTAACACGGCTTTCCTACAGTTCGGAGCAGCATCCCTCGCCCCGCCCCCAAGGAGCACCCATGACCGAGCACGCAGGACCAGGACCCGCGCCCTCCCTGCCGCACGCGCGGCGGCCGGCGCTCCGCGTGGTGGGCGGCACCGCGGTGGAGCCCGCGGGCACCGAGGAAGAGCGGGCGCGGGCCCGCGCCGCCGCCGCGCGCGCCGCCCACCCGTCCTCCGGGATCGGCGTGCCCCGGTTCCGGCGTCCCGAGCCTGCCGCCACGGTTCCCGGGGCCCCGGACGTCCCGTCGGCCACCGTGCCGGATCCGGGGCAGGAGCGCCCGGAGGACATCCCGGCCCTCGACGGCGCCGGCCCGCACCTCGCCACGGGCCGGGCGTTCCTCGCCGCCGCCCGGCCCGGGGACGTGCTGCGGGTCGAGGTGCTGGGCCTGGCCGGCGGGAGCGCGCCGCTGGAGTCCGGGTGCACCGCCTACCTGCCGGTCCGCACGCAGGGCACGGCCTTCTGCCCCCGTGAGCTGTGCCGGGCCCTGGGCTCGGCCGAGGAGGACCCGCGCGGCTCCTTCCGTCTCACCGTGTGCCCGGCCGGCACGCAGGACCTGCCCTCCGTGGCGCACCGGCACCCGTTCGCCGAGACCGACGAGCACTGGATCGTCGTCGGGCACTCGCGCGTCGAGGCGCCCGAGGAGCCGGCGGGTCAGGTCGGAGCCGGGGACGGCGAGCGGTCCTTCTGCATGACCACGGCCATGCACCGGGCGGTGAGCGCCGGGGTGGAGTTCCTGCAGCGGGACCGCGGCCTGGACCGGCCGATCGCCCACGCCTACCTCTCGGCCACCGCCCAGTTCGCCGTCACCCGTCTGGGGGACGGCACGGTCGGCGCGCACGGCCGGATCCGCAAGGCCGACTTCGCCTGAGACCGCCGGAACACGCGCCGATCCCCTCGGCGTGTGCAGTTGCAATGGTCATATTGCGCATGCATTCACCACGACCACTTCCGACCCCCTACTCTGGGTGACGCAGGTCACGCGGGCGTCCGTGCGCGGTTCCGACGACGAGGTCGGACTGCCCGCCGCCGGCCGGAGCACCACGGCCGGGGCGCCCGGTGACCTGTCCAACCCCCTGCGCCGCGCTCCCGCCGCGGCTTGCTGCCCGCGGCTCCCTTCCCGGGGCTCCCTTCCTGCGGCTCCCTTCCTGCGCCGCCACTTCCGCACGACCTCGTTCGCGCCCTGCCGGGCAGGGCCCCGGCCGCTCTGTCCGGCCGCTCTGTCCGGCCGATCCGCCCGGCAGTGATGCGTCCCAGCGCCGCCCGGCGGCAGCTGCCGGCGCCGTCACGGTGCCGAAACACGGGGGCGCCGATCCCGTAACACCGTCTCCCTAGGGTCGTAGTCATTCGACGAACCCGCATCCGACCTCGGGAGACCACCCATGCGTGAGCACCTCGCACGACGAGCCGCCGACGAACTCCAGCGCGGCCTCGGCCGGCGCACCTTCTTCCGGGCGGCCGCCGGCGTGGCCGCCGCCGGTGCCGTCACCACCACCGGCGCCGGCGCCGCGGTGGCCTCCGCCTCGGGCGCCGGTGGCCGGTCCTCCTCGTCGGGCGGCGGGCGTCCCGGCTTCCGCGGCACGATCCTCCAGCCGGGACGGGGGCCGATCCCCGGCGACCACTACCTGCCCTCCGAGGTGGACCGCGTCCTGTGGGGCTACGTGCCGTCCGTGGACGCCGAGCCCGCGCTGCGCATGCGCTCGGGGCGGACGGTCACCATCGACGCCGTCTCCCACGAGGGGATCCTCGAGGACCAGGGCCGGGACCCCGTGGAGTTCTTCGCCGGGCAGGGTGTGCCGAGGTCCCGGGTGCTCGACGACGCGGTGGAGATCGCCCGCGACTACGACCGCACCGAGCGGGACTTCGACCGCGACGGCCCGCACGTGGTCACCGGACCCGTGTTCGTGGAGGAGGCCCGCCCCGGTGACGTTCTGAAGATCGAGACCCTGCGCGCGGACCTGCGGGTGCCCTACGGGGTGGTCTCCAGCCGGCACGGCAAGGGCGCGCTCCCGGGACCCGCCCGCGGGGGCCCGGTGGCGGACCTCCTCGTGGAGGACGTCCTGCCGGCGGTGGGCACGGACGGCCGGGCCACCGGGAACCCGGAGGAGTACGGCAACGTCTCCACGTTCACCCCGGTCGAGCACGGCCAGGGCGTCATGGCCGGCGGGGCGGTGCGCTTCCCGCTGCGCCCCTTCATGGGCATGATGGGCGTCGCCCACCAGCGGGGCGCGGGACTCACCGACGACCTGCTGAACTCGATCCCGCCCACCCTCGGCGGCGGCAACATCGACATCCGCCACCTCGGCGTGGGCTCCACCTTCTACCTGCCCGTGCAGACCGACGGCGCCCTGTTCTACGTCGGCGATCCGCACATGGCCATGGGCGACGGCGAGGTGGCGCTCACCGCGATGGAGGGCTCGCTGCGCGGGACCTTCCGGCTCACCGTCTGCCGCGCGGGGGAGGGGGACGCCCCGTCCGTGGCCCACCACTACCCGTTCGCCGAGACCGCCGAGCACTGGATCCCCATCGGGCTCTCCGACCCGGACGGCGCGGGCGGCGGCGAGCAGAACTCCGACCTGGACGTGGCGATGCGCCGGGCCGTGCTCAACGCCCTCGACTTCCTCGAGCACGACAGGGGCATGGAGCGGGCCGTGGCCTACGCCTACCTCTCGGCCGCCGCCGACTTCGCGATCTCCCAGGTGGTGGACCGCACGGTAGGCGTGCACGGGCTGATCCGCAAGGCCGACTTCGACCGCTCCTGACCGCTCCTGGCCGGCCTCGAGCGCACCCTGCGGCCCTGGGGTGCGTGGCCGCCGGAACGCGTGGCCGCCGGAACGCGTGGCCGCTGGGCCGCTGGGCTGCTGGGCCGCGTGGTCGCTCGGGGTGCCTGGCCGCTTTGCGCTTGGTCGCTCGGGGTGCCTGGCCGCTGGGCGCTTGGTCGCTCGGGGTGCCTGGCCGCTGGGCGCTTGGTCGCTCGGGGTGCCTGGCCGCTGGGCGCTTGGTCGCTCGGGGTGCCTGGCCGCTGGGCGCTTGGTCGCTCGGGGTGCCTGGCTGCTGGGGCGCTTGGTCGCTCGGGATGCTTGGCCGCCGGGGCGCCTCGGGCGCCTGCTAGCCTCCGGGCATGGCCTCCTCCGCCCGGCCGGGTGCCCCTGCCACGTCCGTAGCGCGCACGCTCGCCCGGGTGGCCCTGGCTCTCGTCCTGCTCGGCGCGGGCATCGGCCACCTCACGGTCGCCCGGCAGGAGTTCACCGCCCAGGTGCCCCCGTGGTTGCCGGTGCCCGCGGACGCCGTGGTGCTGATCTCCGGGGTGGTCGAGATCGTGCTCGGGGTCGCGCTGCTCGCGCTGCGGCGGCACCGGGCGGCCGCCGGCTGGGTCGTGGCGGCGTTCTTCGTGGCCGTCCTCCCCGGCAATGTCTCGCAGTACCTCACGCGCACCGACGCCTTCGGCCTGGACACCGACCGGGCCCGGGCGGTCCGCCTGCTGTTCCAGCCGCTGCTGGTCGTCTGGGCGCTGTGGTCCACCGGGGCGTGGCGGGCCTGGCGCCGCGCCCGCCGGGAGCGCTGAGCCCCGCCGGGTTCAGTCCTCCCGGTTGGCGTAGCGGTCCCGCATCCGCCGGTACAGCGCGAAGGTCCCGAGGTAGGCCAGCGCGGCGAGCACCACCGTGGGCAGCCACTCCTGGGCGTCCAGGGAGGTCAGCAGCACCCCGGCCGAGGTGAGCACCAGGGCCAGCACGAGCAGGCTCGCGACGATCGACTTCACGGGCGTCCTTCCGGGACGGGTGCGGGGGCCCTTCCAGCCTAGCGAGGCCGCCGACCGGCGACGACGCCGCTCCCGCCCCCGGCCGAGCCCGGCCCACGTGACCAGCTGCTCCCGGCCCCGGCCCCGGCCCCGGCCGAGCCCGGCGCACGCGACCAGCTGTTGCGCCCGCCGCGGGCTGCTCCCGCCGCGGGCTGCTCCCGCCGCGGGCTGCTCCCGCCGCGGGCTGCTCCCGCCGTGGGCTGTTCTCGGCACGGGTCAGCCGGGCGCACGCGAGTGACCACGCTCACTCCGACTGACCACGGTGCCTCCGACTGACCACGGGATGTCGTGGTCAGTCGGGGCGGACGTGGTCAGTCGGCGAGCGGGGGTGCGGCGGGGCGCCCGTCAGTGGGTGGGGAAGCCCAGGTTGATCTGGGACTCCGAGGGCTCCGGCCAGCGGGTGGTGACCAGCTTGCGGCGGGTGTAGAAGTTGAACGACTCCGGCCCGTACATGTGGGTGTCGCCGAACAGGGACTTCTTCCAGCCGCCGAAGGAGAACGCGCCGATCGGCACCGGGATCGGGACGTTGATCCCCACCATGCCCACCTCGATGTCGAACTGGTACTCCCGGGCGGTCTTGCCGTCGCGGGTGAACACGGCGGTGCCGTTGGCGAACTGGTTGGAGTTGATCAGCCGCACGGCCTCGTCGTAGCTGCCGACCCGCACGACCGACAGGACCGGGCCGAAGATCTCCTCGTCGTAGACCTTCATCCCCGGCTTCACGTGGTCGATCAGCGACACGCCCGTGAAGAAGCCGTCGCCCTCGAACTCCTGCTTCGTGCCGTCCACGACGACGGTCGCGCCCTCGGCCTCCGCCCCCGACACGTAGCCGTTGACCCGTTCCAGGGCCTGCGGCGTGATGAGCGGGCCCATCTCCGAGGCGGGGTCGGTGCCCGGGCCGATGGTCAGCTTCCCCACCCGCTCGGTGATCCTCTCGATCAGCGGGTCCGCCGTGTCGCCCACGGCCACGACCACCGAGATGGCCATGCAGCGCTCCCCGGCGGAGCCGTAGGCGGCCGAGACGGCGGCATCGGCCGCGCCGTCGAGGTCGGCGTCCGGCATGACCACCATGTGGTTCTTCGCCCCGCCCAGCGCCTGGACGCGCTTGCCGTGGGCGGCCGAGGTCTCGTAGATGTACTGGGCGATCGGGGTGGAGCCCACGAAGGACACGGCCTTCACGAGCGGGTTGGTGAGCAGCTCGTCCACGGCGACCTTGTCCCCGTGCACCACGTTGAGCACGCCCGGGGGCAGGCCGGCCTCGGCGAAGGCCTCGGCGATCCACACGGAGGCGGAGGGGTCCCGCTCCGAGGGCTTCAGGACCACGGTGTTCCCGGCGGCGATCGCGGTGGTGATCATCCACAGCGGCACCATGGCCGGGAAGTTGAACGGGGTGATGCACGCGACCACGCCCACCGGCTGGCGGATCTGGTGCACGTCCACGCCGGTGGCGGCCTGCTCGAGGTGCTCGCCCTTCAGGTGGTGCATCAGCCCGGTGCAGAACTGCACGTTCTCCAGCCCGCGGGCGATCTCCCCGGCCGCGTCCGAGAGGACCTTGCCGTGCTCGGCGGTGACGATCTCGGCCAGCTCCGGGGTGCGCTCCCGGATGATGTTCTCGACCTTGAACATGATCGCGGTCCGCTTGGCCAGGCTGGTCGCCCGCCAGCCGCGCAGGGCGGCCTCGGCGGCCTCCACGGCGGTGGCGACCTCCTCGGCCGAGGCCAGCAGCACCTGCTTGGCCACCTGCCCGGTCGCGGGGTTGTAGACGGGCGCGGTCCGCTCCGAGCCGCCGTGACGCCTCCCGTCGATGAAGTGCTCGATGACCTCCCCGGCACCCCGAGGGTCCTGGGCGCCCTGCTCGGCGTCCTGCTGCGCGCGCACCTCGGCGCTCTGCTTGGTGTCCTGCATGGTGTCCTCCTGTGGTGTGTGGTCGCCGCTCAGGCCTTCTCCGGGTCCCAGCCCGGGATCTTCCCGTCCGGGGCGGCGTACTTGGTGATGAGGGAGCAGTCCTTGTCCCCGTAGCCCTCGTCGATGAGCTGCTGCAGCCGCTCGGCCACGAGCTCCGCGGCCGGCAGCCGCACGCCGGTCTGCTCGCCGGCCATCAGGGCCAGGCCGGCGTCCTTGGCGGCGAGGGTCGCGCTGAAGGTGGCCTCGAAGTTGTTGTTGGCCGCGGCGGAGTCCACGATGCCGGGCACGGGGTACCAGGTCTGCAGGGCCCAGGAGTTGCCGGAGGACACCGAGGCGATGTCCCAGAACACCTTCGGGTCCAGGCCCAGCCGGTCGGCGAGCACGGAGCCCTCGGCGCAGGCCTCGAGGCAGATGAACAGCATCATGTTGTTGACGATCTTGGCCGACTGGCCGGTGCCGGCCTCGCCTGTGGCCACGATCTTGCGCGCCATCGGCTCGATGCAGGCGGAGGCGGCCGCGACGTCGTCGGCCTCCCCGCCGACCATGAACGTCAGGGTGCCGGCGGCGGCGCCGCTGATGCCGCCGGAGACCGGCGCGTCCACGAAGCGGAAGCCGGCCTCCCGGGCGGCCCGGTGCAGCTCCAGCGCGGTCTCCACGTCGATCGTGGAGCTGTCCACGAGCAGCGCGTTCTTCGGCGCGAGCGCGATGACGCCGGTGTTCCCGAGGTAGACCGCGCGGGCGTGCTCGCCCTTGGGCAGCATCGTGAACACGATCTCCGCCCCCTGGAGGGCCTCCTCCATGCTGTCGAACGTCTGCACGCCCTTGTCCCGGGCGGCGGCCATGGCGTCGGCGCTGACGTCGTGGCCGCGGACCTCGTGGCCCGCCCGGACGAGGTTCGCGGACATCGGGTTGCCCATGTGGCCGAGGCCGATCCAGGTGATGGTGGTCATCGTGTGTTCCCTTCAGCGAGGTCGTGAACTGCGAGGTCGTGAGCTGCGAGGTCGTGAACTGCGAGGTCGTGAACTGCGAGGTCGTGAACTGCGGGGCGCCCCGCAGCGGGGGTCATGCACAGTGCGCCCAGCGGCGGACCGGGGAACCGGTCCGCCGCTGGGCGCGGGCGGGGCAGGACGGCGGGAATCAGGAGGTCCGGTCCCGGGCGGCCTTCTCCTCGGAGAGCCGGCGCCGGTCCTCGGCGTCGACGTCCTGGAGGGAGATGCCCTTGGTCTCGCGCAGCGTCGCCACGGCGATCAGGGTGATGAGGCAGGCCGCGGCGATGTAGATGGCGATCGGCACCCACGAGTTGAACTCGCGCAGCAGGGCGGTCGCGATGATCGGCGCCAGCGAGCCGGCCACGATCGAGGTCACCTGGTAGCCCAGGGAGACGCCCGAGTAGCGCATCCGGGTGGGGAACATCTCGGCCATGATGGCCGGCTGCCCGGCGTACATGAGCGCGTGGATCATCAGGCCCAGGGTGATGGCCGCGAGGATGATGAAGCTGTTGTCGGTGTCGAACATCGGGAACGCGACGAAGGCCCAGAAGGCACCCAGGGCGGCGCCGGCGGCGTACATCGGGCGCCGGCCCACCTTGTCGGTGGCCCGGCCCACGAGCGGCACGCAGATCGCGTGGATGACGTGGGCGATCAGCAGCAGCAGGAGGATCCGGCTGGTGTCCACGTCCCGCTGGGTGGACAGGTAGGTGATCGAGAAGGTCACCACCACGTAGTAGAGGATGTTCTCCGCGAAGCGCAGGCCCATGGCGCCGAAGACGCCGCGGGGGTAGCGGCGGAAGACCTCGCCCACGCCGTAGGCCGCGGACTTCTCCTCGCGGACCTCCTGCTGGGCCTCCTTGAAGATCGCGGCGTCGGTGACGTGGGTGCGGATGTAGTAGCCGATGGCCACGATGACGATCGAGAGCCAGAAGCCCACGCGCCAGCCCCAGGAGAGGAACGCCTCCTCGGAGAGGGTGAACGAGAGGGTGAGCAGCACGACGGTGGCCAGCAGGTTGCCCAGCGGCACGGCGGCCTGCGGCCAGCTGGACCAGAAGCCGCGCTCCTTGTTGGGGGAGTGCTCGGCCACGAGCAGCACGGCGCCGCCCCACTCGCCGCCCACCGCGAAGCCCTGCACGAAGCGCAGCACCACGAGCATGGCGGGGGCCCAGTAGCCGACCTGCTGGAAGCCGGGCAGGCAGCCCATCAGGAACGTGGCGGCGCCGACCATGACGATCGAGATCTGCAGCAGGTGCTTGCGGCCGTACTTGTCGCCGAAGTGGCCGAAGACGATGCCGCCCAGCGGGCGGGCGACGAAGCCCACCGCGTAGATCAGGAACGCCTTGAGGATGCCGTCCAGCGGGTTGCCGGTGTCCACGAAGAACAGCTGGCCGAAGACCAGCGTGGAGGCCGTGGCGAAGAGGAAGAACTCGTACCACTCCACGACCGTGCCGGCCATCGAGGCCGCCACGACCTTCTTCAGCCCGCCCCGGTTCTCCGGCGAGTCGTTCGGGTCCGCCGAGGCGGCGACCCTGTCCTCAGTGCTCATGGGATTCTCCTGCTGCTGGATGAACGGTGACTGTGGTCACAATGTTTGCCTACAGTGTGCGGATCTGTGGTGCGCTTCACAATGACCATGCGCTCGCGGCACCTGTGCAAAAATGCACATGACGCCCAGATGTGCGCAGTCACCGGTGCTGCGCTCCGTCCCGGAGGAGAAGCCCCTTGTCGCACGGCGCTGATGACCTCCTGCTGCTGCTCGCCGTGGTCCGCCACGGGTCCTACACGGGTGCCGCGGCGGACCTCGGGTTCAGTCACACCACCGTGTCGCGGCGGATGGCCGGGCTCGAGAGAGCCGTGGGGGCCCGGCTGCTCGTGCGCTCCGGGGACATGTGGGAGCCCAGCGAGCTGGGCCGGAAGTTCGTGGCCGCCGGCGAGGAGATCGAGCACGCCATGGATGCCCTTCCCCTGGGGCCCGGCGGGCGCGGCAACTCGATCAGCGGCGTGGTGCGGGCACTGGCCCCGGACGGGTTCGGGGGCGTGGTCATGGGCGCGGCCATGCGCCACGTCGTCCAGGAGCACCCCGGGGTGCGGCTGGAGATGATCAACGCCGCCCGGCGGGCGCAGACGAACCCGGTGGGCATCGACCTGGAGGTGGTCGTCGGGCGCCCGGAGGTCTCCCGCAAGGAGGCCTCCCACCTGGCCGACTACTCCCTGGGCGTCTACGCCTCGCGGGACTACCTCGCCGCCCACCCGCCGCTGCGCACGCCCGAGCAGGTGCAGGAGCACCCGCTGATCTACTTCGTGGACTCCATGCAGGACGTCGCGGAGCTCGACATCCCGCGCCGGCGGTTCCCGCGGATGCGCCAGGGCGTGGGCGCGACCTCCTCGGTGGTGCACGTGGAGCTCACCCGGGCCGGCGCCGGGATCGGGCTGCTGCCCTGCTACCTCGCCGAGCGCGTCCCGGAGCTGGTGCGGCTCTTCCCGGAAGAGCTGTGGTTCCCGGTGGAGTACTGGGTGGTCTCCCGGTCGGACCTGCTGCGCCGCCCGGCCGTGCAGGCCGTGATGGCCGCGGTCCGCGCGGCGGTGGCGGAGATGCGCGAGGAGCTCGTCGCCGCCCCGAGCCCCCGGGCCTGACCGGCCCGCCTTCCCAGGGCTGACGGGTCTCGAGCTCCGGCCACAGAGCCGCCCGAAAGTCCGCGACCGACCACGCGTCCCCCGACTGGCCACGGGAACGCGTGGTCAGTCGGGGGACGCGTGGTCAGTCGCGGGGTGGGGGCGCCCGCAGCAGAGGTGGGGCCGGGGCCGGGGCGGGGCTAGCGGGGGCGGAGGATGTCGTAGACCGAGGAGTCGTCGTGCCGGCCGTGGCCCTCGCGGCGGCCGCGCACGTAGAGCTGCTCGGCCGCGGCGGCCAGCGGCACGGGCTGGGCGACCGCCCGGGCCGCGTCGGTGACCAGGCCCATGTCCGTGACGAAGATGTCCAGGGCGGAGCGGACCTCGACCGCCTCGCCCTGCAGCATCCGCGGGCCGCAGTCCTCCATCAGGGCCAGGAAGGGATGCACCCTGCCCTTGATGATCAGTCCCAGGATGACCGCGACGGCGGCCAGTCCCAGCCGGACGAGTGTGGTGGTGGTCATGAGATCCTCGGTGAGTTCCGGGCCCGTAGGTCGGCCTGTAAGATGTCAGACATCTTATGTGAGCTGCGACACGCGGTCAACGCTCGGCCTCTCCCCGGCAGAAGACCAGACATCTGACATGGCGTGATTGCTAGGCTCTTGTCCCAGAGCCGGGAGCATGCACAGGTGCCGCTGCCAGCCGTCCAACGCGCCGAGGAGGAGCACCATGGCCCGCCCGTCCCTGGTCGACCAGGTCGCCGACGCCCTCCTCGAGCGGATCATCGCGGGGGACCTCCCGCCCGGCTCGGTGGTGCCCGGCGAGATCGACCTCAGCGCGGAGCACCAGGTCAGCCGCATGACGGTGCGGGAGGCGATCAAGACCCTGGGCGCCCAGCGCATCCTGCGCGTGGAGCGCGGGCGCGGCACGTTCGTGAACCCCGTGTCCCGGTGGGCGTCCCTCGACGCCGTGATCCGGGCGGTCTCGGAGGGACAGGACGACGCGGCGGCGGCCGTGCAGCTGATCGAGCTGCGCCGCTTCCTGGAGACCGGCGCCTGCGAGCTGGCCGCCGGGCGGCTCTCCGCCGAGGAGCTGGACGGGATGGCCCGGGACGCCGACGCCATGGAGGACGCCCACCGCGCCCGGGACGTGGCGGCCTTCGTGACCGCCGACCTGCGCTTCCACGAGCGGATCCTGCAGGCCTCGGGCAACGTGTTCATCGCGGTGCTGTTCGAACCGCTGCACCGGGTGCTCACGGAGCGGCGGGCCCAGACCTCCCGGGTCCCGGAGATCCAGGCCCACGCCATCGCCGAGCACCGCAAGATCGTCTCCGCGCTGGCCTCCGCCGACCCCGCCCGGGCCCGGCAGGCCATGGACGAGCACATGCAGCAGACGCTCGCCGACCTGAAGACCTACGTGCTCGGGGACACCTCCCCGGCCGACCGCTGACCGCATATCCCGAAGGACTGTGCCCATGCGCGCCAACCTGCTCGACGTCGTCACCGCCGCCCTCGCCGCCCGCACCGCCGTGCCGGCGCTGAGCACCTACGACTTCACCACCGCCCAGGCCGTGGTGGAGGCCAGCGAGCGGGCCGAGCGCCCGGTGATCCTCCTGGTCCCGCCCAAGGCCGCCGCCGGGGCCGGCGGACGCCGCCTCATCACCGCCCTGCGCGCGCTGGCCGACGACGCCGCCAACCCCGTGTGCGTGCAGCTCGACCACGCCGTGGACCTGGACCTGATCGAGCACGCGGCGGCGGCCGGCGTCGACGCCGTCCTGGCCGACGGCTCCGCCCTGCCCGCCGCCGCGAACGCCGCGTTCGTCGCCCGGGCCCGGGAGCTCGTGGGCCCGGGCGTGGTGGTCGAGGCGGAGCTCGGCAGCCTGCCCGGGGACGAGGACACGGCCGGGACCTCCGAGGCCGGCGGCATGACCGACCCCGGCGAGGTCCCCGGGTTCCTGGACGGGTCCGGGGCGGACCTGCTGGCGGTGGCCGTGGGCAACGTGCACGGGCACTACCGGGGCACCCCGCGGCTGCACTGGAGCCGCCTGGAGCAGATCTGCGAGGCCGCCGAGCAGACCCCGCTCGTGCTGCACGGCGCCTCCGGGATCCCCGAGACCATGCTGGTCCGCGCGCCGCTGGCGGGCATCGGCAAGATCAACATCAACACCGAGCTGCGCTCGGCCGTCTTCGCCTCCTTGGCGGACCGGGTCGAGCAGCGACGGTGCCAGGGCCTGAACCTGTGGGCGCTCCTGGAGGACTGGACCGAGGCGGTGGGCGAGTTCACCACGCTGGCCCACCGGCTGACCACCGCCGAGGCGCGCTCCCGGAATTCCTGAGCCCCGGTTCGTCGTTGCCGCATACCGTGCCCCGCGGGCCCGGTCCGCCGGCCGCCCGGGAGCACCCGCAGGAAGCACCACCACCGCACCACGAGCAGAGGAGTCCTTCCATGGAATACACCCGACTCGGCAGTTCTGGCCTGTACGTCTCCCGGCTGGCCCTGGGCACCATCCCCTTCGGCTCCGGCGGAGGGTTCGAGAAGATCGCGGGGCTGGGCCCGGACGAGGCCCGCCGGCAGATCGACGAGGCCCTGGACCGCGGCGTGAACTTCATCGACACCGCCAACCTGTACTCCGGCGGGGACGCCGAGCGGGTGCTGGGCGAGGTGCTGGGCAGCAGGCGGGACGACGTCGTCCTCACCTCCAAGGCCCGCACCCCCACCGGGGACGGCCCCAACGACGGCGGCGCGAGCCGGATCCACGTGACCCGGGCCGTCGAGGACAGCCTGAAGCGGCTGAGGACCGACCACCTCGACCTGCTCTACCTGCACCAGTGGGACGGGCAGACCCCGATCACCGAGACCATCGCCACCGCCAACGAGCTGATCCGGGCCGGGAAGATCCGCTACTGGGGGGTGTCCAACTACAACGGCTGGCAGCTGGCCAAGACGGTCTACGAGGCGCGGCTGGCCGGGTTGGAGGGCCCGGTGGCCCACCAGGCCTACTACACCCCGGAGGCCCGGGAGATCGAGTACGAGATCGTCCCGGCGGCCCGCGACCTCGGGCTCGCGACCTTCGGCTGGAGCCCGCTGGGGGAGGGCCTGCTCAACGGCAAGGTCCGCCGCGGCGCCGAGACCCCGTCCGACACCCGCCAGGGCACCGGCTGGCCCGAGCCCCACGTGGTGGACCGGGACCGCGCCTACGACCTGATCGAGCTCTTCGACGAGATCGCCCGGGAGCTGGGCTGGACGATCCCCCAGGTGGTGATCTCCTGGATCCTGGGCCGCCCGGGCATCGACGGGACCGTGATCGCCGCCCGGCGGTTCGAGCACCTGCAGGAGGACCTCGACGCCGCCGAGCTGACGCTGCCGCAGGAGGCCCGGGACCGGATCACGTCCGCGTCCCAGCTGCCCGCCTACTACCCGCTGTGGCACCGGCTGCTCAACGGCCAGGACCGCCCCGAGCCCGCGGAGGCGGAGTTCTACGCCGAGCAGCGCGGCCACGTCTTCGGTGAGGACCCGGCCCAAGCGTAGGAGGCCGCGCACCGGACGCCGGAGGCCGCGCACCGGACGCCGGATGCCGCCCGGCCGTCCGGGCGAGCACGGCCGGCCGAGCCCTCCCGGCGCGAACGGGCCACGCAGGTGCCGACCGGCCGTGCCTGTCCCGCCGGGCCGTGCTCGCTCCGGCGCGGTCAGCCGATGAGCATGCCCGCGATCGCGGCGCTCATGAGGTTGGCCAGCGTCCCGCCGAGCACGGCCCGCAGGCCGAGCCGGGCGATGTCCCGGCGCCGGCTCGGGGCGATGCCGCCGAGCCCGCCGAGCAGGATCGCCAGGGAGCCGAAGTTCGCGAACCCGGTCAGGGCGAAGGTCACGATGGCCTGGGTCTTGGGGGAGTAGTTCTCGATCTGCGGGGCGAAGTCGGCGAACGCGACGAACTCGTTGAGCACCAGCTTCTGCCCCAGGAAGCTGCCGGCGTCGATCGCCTCGGCCCAGGGGACTCCGACGGCGAACATCACCGGCGCGAAGACGTACCCGAAGAGCTGCTCGAGGGTGATCGCCTCCAGCCCGAACAGGCCGCCGACCGCGCCGAGGATGATGTTGATCAGCGCGATGAGGGAGATGAAGGCGATGAGCATCGCGCCGACGTTGAGGGCCAGGCTCAGCCCGTCGGACGCGCCGCGGGCGGCGGCGTCGATGACGTTGGCCGGCTCCGTGTCCTCGTCGGCCGCATCGCCCCTCGCGCCGCCCGTCGCGCCGTCGGCCGCGTCCGTGGCGGACACCCCTGCCGGGTCGGCGGACCGGGCAACATCGTCGGGCCGAGCGGCGTCGCCGGACTGGGCGGCATCGTCCGACCGGACAGCACCGTCGGGCCGGGCGGCGACGCCGTCGCCGCGAGCCGCGGCCTGGGCGTCCTCCCCCTGGGCGTCCTCCCGGCGGGCGAACTCGACGGCCGCGTAGGACGTCGCCCCGCGCCGGGAGCCGCGGGCGAGCCACCGGGCGGCGCCGCGGCGCTCCTCCTTCGCCGACCCGGTCTGCGCCGGGGCACCGGCGTGGTGTCCGGAGTCCGCCGGGCCGGCGGCATCGTCGGAGGTCCGCACGGAAGCACCCGCCGGCGCCTCGTCCCGGGCCTCCTCCAGCGCCCCGGCGGGGACGAGGAGCTTGGCCATGAGCAGGGCGGCCGGCGCCGCCATGAACGAGGCGGCAATGAGGTACTCGAGCGGCGCTCCGAGCAGGGAGTAGCCCACGAGCACCGAGCCGGCCACGGTGGCCAGCCCGCCGCACATGACGGCGAAGAGCTCGGAGCGCGTCATCCCGGCCACGTAGGGCCGGATGACCAGCGGCGCCTCGGTCTGCCCCACGAAGATGTTGGCGGCCGCGTTCATCGACTCCGGCGTCGTCGTGCCGAGGAGCTTCGCCAGGCCGCCGCCGATGATCTTCACGACCCACTGCAGGGCGCCCAGGTAGTACAGCACCGACGTCAGGGCCGCGAAGAACACGATGACCGGCAGCACCTGGAAGGCGAAGACCGACCCCTCCTCGGGCAGGACCGGGCCGAAGAGGAAGTCGATGCCCGCGGAGGAGGAGTTGATCACGGCCTGGACCGCCAGGGTGAGGGCCTCCAGCACGGCGCGGCCGGCCGGGACGTAGAGCACCAGCACGCCGAAGACCACCTGGATGGTCAGCGCCAGGGCCACGGTGCGGATGCGGATCCTGCGGCGGTCCACCGAGAAGAGGACGGCGATGGCGAGGAGGGCGATCATGCCCCCGATGCCCCACAGCACGTCGAGCATGTCCGGTTGTCCTTCCGTCGAGGGTGCCCAGGGTGCCGGCGACGACGTCGGTGCGGGCACTGCCTCCTGCGAGCGGCACCGCCGGCGTGGTACCGCGTACTCTAGCCGGAGCGCTGCGAGGTCCCCCTGTCCTCGACCGATCCGAAGGGTGAGAGCGATGACCGATCCGGCTGCCCGGCCCCTCTATATGGACTGCGACACCGGCATCGACGACGCCGTCGCCCTGGCCTACCTGGTGGCCACCCCCTCGGTCGACCTGCGGGGCATCGGCACCGTCAGCGGCAACACCGACGCTGGGACCGCCGCGCGCAGCACCGTGGATCTGCTGGCGCTGCTGGACCGCTCCGACATCCCGGTCGCGGTCGGCGCCCGTGACCCCCTCCGCGACCGGTTCGGCGGGGGCGCCCCGGCGGTGCACGGCGGCAACGGCACCGGGGACGTGGAGCTGCCGCGGACGGCGGCCGAGCCGGTGACCGAGGCGGCGGACGCGATGCTCATCCGGCTGGCTCACGAGCACCCGGGCGAGCTGCACGTGCTGGCCACCGGCCCGCTGACCAATCTCGCCCGCGCCCTGCGGCAGGACCCCGCCCTGCCCGGGCTGGTCGCCGGCGTCACCGTCATGGGCGGCGCCGCCCTGGTCCCCGGCAACCGCACGCCGGTCGCCGAGGCCAACATCCTGCACGACCCGGAGGCGGCCGCCGAGGTGCTCGCCGCCGCCTGGGAGGTGACCCTCGTGCCGCTGGACGTCACCATGGACCACCGCCTGGACGAGGATCAGCGGCAGCAGCTCGCCGCCGTCGACCATCCGGCGCTGCCCCCGCTGGCCGCGATGCTCGAGCGCTACGCCGAGTTCTACACCGGGGTCTTCGGCCGCCCGCTCTCCGCCCTGCACGACCCCTTGGCCGCGGCCCTGGCGGCCGGCACCGTGGAACCGGCCCTCGCGCCGCGGGTGACGGTCCAGGTCGACACGACCGACGGCCCCGGGCGCGGCCAGACGATCTGCGACCTGCGCGGGCGGTTCACCGGCTACCCCGCGGCCGCCGGCGCCCGGTGCCGCGTGGTGCTCGAGCTGGCCGAGGACTTCGCGCCGCACCTCCTGAACACCCTCCGCCGGCTCGCCCCGGCCGCGCCCGCGGAGCCCTCCAGGGCCGCGCTCACCGTGGTGGGCAGCATCAACGTCGACCTCACGGCGGTGTGCGAGCGGCTGCCCGCGCCCGGGGAGACCGTCATCGGCGCGGACCTGCAGCGGCAGCCGGGCGGCAAGGGCGCCAACCAGGCCGTGGCCGCCGCACGGCTGGCCGGCCGCGCCCGGATGATCGGCGCCGTCGGCGACGACCCGGACGGCGGGCTCCTCCTCCGCCACCTGGCGGCCGCCGGCGTCGACACCACCGGCGTCCGCCGCGTGCCGGCGCCGACCGGCACCGCCCTCATCACGGTGGACCGCCACGGGGAGAACCAGATCACCGTCTGCGCCGGGGCCAACGCCGAGGTGTCCCTCGAGGACGTGAGCTTCGCGCCGGAGGACGTCGTGCTCTGCCAGCTGGAGATCGAGCTCGACACCGTGTGCGAGACCGCCCGCCGGACCCCGGGCTTCTTCGCCCTGAACGCCGCCCCGGCCCGGCCCCTCCCGGCCGAGCTCGTGGAGCGGTGCGACCTCGTCATCGTGAACGAGACCGAGTACGCCCGGATCCCCGAGCTGGCCGACGCCGAGCTGGTCGCGGTGACCTACGGCGCCCAGGGCTCGGCCCTCTACGCGCACGGGCGGCAGATCGCCTCGGCCCCCGCCCACGAGGTCGCCGTGGTCAGCACGGTCGGCGCCGGTGACGCCTTCTGCGCCGCGCTGGTGCTGGCCCTCGCCGCCGGGCTCGACCACGAGACGGCCCTGCGCGCCGCCAACGCGGTGGGCGCCCACGCCGTCGGCGACGCCTCCTCGCAGCCGGAGTTCTCCCCGCTGGAGCACTACCTGCCGTCCCCCTCCGACGGCGGCACGCCCTCTGCCGGTCCCGCCTGACCGTCCGCGACACCGGCCCGGCACGGGCCCCGGACCCTGGGGTCGGTGCCGAGAACTACGCTGGAGGCATGACCTCGCAGCCTCCGCGGCGACCGGCGCCCTGGCAGCCCGCCCCTCCTGCGCCCGCGCCCTCGGGCGTCCGGCCTCCCGGCCCTGTGGGGTGGCCCGCGGCCCCGTACCCGGGGCGCCCCGGCGGCCCGGTCCCGCCGTTCGGCGTCCCGACGACGGCGCCGGTCACCTACGCGGAGTTCTACCGCACACCCCGCAACCGCTGGTGGAAGGGACTCACCAGCATCCTGGTGCTCTGCGCGGCGGTGCTGCTGTTCTCGATCGTGCTGACCTTCGGCGCCATGGGGATCGACCTCGTCCTGGGCTCCACCACGATGGACGACCTCGCGAGCGGGCAGATCACCATGACGCCGGTGCTGCTGCTGGCCAGCAATCTCACGCTGGTGCTCTCGGCCGTCGTCGCACTGGTCCTCCACCGGTATCTGCACCGGCAGCCGGTCGGCACCCTGCACTCGGTGCTGGGCCGCTTCCGCTGGGGCTGGTGCGGGCGGGCCGCCCTGGTGGTCGTGCCGCTGTTCGTGGCCTACGTGGGGCTGGTGGCGCTCGTCGAGGCGCCGGGCCCGCTCTCCCTGGACGCGACCGCGTGGGCCTTCCTCGCGGTCGTCCTGCTGACCACGCCCCTGCAGGCGGCCTCCGAGGAGTACATCTTCCGCGGCGTGATCCAGCGCGCGGCCGGCTCGTGGGTCTCCGGGGCCGTCCCGTCCCTGGTGGTCGGCACCGGGGTGAGCGCCGTGCTGTTCTCGATCGCGCACTTCGCCACCGACGTGTGGCTGATCGTCTACTACCTGGTCTTCGGGATCGCGATGTCGCTGCTGAGCCAGGCCACGGGCGGGCTCGAGGCGGCCTCGCTGGTGCACGCGGCGAACAACGTCATGCTCTTCCTGGTGGCCACCGCCGCGGGCCAGATGAGCGAGGGGCTCGACCGCTCGGCCGGCGCCGGCGGCCCGTTCATGCTGGTGCCGATGCTGGTCATCTCGGCCATCGCCGCGGTCCTGATCGTCCTCGCCCGCCGGCGCGGACTGGCCTACCGGGCCGCCCCGCCGGCGGGTGCCTGAGGCCACGACCTGGCGCATCGGCCGGGAGATGCCTGGGAATCGGGGGGCGTCGCACGGTGACCCGCACGGTCGGTCACTAGGCTCGGAACCGTGACCGGACTCCGTGGAGCGGCTCTGCTCGAAGTGCTCAGCGCCGCCGCCACCAACACCGGTGTGGCGCTGGTGGTGGCGGCCCTGCTCATCCGGTGCCTCTACCTCGGCTGGCACAAGACGGAGGCCCTGCACGTGCTCACGGACGGGGAGTCCTGCCTGCGCTGGCACACCACCCGCTACGAGATCCACGAGGAGCCGTGGCCGGACCCGCCGGCGCCCGTTCCCGCCCCTGGGGCCGAGGTGACGGTGTACTACCGCGTCCGCGATCCGCGGCGATGGGCGCTCACGGCCCCCTACCGCATGACGCGGTGGCTGTTCTGGACCGGCGCCGTGCTCACGGTGATCGGCCTGCTCCTGCCCGTGCTGCTCGGCTGAGCGGTCAGCGCACGGCCCGGTTGCGCCCGGCCAGGCTCTCGGCCACGCCGATCAGCAGCACCGCGGCGATCACGGCCACGATGAAGCCCAGGACGTTGAGCTCGAAGATGTCGCCGGTGCCCAGCGCGCTGGCGATGACGCCGCCGATCACCGAGCCGGCCAGGCCCAGCAGCAGCGTGGCGATCAGGCTGAGGTGCTGCTTGCCGGGCTTGATGAGCCGGGCGAGGGCGCCGATGACGAGTCCGGCAACGATGAAGCCGATCATGGGGGGTCTTCCTTCTCAGGTCGGGGGTCCCTGCGGCGACGGGGGTTCTCCTGAAGTGCCGCACACCGATACTACGCATACTGCCGATTCCTCCGCACGGACCGGGGCGGGCCGATCCCGCGGCGGGACGGTCCGGCGCACGTCCTCGATAACTCCCGGACCGGGCGGTACGGTGAACGGCGTCACAGCCCAGCACCGAGACCGGAGGTCGTCGTGAAGATTCGTGGAGCCGTCCTGGAGACCATGGAGGCCTCGGCCCCGTACGCGGAGTCGCAGCCGCTGCGCGTCGAGGAGCTCGAGCTCGGCGAGCCCGGGCCCACCGAGCTGCTCGTGCGGATCACCGCCGCCGGGGTGTGCCACTCCGACCTCTCCGTGGTCAACGGCAACCGGCCGCGGCCCCTGCCGATGCTGCTGGGGCACGAGGCGGCCGGCGTCGTCGAGCACGTGGGCGCCGAGGTCACCGACCTCTCGGAAGGCCAGCACGTGGTGATGGCGTTCCTGCCGCGCTGCGGCGAGTGCGCCGCGTGCCGGACCGAGGGGCTGCTGCCGTGCACGGTCGGCTCGAAGGCCAACGCCTCCGGCACCCTGATCGAGGGCTCCCAGCACCTCACCTCCCAGGCCCGCGGGAACGTCTACCACCACCTGGGGGTCTCCGGGTTCGCCACCCACGCCGTGGTGGACCGCCGCTCCGTGGTGCCCGTGGGCGAGGACGTCCCGGCCCCCATCGCGGCCGTCATGGGGTGCGCGGTGCTCACCGGGGGAGGGGCCGTGATCAACGCGGCACAGGCCACCCCCGACGACGCAGTGGCCGTGGTCGGCCTCGGCGGCGTGGGGCTCGCCGCGGTGCTGGTGGCCAAGGCCGTGGGCTGCCGCCGGGTGATCGCCGTGGACACGCTGGCCGAGAAGCTGGAGCTGGCGAAGGAGTTCGGCGCCGACGAGGCGCTCACCCCGGACGAGCTCGTGGCGCTGGAGGACAAGCCCCGCGTGGTGATCGAGGCCGCCGGGCATCCGCGGGCGTTCGAGACCGCGTTCAACGCCACCGCCGTGGGCGGGGTGACCGTCACCGTGGGCCTGCCGGCACCCGGTGCGATGTCCCAGATCGAGCCGTTGAAGATCACCGCCGAGGCCCGCCAGATCATCGGCAGCTACCTCGGCTCCGCCGTGCCGGCGGTGGACATCCCCAAGTACGAGCAGATGTGGCGTGACGGCGCGCTGCCGCTGGAGAAGCTCATCACCTCCCACATCCGGCTCGAGCAGATCAACGAGGCGATGGACGAGCTGGACGCGGGGCGGGCGGTGCGGCAGGTAATCGAGTTCCCTGACGCATGAACAAAGCACTGCAGCGAGATGCTCATAGCGAAGCAGCATCATGCATGACGATGTGCGCGTCCTTCGGGGCTGAAGACCAATGGGCGCCCTAGACTCCGTTTATGGCTGCCTTTCCACGCATGACATTTGAGCACGAGATGAAGTTCCGCCACGCGGCCATGGAGTGGTTGGCGATGCGCACTAACGACGGTGCAGAGCCAATGTACTACCTCGATATTGAAGAATTTGAATATGATGGTGCGAAAATTCCACTCCGCAACCGGTACAAGGGCATTTGGAAGCCTGCAAGTTTTGGTGCTGCGCTTTCATTCACCACGAAATTTACGAAACCGGGCAGGGAACGGCCTTACGAGGATGCCGTAGGCAGCGACGGCTTGATGCGCTATAAATGGCGAGATGGCGGGCCGGACATCCCTGACAATCGGGCCTTGCGAGCAGCCATGGAGGCGGGTTTACCTCTAATCTGGTTCTACGGTGTCGCGGAAGGTGTCTATCAGGCAGTCTTCCCCGTCTTCTTGGTGGGCGAAGAAGCAGATGAACAACAGTTCATGGTCGAAGTCGCCGATATGGACCGTCTATCCAGGGATGGGCAGATCTTCTCTGAGGGGCCCTCTTTGAGCGTGGTGGAAAAGCGCTATGCCGCGCGCATGGCTCGTCAACGACTTCACCAGCCAGTGTTCCGTTCCATGGTCATGAGGGCCTATGACGAGCACTGCGCCGTTTGTGCTCTCCACCATGTGGAATTGTTGGATGCCGCTCACATTTTGCCGGACGCTCACGAGGACGGCATCGCCGCTGTGACCAACGGGTTATCTTTGTGCAAGATTCACCACTCGGCCTATGATAGAAAATTCATGGGGATACGTCCGGATTATGTCGTGGAAATCCGAACAGATCTTCTAAATGAAGTTGACGGACCCATGTTGCGGCATGGCTTGCAGGAGCGTCACGGAGAGCGGCTCTTGGTCCTTCCCCAACAGCGCAAAGAGCGTCCTTCAAGTGTCCTGCTGGAAAAAGCTTACCTTCGCTTCCGGGAAGTCGCTTAGGGCGTATAACTGATAATTTTGGCTGGCGTCCTTCAGTTCGGATGGGAATAATGCATACCTAATGCGCCTGTTTCCTTTCTAGTGGCCCGTCTTTGAAGTGGTTGGTCGGTTGGCTTTCTTGAGGATCTCGGTGCGGGTCTTGGTCCACACGAACGGGTGACAGCGCTCGTTCCAGTCGGTGACGAAGGCCCGGATCTTGGCGTTGAGCTCGGGCGCGGAGACGACATCGGCCCGGTGCAGAGCCTGGCGCTCGATAATCCCGAACCAGACTTCGACCAGGTTAAGCCACGACGCCGAGGTGGGTGTGAAGTGCACCCGGAACCTGGGGTTCTCCGCCAGCCAGGCTCTCACTTCGGGGGTCTTGTGCACGGCGTAGTTGTCCATCACCAGGTGCAGCTCCCTCTCCGGGTAGGCCCGTGCCACCTGTTGGAGGAAGGCCAGGAACTCCTGGCGCCGGTGCCGGGGCTTGCTCGCGGCGGTGACGTGGCCGGTGGCGATCTCCAGGGCAGCGAACAAGGTCGAGATTCCGTGCCGGAGGTAGTCATGGGTGCGCGCCGCCGGCTTCCCAGGCTGCATCAGCAGACCCGGGGAGGTGCGCTCCAGGGCCGGGATCTGCGACTTCTCGTCCAGGCACAACACCACCGCGTTCTGAAGGAGGGGCCAGGTAGGGCCCCGCGACGTCGACGACCTTGGCCACCAGTTCCGGATCGGTGGAGAACGTGAAGGTGCCCTCCCGCCACGGCGCCACCCCGTACTCGTGCCAGGCCGTGGCCACGGTGCTGTGGTCGATCCCGAGCCGGGCGGCCAGCAGCCGGGAGGACCAGTGCGTGACCCCGAGCTTTTTCGGCGGCGGCCGCAGGGTGGCGGCCACGATCGCGCCGTGGTCGATCCGCCGGGGCTTCCCGGACCGGTCGTGATCGGCCAGCCCTTCGATGCCGGCCGCGTCGTCGCGGGCCCGCCAGGCGATGACCGTGGTGCGGGTGGCCCCGACATTCTCAGCGATCTCGGTGTTGGAGACCCCGTCGGCGGCTAGGAGCACGAGCCTTGCCCGCTGGGCCAGCCCGGCGCGCACCGAGGTGGACCGGACCAGCCTCTGCGGCTTCTCCCGGTCGCCTTCCCGCAATAGCAGCGGCGCCGCAGGATGGTTTGCCATAACCCATGATCCCACCCCGACAAGCGTTCAAGCAGTTCGCAGACGGGCCACTAGTCTGCAGTTCTCCATCCCCCCAAGTACTTGTCGACGAGCTCAAAGAGCTCAGCATGCTGCTGCCCCCTTACCTCCCGCGCCAATTCAACGTGCCAGATCAAGTCCAACTGTGAACCAAACGCTTTGACTAACGAATCCCAGGCAAGCCGGTCTTCATATTGAATGGCACGCTTTCCAAGTTCTTGACTCCGGGCTCGACTCACAGCCGACTGCAAAATCGATACGGTCAAGTCAGGGTCCTCCGGAGGTCGCCAGTTCGGCTCATCGGAGTTCGACCTCTGAGCATCCACGACCACACGCAACAACTCGCGCTCCATCGAAAGGTTAGTGGCGGAACGAGAACGAACTTCGGCCCGCCATGCTCGTTCAAAACTTGCCGCGGCGTCCTGCGAAATTAACCTATGCCCAGCGTTTTCACGGTACCCCACAATGTCTAAGACGTGCCGTTGGCCGTTCAAGGACGGCACATAAACCAAAATTTCACGGACCATGTCAGCAAGACGTTGCTCATCTTCAACTTTACGCAAAATTAGATACATCAAACGACTAACAATCAGTTCGTCCGGAATATCAAAAACACCTATATCCCGGTCGGGCAATTTTTCAAATTGATTCGCGAGGGCAACAACCCCAGAAACAACATGATTATCGCCAAACGCATCTTCATAAACTTCTAGGTGGGATACAACGTCTGGCAATTGCTGCGGGTCGACTGCATTCAGGACGGAGCTAATGCCCCGTAAGTCATCCATTACTGCCCACGCACGCTGCGCTTGGTCGAAGGCGGTCAACGAGGCACCCGCAACTTTTTCAAGGTAAAGACGCAAAATGTCTTCGTGGGCTACACGACGCGTTCGCAACCACTCCTTTTCCGAGCCGCGTACGTACGCCGACCCTCCAAGGTGGCGTTGCGCGGCGGGAAACATTTGTTTGATAACAGCAGCGACGACCGACCCATGTTCGCCACCTCTTCTAATCAGTTCCTCAACATAAGCGACATACTCCGGCGAATCTTGCCCCTTCGGCCAATCCGAGGGAAGAGCGGTAAGAGCCTGGGCAGAGAGGTGTAGATGAGAGTAAACATCTGGCAAGAAAATGCGGATTGCTTCGAGACCAAGAATATCTGACAGTGCCACTTTGCCTGCCAGGGTCTCCATAGCCCCACCCATAGACGCAACATATCGCCTCACGTCCCGCATGTTTTTAATTAGTGGACTAATAATCTCCATATAGACATCTGGCCACCTGTTATTATCGGCACTGTCAATCCAGGCAGCCTCTGGCAGTTGCTCATCCAGTGCAGCAATCGTACGTTTTCGCAACAATTCCGGCGGAACCGCTGGCAAATCGACAGCCAACTGGAGAATTTTTTCCAAATAGTCCCGACCTCGAAGGTTCTCTTCCGACAAAGCATACTCAACGCGAGTACGGTCAAACGCAACGATGTACGTAACATTGGGAAAGCTTGCCGTCAATCGCACGAGCTTGAATACGTCACGTATTTCTACACTGGAAAGCCGGTCTATGTCATCCAGAAAGACGATGATCGGCTTTTCGAGCTCAAGCAGGGCCTTTCTAAGTCGATCCTGACGCTGCTCAACACCTTCTTCACGCCACTGCATGAGGCGCCCGACAAGCGTTGTGGCTACCTTGCTGCGCTCAAACCACGTCCCTACGACAGGCACCCACCCCAGGCCGGAAAATACCTCTCCGTACTCTTCTACAAGCTTACCTATGGCGGGAAGGCCCGCCTTCAGCTTGAGTTGAGCGGCAAGCTCGACAAAAAATGAGTCGACGAGCTGATCAGCCCCACTAAACATCCATGGATTGAAATCTAAAAGTGCCGCGCCAGCTTTCTCCAGTTGGGGTCGGGCAAGATTCAGAAATGATGTTTTTCCCGATCCCCATGGACCCAACACGCCAACAACGAGACCTTGACTCGCGTCATGCTTAAGTACTTGACGCGCGAACTGTGCGGCAGTGTCCGCACGACTTAATAGGTCCTCATTTTTCTCATTGATGGGATTGTCACTCGGGGCCTTCATTCCACCCTTCCAAGAATCTCATGCCGTTGCCGTGTCGCGCTGTGGGCCCGCCTGCCTCCCCTGAAGCCACTTTAGCCCCACTTTTGAGGCATCTAGGACTCTGCTGTCATTGGCTTACGATTGTCTTTATCACGAGGATGCCCACCTCGCTCGGCAAGTCGCAATACGCCTCGCCGATGGGAACCTCGGTGGTGATCAGAGGTTCCGGTGGTCGAGCACCCTATGTGTGCCCACCGCATATAGACCCGGGTGTACTAAACACTTGTGGCGTTGCCGAGATGTGTGGCACCCGACTGATGTCGTGCGGAGCAGCATCGGTGATTTTGGAATGCCGTACGTCTCGTTGCGGAAGCGCACTTTAGTTCTGCCCAGCGGTCGTGACCGCGACTTGGGTAGAGAGGACCCGCCTCGTAGACTGCGCAGAAGTATCAGTCCACGTCGAATTAATCGGCTAGTGGCCCGCGTCACACCTTCGTAGCGTTGAGGACATCGCGCACCGGCTGCCCGCTCTTCTGCTCGCCAGGTGCCTTTCACTTGGTGTCCACGAAGGAGTACCCGCATGTTCGGCATGCCCCGCCGCCTGCTCTTCGGCTATCTCGCCCTCGCCGTCTTCATGACCGGTGATGGTTTTGAGCTCACTTTCCTGTCCCGCTTCCTCGTCGAGAGCGGCTTCACGCCCACCCAGGCCGGGCTCGTATTCACCGTCTACGGCCTGGTGGTCGCCATCTCGGCGTGGACCACCGGCGTGCTCGCCGAGGTCGTCGGCGCCAAGAGACTCATGGTCCTCGGCGGCGTCCTCTGGATGGTGCTGCACGTCCTGTTCCTCACCGTGGGGCTGGAGAGCGTGCTCGGCACGATCCTCATCTACAGCCTGCGCGGGGTCGCCTACCCGCTGTTCATGTACTCCTTCGTGGTGCTCATCGCGCAGTCGGTGCACCCCAGCCGCCTGGCCTCGGCCATGGGCTGGTTCTGGGCGTCCTTCTCCCTGGGCATCGGTGTGATGGGCGCCTACGTGCCCAGCCTCCTGGTCCCGGTCATCGGCGAGTACGCCACCCTGTGGGCGTCCCTGCCCTTCGTGGCGGCCGGCACCCTGATGTGCGCCTTCCTCGTCCCCGGCGCCCCGCCCGAGACCGACCTCTCGCAGAAGCTGCACGGCGCGGAGCGCACCCGCGAGCTGCTGCGCGGGGTGACCATCCTCGTGGAGAACCGGCAGATCGCCCTGTCCGTGGTCATCCGGGTGCTGTGCAACCTCACCCTCTACGCCTTTCCGATGATGATGCCGCTGTACCTGACCACCGGCGAGATCGGCGGGGCGGCCTGGTTCTCCCTGCCCGAGTGGATGATGCTCTGGGCGATCATGAACACCATCACCATCGGCGCCAACATCGTGTGGGGCCGGCTCGGGGACCGCTACGGCTGGATGCGGCAGATGCGCTGGTTCGGCTTCGGCGGCATGGCCCTCGCGGTCCTGGCCTTCGCCTACGTCCCGGTGTGGTTCGGCCCCAGCTTCGCGCTGATGGTCGTGGCCGCGGTGATCTTCGCCCTGTCCGTCACCGCGTTCGTCCCGATGGGCGCGATCTTCCCGGCCCTGGCCCCCGAGCACCGCGGCGCGGCGATCTCCGCGCACAACCTCGCCTCCGGGCTGACCACGTTCCTCGGCCCCGGCATCGCCACCCTGCTGCTGCCGGTACTCGGCCCGGTCGGAGTGTGCTGGGTCTTCGCCGCCCTGATGCTCCTCGGCACCGTCACCACCTTCTTCATCCACCCACCCCAGCCCGGCATCACCACCGAGACCGGCCGGATGCTGCCGCGCCGCGAGCGCCTTGCCGTCGCGGCCTGAAAGGACCTGAGACCATGAACCCCACGACGCTCACCACCACGAGCCCTGCGACCACCGCACCGAAGACCTCGAACACCCAGGAGAGCCCCATGGACGCCGTCGTCCTCGAACGCCAGCACGAGATTCAGGTCCGGCCCGTCCCGGGGCTGCGCCCGGTGGGCCCCGGTGAGGTGCGCATCGGCGTGCACACCGTGGGCATCTGCGGCAGCGACGTCCACTACTTCACGCACGGGCGGATCGGGCCCTACGTCGTCGAGGCTCCGATGGTCCTCGGCCACGAGGCCTCCGGCACGGTGCTGGAGGTGGGGAAGGGTGTCGACCACCTGGCCGTGGGGGACCGGGTCTGCATGGAGCCGGGCATCCCCAACCCGCGCTCGCGCGCCGCGCGGCTGGGCATGTACAACGTGGACCCGGACGTGCAGTTCTGGGCCACGCCCCCGGTGGACGGCTGCCTGCAGCCCGAGATCATCCACCCCGCCGACTTCACCTATCGGCTGCCCGAGCAGCTCTCGCTGGAGGAGGGCGCTCTGATCGAACCCTTCGCCGTGGCGGTGCACGCGGTGACCAAGGCCGGCCTGGCGCCGGGCGACGTCGTCGTGGTGGTGGGCGCCGGCACCATCGGGGTGCTCACGGCCATCGCCGCCGCCGCGAGCGGGGCGTCCCGGGTGTACATCTCGGACGTGGCGCCGGAGAAGTTCGCCAAGATCGAGGCGTACCCGACCATCCACGCCGTGGACGTCTCCCGCCAGGACCTCGGCGAGGTGGTGCGCGAGGCCACCGACGGCTGGGGCGCGGACGTGGTCTTCGAGGCCAGCGGCAGCCCGCACGTCTTCGGCGGCCTGTGGGAGATCCCCGCGCCGGGTGGGACCGTGGTGCTGATCGGCATCCCGGTGGACCCGGTGCCGCTGGATGTCGCCGCCGCCCAGGCCCGGGAACTGCGGATCGAGACCGTGTTCCGCTACGCGAACTCCTACCAGCGGGCCATCGAGCTCGCCGCGTCCCCGGCGGTGGACCTGGGCGTCCTGATCAGCGCCACGTATTCGTTCGCCGACGCCGTGGCCGCCTTCGAGCGCGGCGCCGAGGGCCGGCCCACCGACACGAAGATTCAGATCCGGGTGGCGGGAGCCTAACGCGGGCGCTGCAGGGGCACGAAGACGGAGAGATCAGCGTCAACGTCGTTGGAAGGACGGAGCCAGATGGAGGGCGTCCTGGTGGAGAACTGCAAGCCCGGCGGTCTCGACCGGCTGGGCCTGGGCTGCCCGGAGTTGTCCGCGGAGAACCCGGGGCTCGTCTACGTATCGATCACGGGCTTCGGCGCGGCCGGTGGACGGGACCTGCCCGGCTACGCTTTCATCGCCCGTCAGCTGATCGGGGAGCCGCACACCCTCTCGACCTGAACAGAACGGTCCGTCAGGACCACGCGACGACGAGGCGCGCCGCCTGGTTCGGGACGGTCACGTCGATCCCCGTCAGCTCGGTGAACCTCCCGAGGCGGTTCATCAGCGTGTTGCGGTGGCAGAACAGCCGCCGGGTGGACTCGGCGACGCTCCCGGTCGCCAGGTACGTCGTGACGGTGGCCACCAACCGTTCGCGCTCCACCCGTCCACACCGGTCCAGCGCCTCCTCGACGTCGGACGCCACGGACATCCCCGCCTCGGCCAGGCGCTTCCGGGCGATCCGGGTCCAGGACCGTTCGAGCGTCAGCGCGCCGACGTCCGCGTCCTCCATCACCGCCGCGAGCTCGCGGGCGAAGCGGGCCGCGACCGTGAGACTGGCCAGCCCCGCCGTCCGCTCCACCAGCCCGCACCGCGACCCGCGCAGGCACTCGGTGGTCTCCGTGGCCGCGGAGCCGTGCTCCCCGTCGACGGGCCAGAACGCGATCAGCCCGTCCGCCACCGGGTGCGTCAGCACGTGTCCTCCCGCGCGAGCCGCCAGGGCGACGGCGACGCGCAGCGCGGGGGCGTCCTCGCGGAGGGCGACCGCGACCCCGAGCGGACCGTCCTGGGGGACGCCGATCTCCGCGGCGATGTGGGCCAGCATCTCCGGGCCCGGCCGGTCCTGGCCGAAGATGGCGGCCACGTAGCCCTGTCGGATGGACGAGGCCTCGGAGAGCATGCGCTGTCGTTCCGCCACGTAGGTGGCCTGGGTCTGGCTGGCATAGGAGTCGACGACGTGCCAGACGGTCTCGGTGTGCCGCACGAGCAGCGCGGCGTCGTCGTCCGCCGCCAGTCGCGTCAGCTCGGCCCAGAGGATGGAGAAGTCCAGCCGGATCGCCGTCATCAGCGACTCGATCGGGATGCCGGCCCGCGCCCTGGACACACCCACGTCCATCGCCTGCCGCAGGCGGACCTCCTCCATGGCACGGGCGTCGGCGTCGTGGCGCAGGCTCCGGAGCAGCGCATCGAACGACCTCGACGCCGTGCGCCGGATCTCACTGACCGGCAGGGCCGAGGTCGCGTAGTCCTCGATGCGCAGCAGCCGCTCGAGGAAGAGGTCGCTCAGGCGTTCGACGTCGAGCTGGTCCAGGAGCGCATCCCAGCGCTCATCGCCGGGACTCCCCTCGGTTCCGGCAATCCATGACGAAAGATTGGTGCTCACAGCGGCATTTTATGGGCAGTTGCACAATTCCGGGCGGGAAATCCACTTAGATCGAGCGATGGGTGGCGTTGCTCACTGGGTCATGCTGGATGGCACCACCACAACGGGGACCTGATGACCCCCGTGGTCACCACCCCCGAGTCGGCACCGAGTGCGGAGGCACCCATGAACAACCCCACGGAAACGCAGGAAGGTCTCACCCCGAGAGGCAACATCGAGGCCGGGGCCACACGGCAGATCTCCGACCAGGAGGCGACCAAGGTCGCCATGGGCGCCCTCGTCGGCACCGCCATGGAGTGGTACGACTTCTTCCTCTTCAGCGCTGCCGCAGCGCTGATCTTCAACGTCCAGTACTTCGCGAACGAGAACGCGACGGCGGCCGCCCTCGCGTCCTTCGCGACCTTCGGCGTCGGCCTGGTGGCACGTCCGCTCGGCGGGATGTTCTTCGGCGCCATGGGCGACCGGATCGGCCGCCGCAAGACCCTGATGGTGACCATCGTGGGCATCGGCATCATCACGGGGCTCATCGGACTGCTCCCGACGTACGCGGCCATCGGCATCGCAGCCCCGATCCTGCTGGTGCTGCTGCGCGTGGCGCAGGGTCTGTTCGTCGGCGGGGAGTGGTCCGGAGCCATGACGATCGTGGTCGAGAACGCCCCGCTCGCGCGACGCGCCCGCTATGCGGCGCTGCCGCAGATCGGCTCGCCGATCGGCACCATCCTGTCCTCCGGCGGCTTCTTCCTGATGACGCTGTTCTTCTCGCAGGAGAACTTCAACGACTTCGGATGGCGCATCCCGTTCCTGGCCGCGTTCCCGATGCTGCTGGTCGCACTGTGGATCCGCAGCCGCCTGGACGAGTCCCCGGTCTTCGCCGAGCTCATGGAGTCCGGTGAGACGGAGAAGGCCCCGATCCGCGCGGTGATCCGCCACCACTGGAAGCACATCATCATCGGCATGGCCGCGGCGATGCTCGGTGTCGGAGGCTTCTACCTCGTCACCGCGTTCGTCGTCTACTACGGCGTCAGCATCCTCGGCTACAGCCCGTCGCTGATGCTGTTCGGAGGCATGGTCGCCGCCGTCGTCGAGATCCCCGTCCTGATCGCCGGCGGCCGCCTGGCCGAGCGCTTCGGCGCCAGCAAGGTCATCATCTACGGCGGCATCGTCTCGGCCCTGTCCGCCGTCCCGGCGTTCCTGATGATCGCATCGGGCAACGACGTCCTGGTGGTGACCGGCATGGTCTTCGCCGTGGCGACGCTGTCCTTCCCGTACGCGGCCTCCGGGACCGTGCTGACCGGCCTGTTCCCGGCCCGCACCCGATACACCGGGGTCGGCTTCGCGCAGAACACCGCCGGGATGGTCAGCGGCTTCGTTCCGCTGCTCGCCACGGCGTTCGTCGCCGGGGCCGGCAACCACTGGTGGCCCGCCGCCGCCATGCTGGTCTTCCTGTCGCTGTTCACGGCGGTCGCAGGCGCCATTGCCCCGCGGATGAGCGTGGACCTGCCCGGCTACAAGCACTAGCCGCCCCCGAAGCCCAGCGAACCAGGAGCACGATGTCCCAGTCAGCCGGCCACCTGATCGTCCGCCAGCTCGAGGCCCATGGCGTCCGCCGTGTGTACTCGGTGCCCGGCGAGAGCTTCCTGGACGTCCTCGACGGGCTCTACGACTCCCCGATCGAGACCGTGGTGGCGCGCCACGAGGGCGGGGCCGGCTTCATGGCCCTCGCCGAAGGACGCCTGGGCGGGGTGCCGGGGGTCGCGATGGTCACCCGCGGCCCCGGCGCCGCGAACGCGATGATCGCCGTCCACACCGCGTGGCAGGACGCCACGGCGCTGGTCCTGTTCGTCGGCCTGATCCCCGTCGCGGACCGCGGGCGCGAGTCCTTCCAGGAGTTCGACCTCACCGCCTGGTTCGACAGCACCGCCAAGCGCGTCATGGTGCTCGACGACGAACACCGCGCCGCGGAGGTGGTGGCCGAGGCCATGCACACGGCCGCCACAGGCCGCGTCGGTCCGGTGGTCGTCGGGCTCCCCGAGGACGTCCTGGTCCGCCTCACCGACGCGTCCCCGGTGCCACCGCGCCGAACGGGCCCCTCCCGGGTGTCCGCGGACGAGGCCGCCGACGCGGCGGCCGCGGTGCGGGCCGCCGCGAGACCGCTGATCGTCGTCGGCGGCGACGGCTGGACGGGATCGACCGGAGCCGACCTCACTGCCTGGGCCGAGGCCGCGCACGTCCCCGTGGCCGCTGACTGGCGGGCGTACGACGCCGTGCCCCACAGCTCGGGCGCGTGGGCGGGCTGGCTCGGCTACGGCCGGGCGGACACGCTCGCGGCCCGGCTCGACGAGGCCGACCTGCTGATCTTCGTGGGCTGCGGCCGGACGGACGTCCTGACGGACGGCTACCGCCACGGGCTGGGGGCCAGGACGATCGTCGTCGTCCCCGACGCCGAGGCGCGGGGCCACGCCGGACGCATCGACCTGCAGGTGGCGGCCACCCCGCGCGCCTGGGTGGCGGCGTTGCCGGATCCCTCGAGCGCCCGGGGAACACGCTCCCGGGACTGGATGGACACGCTCGCCGCCGACCAGCGGCGGTTCGCGCATCCGGAACCCGAGGACTGCGACGGCGTCGACCTCTCCACCGCCATGGGCGTCCTCGACGCCCGGCTGGGCGAGGAACGGGTGGTGACCTACGGGGCCGGCAACGCCACGCTCTGGGGCCACCGCTTCCTCGGCCACCACCTCCCGAACTCGCTCGTGGGCCCCCGGAACGGCGCGATGGGCGCGGCCGTCCCGGCGGCCGTGGCCGCCTCCCTGGTGTTCCCCGAACGCCAGGTGGTCGCGATCTGCGGCGACGGCGACTTCCTGATGAACGGGCAGGAACTGACGGTCTGCCGGGCGCACGGCGGGACCCCGCTGGTGATCGTGGTGGACAACGGGATCTACGGCACCATCGCGCAGCACCAGCGCGCGCACTACCCGGGACGGCCGTCAGGCACGTCCGTGGACAATCCCGACTTCGCCGCGGGCATGCGTGCCTACGGCGGATTCGGCGAGTACGTGCAGACCACCGAGGACTTCGGCCCGGCGCTGGACCGGGCCCTGGCCAGCGACCTGCCCGCGCTGCTGCACCTGAGGGCCGATCCGGCCACCATGCCGCCGTCGTCCGCGAACGGCTCCGGAAGGAAGACCGCCTGATGAAACTCGACCTCATCCTGGACGACGCCGACATCATCACCCTCGAGGAGGCCCGCCCCCGCGCCCGACGCGTCGGCGTGCTGCACGGCCGGATCGTGGGATTCGACGAGGAACTGGACGGCTGCACGGCCGAACTCACCGTCCCGCTCGGCGGGGCCGCCGTCGTGCCCGGCTTCATCGACGCCCACTGCCACACCACGTGGTGGGGACTGGGCCTGTCCGCCGTGGACCTGGAACCGGCCCGCGGACTCGAGGAGATCTACGCCCTGCTGGAGGCGGAAGTCGAACGACTCGCGGACCAGCCGGAGGCGTGGATCAACGGCACCGGCTACAACCACAAGCACCACGGCGGGCTCCTTCCCGACATCGAGCGCCTCGACGCGATCACGGGGGACCGCCCGCTCTACCTGCGCCACGTCTCCGGGCACCTGTCCATCACCAACACGGCGACGCTCCGGCTCGTCGGCGCGCTGGCCCCCGACTTCGAGGACCCGGTGGGCGGGGCCGTGCTGCGAGGACCCGACGGCAGGCCGACCGGTGTCGTCGAGGAGTCCGCCCAGTCCCTGGTCCAGAGTCTCCTGCTGCCCTATTCCGTGGAACAGATCGTCCAGGCGCTCGACGAGGCCACCGCGCGGTACGCGGCCCAGGGCATCACGAGCTTCACCGAGGCCGGAATCGGCGGCGGCTGGATCGGGCACAGCCCCGTGGAGCTGCAGGCGTACCAGGCCGCACGGCGGGCCGGGCGGCTGCACGCCCGTGCGCAGCTGATGCCGACGCTCGACGTGCTGCGGCCACTGGGCGCGCCCGACGCCGACATGCACGGCGAGGGCCCCGGCCTGGGCCTGGACCTCGGACTGCCGGCGGGCTTCGGCGACGACTGGGTGTCCCTCGGCCCGGTCAAGGTGTTCCTGGACGGCTCGTTGCTCGGCGCGACCGCCGCGGTGACGGAGGACTACTGCGGACATCCGCACCAGCACGGCTACCTGCTCGACGACGCCGAGAGCTTCCGGGAGCGCGTCGCCGCGGCCTACCGGGCGGGCTGGCCGGTGGCGCTGCACGCCATCGGCGACGCCGCAATCGACCTCGCGACCGACATCATCGTGGGATGCCAGGACAAATACGGGCGCAACGCGCTGCCCAACCGGATCGAGCACTTCGGCATCGCCCGCCCCGAGCAGGTGGCGCTGGTCGCCCAGGCGGGGATCGCCGTCACCCCGCAGGCCGCGTTCATCGGCCCGCTGGGGGACCAGATGGCCGAGCTCGTCGGGCCGGACCGCGAGAGCTGGCTCTACCGGGGCCGCTCGCTGGTGGACGCCGGCGCGGTCCTCGCCGGAAGCTCGGACCTGCCGGTCGCCGACAACAACGTGCGCCGCGGCATGCAGTCGTGGGTGGACCGGCGCACCGAGAAGGGCCGCGTCCTCGGCGGGACGGCCGCATCCGGCGCGCCCGCCGAGGCCCTCACCCCCGAGGAGGCGCTGCGCACGTACACCACGTGGGCCGCCGCCGCCACCGGAACCGCCACGGACAAGGGAACCCTGCGCGCCGGCAAGCTGGCTGATTTCGCGGTGCTCTCCGGATCGCCGTTGACCGCCGGGGACATCGGCTCCCTGGACGTGCTGGCGACGATCGTCGGCGGCCACTTCACCCACCACGCCCTGGACCTCCCCGCCGTCACGACCGCCGCCGGGGCAGCCACGAACGGAGCCCCCCGATGAACGACACCACTTCTTCCGCCTACGACCGGGCCTTTCTCGCCGACTTCCGCTCCATGAGCACCGTCGGCGCCACCGCCGGCGGAGGAGTGGACCGCCAGGCCGGGACCGTGGCCGACGGGCAGACCCGCAGCTGGTTCCGCGGACTCGTCGAGGGCCACGGCTTCGAGGTCCACTACGACGAGATCGGCAACCAGTTCGCCCTGCTGGAGCTGGTACCGGGTGCCCCCTACATCGCGATCGGATCCCACCTGGACTCGCAGCCGCTGGCCGGCCGCTTCGACGGCGCCTACGGGGTCCTCGCCGGCGCGCACGCCGGCATCCGACTCGGCGATCGGCTGTCGGCCGAGGCCCGGGGCAGCAACGGCGGGGAGGCGCCGTCCGCGCCGAAGTTCAACATCGCCGTCGTCAACTGGTTCAACGAGGAGGGCTGCCGCTTCAAGCCCTCCATGATGGGCAGCTCCGTGTTCACCGGGAAGATCCCCGCCGAGCAGGCGCTGGCCACGACCGACCCGCACGGAGTCAGCGTTCGCGAAGCACTCCGGGCCATCGGCACCCACGGTGACTTCACCCTCGACATCGCCGCGTACCTGGAGATCCACATCGAACAAGGCCGGTCCCTGGAGAACGACGGTCTGGCGATCGGGCTGGTCGAATCCACGTGGGGCGCCAACAAGTACGAGTTCGTGGTCCACGGGGAGCAGGCCCACACCGGGGCCACCCTGATCGCGGACCGCGCCGACGCGCTGCTCGGCGCCTCCGCGCTGGTCGTCGCGGCGCGCGAGGTCGCGGACCGGTTCACGGACGACGAGCACATGGTCATCACGTCCTGCGGCGAGTTCACCGTGTTCCCGAACTCGCCCGTCGTGGTCGCCAGCCGGGTCAACCTGCTGGTCGACGTGCGCAGCACGGATCCGGACGTGCTCGCCGCGGCCGATGCGGAGCTGCACCGCCGGATCGGCGAGATCGAACGCAGCGCCAACGTGAGAGTCGAGCGCGGCGCCGAGCACACCTGGGCGTCCAAGGCCTACGACGAGGCGGGCATGGCGCTCGCCGCAGCCAGCGCCGACGCACTGGGGCTGAGCCACGGCATCGTGCGCACCCTCGCAGGGCACGACTCGACCAACCTGAAGGATCTCGTCCCCACCATCATGCTGTTCGTCCCGAGCGTGGAGGGGATCACCCACAACGAGAGGGAGCTGACCCGGGACGCGGACATGCTCGCCGGCCTGGACCTGCTCACCGAGCTCACGGGCCGCGTGGTGGCGGGGGACTTCGTCGCACCGTAGCCCCCGCCCGCTCGCCCTGGAAAAGGACGCGGCCGCCCGGAACACTTCGCAGGTGCGAGGATGAACCGCATGAGCCGGCGTCCGCGTGCCCTGACCCCTTCGACCGACCGTCCGGAGTCGCGGCGGCTGCCCCGCCGGCTCGTGCAGCTCTACGCCGGCCTGGTCCTCTACGGCATCACCATGGCGCTGTTCGTGCGGGCGGAGCTCGGCGTCATTCCGTGGGACGTGCTGCACCAGGGGCTCTCCCGGCAGCTCGGGGTGAGCATGGGCACGGTCGTCATCGCGGTGAGCCTGCTGCTGCTCCTCGTGTGGATCCCGCTGCGCGAGCGCCCGGGGATCGGCACCCTCAGCAACGCGGTGGTGGTCGGGCTGGTGCTCGACGCGACCCTGGCGGTGCTGCCGCCGGTCGAGTCGCTGCCGCTGCGGGTGCTGTTCGTGCTCGCCGGTGTGCTCCTCAACGCCGTGGCGACCGCCGCCTACATCGGCGTGCACCTGGGCCCCGGCCCGCGGGACGGGCTGATGACCGGCCTGGTGCGGCGCACCGGAGGATCGGTGCTGATCGTGCGCACCTCGATCGAGGTGATCGTGGTGGTCGCCGGGTGGCTGCTCGGCGGCACCGTGGGCCTGGCCACGGTGCTCTACGCGCTGGCCATCGGCCCGCTGGTCCAGGTGCTGATGCCCCGGTTCCAGGTGCGGCTCTACCGCTGAGCCCGCCGCCCACGTGCCGGGCCGCGCGGCCCCTGCTCCAGGCCGCGGCCAGGGGTGCCGGATCCACCGTGCTGGACGGACGAGCCCCGACGAGGGTGGCGGGGGACCAGCCTGGGGAACAGAATGGCCCTTGTCGCCGGGACCGCCCCGGCCGCGCCTCGTCCGTGGGGGAACGGAGACGCACCATGTACTCAGGAACTCGATCATTCACGCGCCGCAGCCCGTGGCCTGCACGCCGGAGGCGCCTCGTGGCGGCCCTCACGGCGCTGCTTCTCGCAGTGGGCGGTGCTGGCGCGGCCGCCGCGGCGCCGGCCTTCGCCGTCGAGACCAGCGATCCGGCGGTCACCCGCCTCCAGGCCGATCTGGACGCGCTGGCCGCCCAGGTGCCGGGGGAGCTGGGGCTCGTGCTCCTGGATCCGACCGGTGCGGAGGTGGTGGCCCGCAACCCGGACCGCTCCTTCACCAGCGCCAGCCTGTACAAGCTCTTCCTGGCCCATGCGGTCTTCGACCGGGTGGACCGGGGCCAGATCGCCCTGACGGACACCGTGCCGGGCACCGCCTTCACCGTCCGGGAGGCCGTGGAGCGGATGGTCACCTGGTCGGACAACGTCTCCGGCGCGGCCCTCGGGCGCTGGCTGGGGTGGCACGAGGTCCAGGCGTTCGCGCAGGGGCAGGGCTTCGAATCCACGACCTACGACCCGGACACCGGGGAGGCGGGGACCGTGGCCATGACCACCACCCCGAACGACGTCGCCGACCTCCTCGACCGGCTTCGGGGAGGCGAGCTGCTCTCCGGGCCGTCGACCACCCTGCTGCTCGGCTTCCTCGCGGCCCAGGAACTGGACTACGCCCTGTCCACGGGACTGTCCCCGGACGTGGAGTTCGCACACAAGACCGGCCTGCTGATCCAGGTCTCGCACGACGCCGGGCTCGTCCGGCTGAACGGCAAGGAGTACGTGGTGGCCGTGCTGACGGACGGCTGGTCCGGCTACGACGACGCCAGGCCCTGGTTCCGGACGGCAGGGCAGGCGATCGACTCCTACCTGCACGCAGCAGCGGCAGCCTGACCTCCGGGGGGCTCGCCGGGCATCGGTGACCGCCTCCCGGCCGGGCCGGGTCAGTGGGCGCGACGCGCGACGGCGGGAGGCGGTCCGAAACCGCTCACGGCGTCCCGCAGGCACCGGGGGGCGCCGTGCTCGGGCTGGTGGATCCGCTGGGGGCCGCCCGAGGCCACCCAGCGGTTCAGCGCCTCCGCGCGGTCCGCGTCCTCGAGCCCGCTCAGCCACACGGTGGGGCCGACCTGCCCGCTGGGTCCGTCCCGTCGGGCGACGGCGACCAGCGAGGCCATCTCGCACCGCCCCATGCACGGCGACGAGATCAGCACGGCTCCTGCCGTGCCCTTCACCACCTCCTGGAGATGCTCCACCTGATCGGCCGTCCCGGTCAGCCGGCGCAGGCCGGCACACCGGTGACCCTGGCACACGGCCACCAGCGGGCCGCCGGCATCGGTGGTGGTCTCGCTCGTGGTGCTCTTGCGGCTCATGGGGGTGCCTCCCGGGTGGATGGGCGACGTCGCAGGCCGATGGATCCGATGGCCCGCCCGTGTCGGATTAGTTGCTGAGAATGAAACTCATTACCATCAGATCGTGAAGAAGCGCTGTTGGCAAGGGGGAAGCATGAGTGACGGGACCGGTACGGACCTGCGGGACCTCGGGGTCTCCGTGGCCGGGCAGTCGTTGCTGCACCACGTGGGCTTCCGGGTGCAGCCCGGGCAGCGGGTGGCCCTGCTCGGGGCCTCGGGCTCAGGCAAGTCCCTCACGGTGCTGGCGCTGCTGGGGCTGCTGGGGCCTCAGTTCCGCGTGCAGGGCACCCTGCGGGTCGACGGTTGTGAGCTGCCCTGGCGCCAGGCACCGGGGCGGCGCCCGGGCATGGCGGCGGTCTTCCAGGACTCCCAGGCCGCGCTGAACCCCGTCGTGCGGCTGGACCGGCAGCTGCTGCCCGCCGTGGCCCGCCGCCGCCGGACCGGCGCGGCGGAGGCCGGCCAGGTCATGGCGGAGCTGCTGCGCGAGGTCGGCTTCGAGGACCCGGAACGGATCCTGCGCGCCCACCCCTCCCAGCTCTCGGGCGGGCAGCGACAACGCGTGTGCCTGGCCCTGGCCATGGCCGCGTCACCGGACCTGCTGGTGGCCGACGAGCCGACCACGGCCCTGGACATGATCAGCCAGCGGCAGGTCGTCGAGGCCCTGCGCCGCTGCACGGGCCCGGGGCGCAGCGCGCTGCTGTTCATCACCCACGACCTGGCGGTCGCCGCCGACCTCTGCGACGACGTCGTGGTCCTCGACCGGGGGCGGGTCGTCGAGGCCGGCCCGATGCAGCAGGTGCTCCGGTCGCCCCGGGCGGCGTTCACCGTGGCCCTGGTCGCGGCCGCCCGCGCCGGCCTCCGGCCCGCCGCGACGCCGGTGGGCCCGGACGCCCGCACCGGCCTCGAGTCCGTCGCCGCACCGCTGGACGCGGCCTCGTGATCCGGCCGGCAGGGCCGACGACGCTGCGCGGCACCGGACTCACCCGGACCTACCGGACCCGCTCCGGGGAGGTGACCGCGGTGTGCGGGGTCGAGCTCGAGGTGCGCGAGGGCGAGGCGCTGGGCGTGGTGGGCCCCTCCGGGTCGGGCAAGTCCACGCTGCTGTCCCTGCTCCTGGCCGTGGAGCGCCCGGACCGGGGCGAGGTCCTCTTCAACGGCGCGCCGCTGACGGGCCGGCAGCAGATCCGGCGAGCCCGGCAGGCCGTGCAGTACATCCCGCAGGACCCGGCCTCCAGCCTGGACCCGCGGCGCAGCGTCGAGCGCCAGCTGCGGGAACCGCTGCGGCGCTTCCGCGTCCCGGGCGACCACTCGCGCCTGGTCCGGGACGCCCTGGAGCAGGTGGGGCTCGGCACCGAGCACCTGGATCGGCGGGCCCACGAGCTCTCCGGCGGGCAGGCCCAGCGCGTGGCCATCGCCCGGGCCCTGGTGACCCGCCCCCGGATCCTCCTGGCCGACGAGGCGGTCAGCGGGCTCGACCTGCCGCTGCGCAACCAGGTGCTGGACCTGCTGCAGGACCAGCACGTGCGCGGGGGTCTGGGGCTGCTGTTCATCTCCCACGACCTCACCGCGGTCCGTTCCCTGTGCGAGCGCGCCCTGGTGCTCGACCACGGGCAGGTGGTGGAGGAGGGCCCGGCCGACCGGCTCCTCGAGAGCCCCCGCCACCCGACGACCCGGCAACTGGTGGACGCCGTGCCGCGCCTGCCCGCCTGAGACCCGCACCCTGCCGCCCGCCGGCGCCTCGCGGCACCCGTCGGTTTTGCTCGCCCTGCTCCCCGCCGCTCGTCCGCGGGTGCTGACCGCTCGCCGGGCCCCGAGGTCCGGCGTCCCCGCACCACCCCGCCGTCCCCGATCCATCCGACCGTCCGTCGTCCACCACACCGAAAGGGCTCCCTGATGCCTCCTCGCTCCTCCGTCCCCGTCCACCGTCCCGCCCGGCGGGCCACCGGCCTCGGGCTGGCCGCGGTCAGCCTGCTGCTGCTCACCGGCTGTTTCGCCGAGGGCTCCGGCGCCGCCTCCGGCGAGGGCTCCGATGGCTCGTCCGACGCCCGCGTCGAGCTGGCCATGCTCCAGCCGCCGCGCTCGGGGCTGTCCCCGCTCAGCGACGACGCCTTCAAGCTCTCCCGCTGGTCGACCGCCGAGACCCTGGTCCGGCTGGACGAGGCCGGGGACGCCCGGCCCATGCTGGCCACCGAGTGGGAGCAGGTCGACGACACCACCTGGTCCTTCACGATCCGGGACGGGGTCACCTTCCACGACGGCACGGAGCTCACCGCCGAGAACGTCGCCGCCTCCCTGGAGCGGGCCGTGACAGCCGAGCCGGCCCCGCGCATCCTCGACGGGGTGGAGATGACCGTGGCGGCCGAGGGCGACACCGTGCGGGTCACCACCGCCGAGACCGACCCGCTGGTCCCGCAGCGGCTGTCCAGCCCGCAGCTGTCCATCCTCGCCCCGGCCGCCTATGAGGGCACTGCGGTGGACCCGGTGGGCCACGGCACCGGGCCCTTCGAGCTCACCGCCGTCGACGGCACCTCCGGCGCCACGCTGGAGCGCTACGAGGACCACTGGGACGGCGCCGCGGCCGCCGCCGGCATCGACGTGTCCTTCGTGCCCGACGGCACCGCCCGGGCCGCCGCGCTGCGCACCGGGGAGGCCGACGTCGTCGAGGCCGTGCCGGTGGGCCAGGCCGCGCAGGTGGAGGAGGACCTCCTGGAGGAGGTGCCGATGCCGCGCACCAACACGCTCTACCTCAACACCGAGGACGGCCCGTTCACCGACCCCGCCCTGCGGGCGGCCGCCCGGGAGGCCCTCGACCCGCAGAGCGTCGTGGACGGGGTCTACGAGGGCCGGGCCGACGTGGCCGCCGGCCTGCTCGGACCCGCCATCCCCTACGCGGCGGAGGGCCGCGACACCGACGCCTACCGCGAGCTGCTCGCCGACCGCGCCGAGGCCGGGGACCCGGCCGGGCAGAAGATCACCATCGGCACCTTCACCGACCGCGCCGAGCTGCCCGAGGTCGCCGTGCAGCTCCAGCAGCAGCTGGAGCAGGCGGGCTTCGAGGTGGAGCTCGACGTCCGGGAGTACCAGTACATCGAGGCCGACGCCCTCGAGGGCACGTTCGACGCCTTCATCCTCTCCCGGGCCACCGTGCTGGACTCCGGGGACCCGGTGGCCTACATGGTCAGCGACTTCGGCTGCGAGGGTTCCTTCAACATCTCCCAGTTCTGCTCCGAGGCCGTCGACGCCGCCCTGGACAAGGCGGAGAAGGCTGCCCCCGGCGAGGAGCGCCGGACGGCGATCATGGAGGCGGAGGCCGCGGTCCTCGCCGAGGACGCCGCGATCCCGATGCTCCACGAGCGCGTGATCCAGGGCGAGCAGGACGACGTGGAGGGCGCGGCCCGCGACCCGCGCGAGCGCGAGCTGATCACCGCCGAGACCACCGTCGCCGAGCGAGGGAACAGGTGACGAGCCGGACAGCGGGCCAGATGACGGACCCGGCGGCCGTCCCAGTGATGGGTGCTGTGACGGGCGAGGCGGCAGGCGTCACGGTGGGCCACGGGGCGGGTTCCGCGGTCGCCCCGGTGGCGGGCCGGGCGAGGGCCCGTGCGCTGGGCCGGGCGGGGGCGGCGGCCCTGATCTCGCGGGCTCTGGCCTTCACCGCCGTCGTCGTGCTGATCGGCGCCCTGCCGTGGCTGTCGGGCAACCGCCCGGAGTACACGGTCCTGCGCGCCCGCTACGCCGACCGGGAGGCCACGCCCGAGGTGCTGGCTCAGATCCGGACCGAGCTGGGTCTGGACCGCGGCCCGGTCGCGGTCTTCGCCGACTGGGCGTCCGGAGTCCTCACCGGGGACTTCGGCACCTCCTGGATCAGCGGCCGACCGGTCCTGCCCGGTGTGCTGGAGGCCCTGGGAGTGTCCGTCACCCTGATGGGCGCGGCCCTGGCCGTGGCCCTGTTCGTCGCCGCCCTGACCTGCGTCCCCACCGTCCGCGCCGGACTGGCCGGGCGCCCCGCCCGCGGCGCCGGGGCCGCGGCCGCCGCGCTGACCGCGCTGCCGGAGTTCCTCCTGGCGGCCGTCCTGCTGATCGTCGTGGCGGTGTGGTGGGGCTGGCTGCCGCCCTACGGGTGGCGCGGCCCCCAGCACGTCGTGCTGCCGGCCCTGGCCCTCGGGCTGCCCGCGGGCGGGCTGATCGGGCGGCTGCTCACCACCGCGCTCGCCGGGGCGTTCACCGAGCGCTGGGTGCACACCTGGGCGGTGGCCGGGCACTCCCGGGCCCGGATCGCCCTCGCCGCCCTGCACCGGGCCCTGCCTGGGGTGATCGGGCAGATCGCGCTGGTCGTCGTCGGGCTCACGGGCGGTGCCGTGGCCGTCGAGGAGGTCTTCGCGATCCCCGGTCTGGGCCGGTCCCTGCTGGGGGCCGCCGCGGCCCAGGACATCCCGACCCTGCAGGCGGGGGTCCTGCTGCTGCTCGTGCTCGCGGCGGCCCTGGGGGCCCTGGCCGCCCTCGTCCGCCGGTCCCTGCTGGGCCCGGCCGCCCGCTCCGGGGACCTGCCCGTCCCCGGCCCGCCGCCGGGTCGGCGCCGGTCGTGGTGGGTGGTGCCGGCGGTCTCCGGAGGGGCGCTGCTCGCCCTGGTCGTGGCCGGGCTGTTCCGGGACCCCTACACCTCCGCCCACACCCGGCTGGAGGCGCCCTCCTGGGCGCTGCCGCTGGGGGCGGACGCCGCCGGGCGTGACGTGCTGGCCCGGGTGGGCCACGGCGCGCTGGACACCCTGGGCCTGGCCCTGGTCGTGGTCGCCGCGTGCCTGCTCATCGGGCTGGTCGTCGGGATGGCCGGGGCGTGGTCCACCGGCCCGGTGGAGGTCACCAACGCGGCGCCCCCCATCATCGCCGGCATCCTCGTCGTCGCGGTGGCCGGGCCGTCGGCGGCCGGGGCGGCCGTGGCCGTCACCCTGGTGAGCTGGGCGCCGCTGGCCGCCCACACCGCCGCCCTGGTCGCCGAGATCTCGGCCCGCCCCTACGTGCGGGTGCTGCCCCTGCTGGGCGCGGGCCGCGCTCGCATCCTGGCCGGCACGGTCCTGCCCGCCCTGCTGCCCGAGGTGGCCCGGCACGCCGTCCTGCGCCTGCCCGGCACCGCCCTGGCCATCGCCGCGCTCGGCTTCCTGGGCCTGGGCCAGCAGCCGCCGGCCCCGGAGTGGGGCCTGTTGCTGGCCGAGGGCATCGGCTACGTCGAGCGCGCCCCGTGGACCGTGCTCGGCCCGGCGGGGGCCCTGGTGCTGGCCTCGGTCCTGGCTGTCTCGCTCTCGAGCGCCGAGGGGGCGCGGCGGACCTCCCGTCCCGGGCCGGGGCATTTCGCCATGATTCCTGCGTCCGGTCCCGGCCCGGGCTCCGCCGAGTCGGCGGGCTCCGCCGAGTCGGCGGGCTCCGCCGAGCGGGCGAGGCAGCTGCAGACCTGATGCCGCGCTCGCCCGGCGGTGCCGGCGTCCGGGCGGCCGGGGCCGGCCTCGCCCGAGGGCAGGGTGCAGCAGGCGCCATCTCGAGAATGCGCGAACGGCCGCTGCCGGACCGGGGTCCGGCAGCGGCCGTTCGTCGTCGTCCGGGCTCAGCCCTGGCGGGCCTTCATCCGGGGGTTCTTCTTGTTGATCACGAAGGTGCGGCCGCGGCGGCGGACCACCTGGGCGCCGGGGACCTTCTTCAGGGCGCGCAGCGAGTTGCGTACTTTCATTCGTTCCTCCTGGTTGTTGTTGCTGGTGGTCAGTGCTGGGGAGTCCGGTGCGGACTCCTCGATGTCAGTTCGGCGAGCTGATGCCGAACGGGTCGCTCAGCCCGGTGATCCCGGACCGCAGCTCCTCCTCCGTGAGCTGGCAGGCGGCGAGCAGCCCGGTCAGCTCGGCCGCGTCCAGATCCGCGCCGGTGGCGGCCAGCACCGTGGCGGGGCCGGCCGGCACCACGTCCGCGCCGGCAGCCTCCGTGGCGGCAGCGCGGTGCAGGGCCTCCGCGAGGGACGCGCAGGCCCGCCGGCGGCTGAGGGCGTCCAGGGAACTGACCATGACAAGGCGCATGCCCGCCACCTTACATAAGAAATATTCTCAAGCAGACAGGAGCCTCGGATGGTGGGCGAATTGACCATCGTTCTCATTTTCTTGAGAATGGCTCTCATGAAACTGCGATCCACGCCGGCGGCCCCGGCTCCGGGGAACGGCCCGGCCATCCGCACGGAGGGCCTCACCGTGGCGTTCGGCGCCACGCCGGTGCTGCGCGGGGTGGACCTGTCCGTGGCCGACGGCGAGGCCGTCGCCCTGATGGGCGGCAACGGCTCGGGCAAGTCGACGCTCCTCAAGGCCCTGCTCGGCGTCGTGCCCGTCGCGTCCGGCGAGGCCCGGCTGTTCGGCGCCGACGTCACCGCACGCCGGACCGTGCCGTGGTCGAGCATCGGCTACGTCCCCCAGCGCGTCGGCGTCGGTGCCGGGGTGCCCGCCACGGCGCTCGAGGTCGTCGCCGCGGGGCTGACGGGCCACCGGCGGCTGCGCCCGGGCGCCGGCGCCCGGCGGGCCTGCCTCGACGCGCTCGACCAGGTCGGCCTGGCCGACCGGGCGCACGAGAGCGTGGCCATCTTCTCCGGCGGCCAGCAGCAGCGGGTGCTGATCGCCCGGGCGCTGGTGCGGCGCCCGCGGCTGCTGCTGCTGGACGAGCCGCTGTCCGGGGTGGACCAGGTCTCCAAGGAGGCCATGGCCCGGATCCTGGCGCAGCTGCAGGCTGACGGCACCACGCTGCTCGTCGTGCTGCACGAGCTCGGCGAGCTGGCCCCGCTGCTGGACCGCGCCGTGGTGCTGCGCCACGGGCACATCGTCCACGACGGCAGCCCCCCGCAGCCGGCCCCGGGGCACGACGCCCCCGACCACGAGCACCTGCACCCGCACGGGGACGAGCCCGCCGCCGTTCCCTCCGCCCCCGATCTCCACGGAAAGCCGCAGCGACCATGATCGAGACCTTCACCGCCATGCTCGCCAGTCCCCTGATGCAGCGCGGTCTGCTCATCGCCGTCCTCGTGGGAGTCTCCGCGCCGGTGATCGGCACCTACCTCGTCCAGCGGCGCCTGGCCCTGCTCGGGGACGGCATCGGCCACGTGGCCCTCACCGGAGTGGCCATGGGCTGGCTGGCCGGCTCCGCGGCCGGGCTCACCACGCACGACGCCCTGGCCGTGCCCGGAGCGGTGGTCGCGGCCGTCGTGGGCGCGGTGCTCATCGAGGTCATGCGCACCCGGGGGCGCACCAGCGGCGACGTCGCCCTGGCCCTGCTGTTCTACGGCGGCATCGCCGGCGGGGTGCTGCTGATCGGCCTGGCCGGCGGGACCTCGGCGAACCTCACCGGCTACCTCTTCGGCTCCATCGCCACCGTCACCACCCTGGACGTCTGGCTCACCGCCGGGCTGGCCGCGGTGGTCCTCGGCGTCGGGCTGGGCCTGCGCCCGGCCCTGTTCTCCCTGTGCCACGACGAGGAGTTCGCCCTCGCCACCGGGCTGCCCGTCCGGGCCCTGAACATCCTGGTGGCCGTCATGGCCGCCCTCACCGTCTCCGTGTCGATGCGCGTGGTCGGCGTCCTGCTGGTCTCCGCGGTGATGATCGTCCCGGTCGCCGTCGCCCAGCTGCTCACCCGCTCCTTCGCCGGCACCATGGGCACGGCCATGGCCGTGGGGGCCGCGGTGTGCGTGACGGGCCTGTCCATCACCTACTTCCAGCCCCTGTCCCCGGGCGCCATGATCGTGGTGCTGGCCATCGGCTGCTACGTGCTCGCCCTGCTCGTCCGCCCCCTGCTGGGGCGCGTGCGGCCCCACGGCACGGAGGACGCCCACCACGTCGAGGACGACCTCCAGCTGCGAGGAGCATGACCATGACCCGGACCACCCGGCAGCGCTCCGCCCTGACCGAGCTGCTCGACCGCACCCCCGAGTTCCGCTCCGCCCAGCAGCTGCACGCCATGCTGGCGGAGCAGGGGGAGCCGGTCTCCCTCGCCACCGTCTACCGCAACCTCAGTGCCCTGGCCGAGGCCGGGGAGGTGGACGCCCTCGCCGCCCCGGGCGGAGAGATGCGGTACCGCCGGTGCGCCCGCGCGGAGCACCACCACCACCTGGTGTGCCGCCGCTGCGGGCACACCGTGGAGGTGGCCGAGACGGCGGTGGAGCGGTGGGCCGCCCAGGCCGCCCGCCGGCACGGCTTCACCGACGTCGGGCACGCGATCGAGCTCCACGGGATCTGCGGCTCCTGCCGGCAGGCCGGCTCCTGAGCTCTGCCGCAACGGCGGTGGATTGACAACGGTTCTCACTTTTCACGAGAATCGTTCTCATGATCCCGTCTCGCGCTCTCGTTGTTCCACTCTCCCTGGCCGCCGCCCTCGCCCTGTCCTCCTGTGCCTCCGACTCCACCGACCCGTCCGCGGCCACCGCCGACGGCAGGTCGGGGGAGGCGCTGACCGTGCAGGCGTCCTTCTACCCGCTGCAGTACGTCACCGAGCGCGTCGGCGGGGACCTCGTGGCGGTGGAGTCGCTCACTCCGGCCGGGGCCGAGCCGCACGACCTGGAGCTGTCCCCGGCCGCCGTCGACAAGCTGCGCACCGCGGACGCGGTCGTGTACCTCTCCGGGTTCCAGCCGGCGGTCGACGACGCCGTGGCCCAGACGGCCCCCGAGCACGCCCTCGACGCGGTGCACGCCGGGGTGGAGGGTGAGGCGGCCCATTCGGCGGAGGAGCACGGGGCCGCGGAGGAGTCCCACAGCGCGGAGGCCCACACCGAGGAGGGGCACGCCGAGGGGGAGCCCGCCGGAGGCGACGGCCACGACCACGGCGGGGAGGACCCGCACTTCTGGCTGGACCCCGAGCGGCTCGCCGCGGTCGCCACGGAGGTCTCCCACGAGCTGGCCGAGGTCGACCCGGCCAACGCCGCCACCTACGAGTCCAACGCCGAGCAGCTGACCACCGAGCTGACCGCCCTGGACGAGGAGTTCACCGAGGGGCTGGCCACCTGCGAGCGGAACACCATCGTGGTCGCCCACGAGGCCTACGGGTACCTGGCGGACAAGTACGGCCTCGAGCAGGTGGGCATCGCCGGGCTCGACCCCGAGACCGAGCCCTCCCCGGCCCGGCTGGCCGAGATCGGCAAGATCGTCGAGGCCGAGGGCGTCACCACGGTGTTCTCCGAGTCCCTGGTCAACCCCAAGGTCGCCGAGACCCTGGCGGCCGAGCACGGCGTGGAGACCGCCGTGCTGGACCCGGTGGAGGCCCAGGCCGACGAGAACGCCGACTACCAGCAGGTCATGCGGGACAACCTCGAGGCGCTGCGCACCGCGCTGGACTGCGCGTAGGGCGGCGGCGGTCCGCGCGGGTCCGGTCCACGACCGGTCCCCGGCGGCGTAGCGTAGGGCGTCCGGGATCGGCCAGCACACGGTCGTCCCGCCGCCCGCCGAACGCCAAGGAGACAACGCCCGTGGAACCCCTGCCGCTGGAGCCCCTCACCCGATTCCTCGCCGTGGACCGCGCCGAGGACCTCGCCGGGCTGGCCGCGCGGATCCCCGGCTCGGGCTTCCTGTGCTTCTACCCCAACGACGAGGAGTACGCCGGTTTCGCCGACGGGACCGGCCGGCTCTGGCTGCGCGGCGACGACGCCAGCCCCGCCCGGGAGCTGCTGGAGGTGCTCGAGCCGCCGTTCCGCATCGCCTATCCGGTGGCCCCGGCCGTCACCGGCGACGAGGAGGCGGTGGTCTCCGCCGGGGTGCTGCAGACCCCCGAGGAGCTGGAGGACTACCGGGTCCGCTTCGCCGACCTGGAGGGCGGGGTGGACCTGGACCACCAGGCGCACGCCGTGGACGCGAACGGCCAGCACTGGACGCTGATGGTCGGGCCCGACCCGGCGACGGTGCTCGCCCTGTGCGTGGGCCGCGACGAGGACGGCAACCCGTTCTCCGAGCAGATCCCCTTCGACGCGGAGTCCCTGCCGCTGCCGGTCACCGTCGTCGAGCTCGACTGAGCGCCGCCCTCCGAGCGACCCCGGGACAAGGAGCACCCGCCATGGCACTCGACCGCGCCAGCGCGATCTTCCTGCAGGAGCTGGCCGACTCCATCCCGCCGGGCTCCCCGCCGATGTGGGAGATGACCCCGGCCCAGGCCCGCGCCACCGGTGCCGACCGGCGAGCGCGCTACGGACCCGGCCCGGACATGCACCGGGTCGAGGAGCACGTTCTGGACGGCCACGACGGCGGCGCCTTCCGCGTGCGCGTCCTCGTTCCTGACGCGACCCCGGCCGCGGTGCTGGTCCACCTGCACGGCGGTGGCTGGGTCCTCGGGGACATCGACGGGTACGACACGCTGGGGCGGCTGCTCGCCGCACGGTCCGGTGCGGCCGTCGTGCTGGTGGAGTACCGCAAGGCCCCGGAGTACCCGTTCCCCACCCCGGTGGAGGACAGCTGGACGGCCCTGCAGTGGGCCGCGGAGCAGCGGGAAGCGATCGCCGGCGGCCCGGTGCCGTTGTTCGTGGCCGGGGACAGCGCCGGCGGCAACCTGGCGGCGGTGCTCACCCACCGGGCCCGCGACCGCCGCGGCCCCGAGCTGGCCGGGCAGGTCCTCGTGTACCCCGTCACCGACGCGGACCTGACCCGGCCCTCCTACCGGGAGCCGGAGAACCAGGCCTTCCTCCCCGCCGACTCCATGCGCTGGTTCTGGGAGCACTACGTCCCCGAGGAGGGCGCTCGCGGACACCCTGAGGCCTCACCGCTGCGCGCCGGGTCCCTGGGCGGCCTGCCGCCGGCCCTGGTCATCACCGCGGAGCACGACGTGCTCCGCGACGAGGGCGAGGCCTACGCCCGGAGGCTCGCCGCGGAGGGCGTGAGCGTGGTGCACCACCGCTGGCCCGGCCAGATGCACGCCTTCTTCTCCCTGGTCAACATCCTCCCGGCCAGCGCGGAGGCCATCGACCTCGTCGCGGACCATCTGCGGGAGCGGACCGCGCCGTAGCGGCGGGCCGGGCGGCGCCGAGGAGTCCCCCGGATCGGCCCGGCCCCGGGACGCGCGGATCCGCGGCCTGCTCGGTGCTCGCCGCCGGGCGCACCGCCCCGACTTGTGCGATCTGAAAGTCTTTTAATCGTTCGCGGGCACGCTGTCAAATATGTCGAACATCGGTCATCTGCTGGAGCTCGAATCCATCTGCCTGGACGAATCGGTGGACGACTGGCGTGCCGCCATCCGGTGCGCCGGCGGGCTCCTCGAGCGCCAGGGGGCGATCAGCGGCGAGTACACCCGGGCCATGATCGCCAGCGTCGAGGAGAACGGCCCGTACATCGTCGTCGCCCCCGGGTTCGCCTTCGCCCACGCCCGGCCCTCGGAGGCCGTGCACCGCACGGCGATGTCCTGGGTCCGGCTGGCCCACCCGGTCGAGTTCGGGCACGCGTCCAACGACCCCGTGACCCTGGTCGTCGCCCTCTCGGCGAAGGACCAGAAGGAGCACCTGCAGGCCATGCGGAAGCTGGCCACCCTCCTCGCCTCGCCGACGACGCGGACGGCCCTGGACCGGGCAGAGACGCCCGAGGAGGTGCTCGCGCTGCTCACGGAGGACGCCCCGGCGTCGGGTTCCGGAGCGGCGCCCGCGGCGACCGGATCGGCGTCCTCGTCGGCGGCGGCGGTGGCGGCTCCGGCCGCACCGGCCGAGCCGGCGCCCGCGGTGACGGAGGCGGCCACCGAGCCGGCGGCCGGGGCGGCCACGGAGAGCCGCAACAAGATCCTCACCGTCTGCGGCAACGGGCTCGGCACGAGCCTGTTCCTGAAGAACACCCTGGAGCAGGTGCTCGACCGCTGGGGCTGGAGCCCCTACCTCACGGTCGAGGCCACCGACACGATCTCCGCCCGCGGCAAGGCCAAGGAGGCCGACGTCATCCTCACCTCCGGGGAGATCGCCCGCGCCCTGGGGGACGTGGGCGTGCCCGTGAAGGTGATCCAGAACTTCACCAGCACCACCGAGCTCGACGCCGCCATGCGCGACCTCTACGACGTCTGAAAGCAGGCCCGCAATGAACTGGCTCGTCAGCATCCCCGAATTCCTGGTCAGCGAGATCCTGGCCGTCCCCGCCTTCCTCATCGGCATCATCACCGCGGTCGGCCTGGTGGCCCTGCGCAAGAGCACCGGGCAGGTCATCGGCGGCGCCATCAAGGCGACCCTCGGCTTCCTGCTCATCGGCGCCGGCGCCACCCTCGTCGTCGCCTCCCTGGAGCCCCTGGGCGCCATGATCCTGGGCGCCACCGGTGCCCAGGGCGTCATCCCCACCAACGAGGCCATCGCCGGCATCGCCCAGGCCCAGTACGGGGCGCAGGTGGCGTGGCTGATGATCCTCGGCTTCGCCGTCAGCCTCGTGCTCGCCCGGTTCACCCCGCTGCGCTACGTCTTCCTGACCGGGCACCACGTCCTGTTCATGGCCACGATGCTGACCATCATCCTGGCCACCGCCGGCTACGACGGCTGGGTGACCGTGTCCCTGGGAGCCCTGCTCCTGGGCATCCTCATGGTGTCCCTGCCGGCCCTGGTCCACCCGTGGACCCGCCGGATCACCGGCGACGACAGCGTGGCCATGGGGCACTTCGGCACCGCCGGGTACATCGCCGCCGGGGCGGTGGGACAGGTGGTGGGCAAGAAGAGCCGGTCCACCGAGGACGCGAAGCTGCCGGAGGGACTGCGCTTCCTCCGCGACTCCATGGTGGCCACCGCGCTGTCCATGGCCATGATGTACGTGGTCCTCGCCGTGCTCTTCCTGGTCCGGGCGGGGTCCGAGGAGGCGTTCACCGCGTTCGAGGGTGGCGCCACCGGCGTGGGCAACTACATCATGATGTCGATCACCCAGGGGCTGCAGTTCGGCGTGGCGGTGGCCGTGATCCTCTTCGGCGTGCGCACCATCCTGGGCGAGCTGGTCCCGGCGTTCCAGGGCATCGCAGCCAAGGTCGTCCCCGGGGCGATCCCGGCCCTGGACGCGCCGATCGTCTTCCCCTACGCGCAGAACGCCGTGCTCCTGGGCTTCATCTCCAGCTTCGTGGGAGGCCTCATCGGGCTGTTCGTGCTCTCGGTGTGGCTCAACCCGGCCATCGGCATCGCCCTGATCCTCCCGGGCCTCGTCCCGCACTTCTTCACCGGCGGCGCCGCCGGCGTCTACGGCAACGCGACCGGCGGACGCCGCGGGGCGCTCGCCGGCGGCTTCGCCAACGGCCTGCTCATCACGTTCCTGCCCGCGTTCCTGCTCTCCGTCCTGGGCACCTTCGGCTCCGAGAACACCACCTTCGGCGACGCCGACTTCGGCTGGTTCGGGATCGCGGTCGGTTCCGCGGCCAAGATCGGGTCCGTCGGGGGCATCGTGGTGATCCTGCTGATCGGCCTCGCGGTGCTGGGGCTGGCCGTCCTGGTGCAGCGCCGGGTGGTCGACGCCGGGTGGGACCCGTCTCCGGGCCGGGCCTGGCCGGGCGCGAGCGGCGAGCGGGAGACCGCGGCGGTGGCCGCCTCCGGTCCCACCCTCGCGCACCCCAAGATCGCCCCGCCGAAGGGCGCCCCCGCGCCTCCGCCGCCGCCGAGCTGAGCCGGCGGCCCCGCGGCGCCGTGCGGCCGGCGCGGGCCGTGTGGGCCGGCGCGGCCGTGCGGCCGGCGCCGGCCGCGGGGCGGGCCGCTCAGGAGTTGCGGCCGCGCGCGGCCACGGTCCAGCGCTCCAGCAGCATCCCGTCCCGCACCACGGCCACGTCGTCGACGAGGTTCATCGTGATGCACACGTGGTTGGGGACCACTCGCAGCCGGGCCCCGAGGACGGGCAGCGGGCGGTCCTCCGGCCACACGACCGTGGCGTGGTGCTCGGACAGCGCGGTGATCCGCGCCTCCGGGTGGTCGAGCAGCCGCCCGTGGCCGGTGGCCCAGGCGGGACGATCGGTGCCGAGGACCTTGCTGCCGGCGTCGAGCACGATCCGCCGCGGCACCCCGGGGCCGCCCTCGTGCCGGCTGACCACGGTGGAGGCCACGGTGAGGGCCACGTCCTCCCACGCGCACCGGCCCAGCTCCAGCTGCTGGGCGTCGCCGAAGACGTAGACGCCCGGGCGCACCTCGGTCGCGGCGGAGCTGTCGGTCAGCAGCGCCGAGGGCGTGGAGCCGCCGCTGCGGCGCAGCACCTCGATCCCGGCGTCCCGCAACTCCTGGGAGGCCCGCTCCAGGGCCTGCTGCTCCTGGGCGGCGGCCTCGGCCGGCATGCCCGGGGCGTAGCTGTGGCCCGGGAAGGTGAACACTCCCTCCACGCGCAGCCCGGCCCGCACCGCGGCTCGGGCCACGTCCGCAGCGGCGTCCGGGTGGACCCCGCTGCGGTGGTGGCCGCTGTCGATCTCCACGAGCACGGCGACGTCCCCGGCCGCGTCCCCGAGCCGCTCGCCCATGGCCGCGGCGGCCTCCGAGGAGTCCACGCCGGCGCTGATCCGCGCCGTGGCGCTCAGCCGGCGCAGGCGTTCCGCCTGCCGCGGCCCCACCCACAGGGGATAGGCGAGGAACAGGTCCTGCGCCCCGTGCGCGGCGAAGACCTCGGCCTCCCCGATCGTGGCCACCGTCAGGCCCACCGCGCCCGCGGCCAGCTGCAGCGCCGCGATCTGCGGGACCTTGTGCGTCTTGGCGTGCGGACGCAGGGCCATCCCTTTTGCGCGCACGGCCGCGGCCATCCGCTCGATGTTGCGGCCGAGCACGTCCCGGTCGATCAGGACGTCCGGGGTGTCGACGGTTTCGGGGATGCGGTCCATGGGGCTCCTCGCCGGTGCAGCGCTCGGGTGGGGTCCGCCCATCCTAGGGCCGGTGCGGGCCGCGCCCCGGTCAGGCCGCGGGCACGAGGTCCGCGCGGTCGGTGAACTCCAGGCCGTGCGCCTCGCTCACCGAGCGGTGGGTGACGTGGCCGGCCATGGTGTTCAGCCCGGCGGCCAGGGCCGGATCGGTGGCCAGCGCCGCGGTGACGCCCTGGTCGGCCAGGGCCACGGCGTAGCGCAGCGTGACGTTGGTCAGCGCGTAGGTCGAGGTGTTCGGCACCGCGCCGGGCATGTTCGCCACGCAGTAGAAGATGGTGTCGTGCACCCGGAAGACCGGGTCCTGGTGGGTGGTCGGCCGGCTGTCCTCGAAGCACCCGCCCTGGTCCACGGCGATGTCCACCAGCACGCTGCCCGGCTTCATGGCCGCGACCATGGCGTTGGTGACCAGCTTCGGGGCCTTGGCGCCGGGGATCAGCACGGAGCCGATGACGAGGTCCGCCTCGGTCACCGACCGCTCGATCTCGAGCCTGTTGGAGGCGAGCGTGCGCAGCCGCCCGGCGTACCGGTCGTCGAGCTCGCGCAGGCGGTCCACGTTCACGTCCAGGACGGTGACCTCCGCGCCCAGGCCCACGGCCATCGCCGCGGCGTTGGTGCCGGCCACTCCGGCGCCGATCACGGTGACCTTGGCCGGGCGCACGCCGGGCACCCCGCCCAGCAGCACGCCCTTGCCCCCGGCCGGAGCGGTCAGGGCGGCGGCCCCGGCCTGCACGGACAGCCGTCCGGCGACCTCGCTCATCGGGGCCAGCAGGGGCAGCCGCCGGTCGGCGGTCTGGACGGTCTCGTAGGCGATGGCGGTGACCCCGGACTCCAGCAGCGCCGCGGTGAGCTCGGGCTCGGCGGCCAGGTGCAGGTAGGTGAACAGCACCAGGCCCTGCCGGAACCGGTGGTACTCGGAGGCCACGGGCTCCTTGACCTTCAGCACCAGGTCGGCGCGGGCCCACAGCTCGTCGGCGTCGGCCACGAGCTCGGCCCCGGCCGCGGTGTAGTCCGCGTCGGGGATCCCCGAGCCGGTGCCGGCGCCGGTCTCCACGAGGACGCGGTGGCCGTGGGCGACCAGTTCGTGGACCCCGGAGGCGGTGATCGCCACGCGGTGCTCGTTGTTCTTCACTTCGCGGGGGACGGAGACGATCATCGGGGGCCTTCTTCCGCAGGAACCGTAGACTGGGTGACAACAAACTACGGTTTTCGGCTGTGTCCGTGGGCTTTTTCGACGATCCTTCGGCAATCGGCGCAGAACTGGAGGAATGATGGAGCATGTGACCCGCGACACGCGGCGTTCACCGCAGGATCTGCGTCCGGCCCCCGAGCTGGACGAGCTGGACCGGCGGCTGCTGGCGCTGCTGCGGGAGAACGCCCGGATGACCAACCAGGCGCTCAGCGAGGCGCTCGGGGTCGCCCCGTCCACCTGTCTGGCCCGGATGAAGAACCTGCAGCGCACCGGGGTGATCCGCCGGTTCACCGTGGAGGTGGAGCCGCGGGCGATCGGTCGGAGCATCGAGGCGCTGATCAGCGTGCGCCTGCGCCCCGGCGCCCGGCACCTCATGTCGGCGTTCGGGGAGGGGCTCAGGTCGGTGCCGGAGGTCTCCCAGTTCTTCTTCCTGGCCGGCACGGACGACTTCCTCATCCACGTCACCGCCCGGGACACCGACCACATCCGCCAGTTCGTCCTGGAGCACCTGTCCTCCAACCAGGCGGTGGCCGCCACCCAGACCAGCCTGGTGTTCGAGCACGTCCAGGGGTCCGTGGAGCCCTGAGCCGCCGCTCCCGGCGGCGCCGCTCAGAGGGCCTGCACCAGGACGAGCACCGCACCGGCCGTGGAGGCCGCCAGCCCCACCCGGCGCACGAGGGCCTTGTTCAGGCGCCCGTTCACCACGCTCGAGGTGACGAAGCCGAGCAGCACGGCCGGGAGCAGCGTGGCGGCGAACAGGAGGACCTCCCGGTCGATGGAGCCCACCGCGGTCAGCGCCGTGAGGGACACCAGGGCACCGACCAGGAAGAAGGCGCTCATGGTGCCGCGGACCCGGGCCGGGGAGAAGCCCTGCCAGACCAGCGCCATGGGCGGGCCGCCGATGGCGGTGGCCGTGCCCATGAGCCCGGAGGCGGCCCCCGCGGCGGCGACCGCGGCCGGGCGCGGCCGGGGCTGCCAGCCGCAGACGCTGAGCAGCACGGCCAGCAGGACCGTGCCCGCCACCGCGAGGGCCAGGGCCTGCGGGGGCAGGGCCGACACCAGCAGGGCGCCCGCCACCGTGCCCGGCACCATCCCGAGCAGTGCCCATCCGGTGCCCCGGAAGTCCACGGCGGTGCGGTCCCGCAGCACGCCGAAGACGGTGAGCCCCGCCGCGAGCAGCACGATGGACCCGGGCAGCAGGCTGGGGTCCAGCAGGCTGATCACCGGGGCGGCGAGCATGCCGAGGCCGAAGCCGATCGTGCCCTGGAGGCAGGACGCCAGGAACACCACGAGGGCGGCGAGCGCGAGCTCCAGCCCGGTCACCGATCGCCCCCGGTCACCGGACGGAGGCCCCGAGCACGTCGTCGGCCGGCGCGCCCGGACGCCCCGCGCCCGGAGAGCGCGGGATCAGCGCCACGGCCCCGGCGGCCACCAGGGCCACGGCGGCGAAGACGACGAAGTTCCACTGGAAGGGCAGCGCCATGGCGCCGATCCAGCCGCCGATGAGCGGGCCGGAGATCGCCCCGATCCGGGCGAAGGACAGCGCCCAGCCGGTGGCCGTGGCCCGGGCGTAGGAGGGGTAGTAGTCGGCCACCCAGCCGGTGAGCACCAGCGAGGTGGAGATGGAGCCGATCCCGGCCAGGGCGACGAAGACGTAGTTGACCACGATGTGGTTGGGGAACATCAGCAGCAGGATCCCCGCCCCGCCCAGCAGGTAGAAGGTCATCAGGATCAGCTTCTTGCCGTAGGCGTCGGCCGCCCGGCCCAGGGCGATGCCGCCGGCGGCCGAGGCGAGGCTGAAGACCACCAGGAACATCAGGGCCGGGCCCAGGGCGTAGCCGGCCGAGCGCATGATCGAGGGCAGCCAGGTGTTGAGCCCGTAGACCAGGACCATGCCGCAGAACAGCGAGATCCAGAAGAAGACGGTGGGCCGCAGCCAGTCGCGCGAGAACATCGCCGCGAGGGACTGCCGCCACCCCGCGGACCGCGGCGCCTCGGCCGGGGCCCAGTCACCGGGCACGAACGGCTCGACGCCCAGCCGGGCGGCCACCCGGGCGGCGTCCTCCTCCCGGCCCTTGCCCACCAGGTACTCGAGGGACTCGGGCACGAGCCGGGCCAGCACCGGCAGCAGGAGCACCGGCACGAACCCGGCGCCCACGACCCACCGCCAGCCCAGCGTGGGCAGCAGCAGCAGCGCCACCAGCGCCGCGGCCAGGATGCCCAGGGAGTAGCCCGAGTACATCAGCCCGTAGTTGAAGGAGCGCCGGCCCGGGGCGGAGTACTCGATGGTCAGGGCCGCCGCCACCGGGATGATCCCGCCCATGCCCAGCCCGCCGAGCAGCCGGAAGAGCCCGAACAGCTCCGGGCTCGGGGCGAGGGCGGCGCCCAGCTGCATCGTGGTGAAGATCGCGACCGAGGCCAGCAGCATCCTCCGGCGTCCCACCCGGTCGGACAGCGTCCCGATGACCATCGCCCCGATGAGCATGCCGATCAAGGCATACGAGCCCAGGCCGCCGAGCTCCAGCGGGGTGAGGTCCCAGGCGCGGTACTCCGCCAGGGCTGGCAGCACGGCGCCGAGCACGCCGACGTCGTAGCCCTCCGCCAGGATGGCCAGCCAGCAGGCGAGCAGCACGCGGCGGGTGCTGCGCTGCGGCACGGGCCAGGGGACAGGGGCGGATGCGGTCATGCGGGAGGCCCTTCGGCGAGGGGGCGCACCGGCCCGGCGGCTGCGGGGACGGGGCCGGTGGTCCGGACCACTCGATTCTAGGGAACGATCTCCGCGAGACCGTTGTTGTCATGACGCAGTTGTATTCTCGTTCAAGCGTCGCGCTATCGCGGGCGCGCTGCACCGACCCCTGACCAGGACCGTGACATGACCTCCACCTCGTCGTCCGCACGGACGATCTCCGCCCTCCCGCCCGTCGAGGGCACGCCCGTCGACGACGCGGCCGGTGGCGACGTCCGCCGCATCGGGGTGGACATCGGCGGCACGGCCATCAAGTACGCCGTCGTCGACCCGGTGCGCGGTGTGGTGACCGGCCCGCTGCGGCGGATCCTCACACCGTCCCCGGCCACGCCGGACGCCGTGGTCTCCGCCCTGGGGGCGGCGCTGGCGGAGCTGAGCACCGGGCCCGGCGCCGTGGATCCGCGCAGTCCCGTGGGCGTGGGCGTGCCGGGCATCATCGACCGCGGCATCACCCGCTCGGCCGTGCACCTGGACGACTCCTGGCTCGGCCTGCACGCCGGCCGCCTGCTCAGCGCCGGACTGGGCCGCGACGTCGCCGTGCTCAACGACGCCGACGCCGCCGGGCTGGCCGAGGCCCGCTTCGGGGCCGCCCGCGGAGTGGGCGGCACCGTCCTGATGATCACCCTGGGCACCGGCATCGGCTCGGCGCTGTTCCACGACGGGCAGCTGCTGCCCAACACCGAGCTGGGGCACGTGGACCTGGACGGCCGGGACGTCGACGGCTGGGCCGGCGCCTCCGCCCGCGTGGCGGAGGGCCTGGACTGGCCGACGTACACGGACCGGCTCCAGCGCTACCTCGCCCACCTGGAGACCCTCGTCTCCCCGGACCTGATCGTGCTGGGCGGGGGCATCAGCGAGCGGCACGAGCAGTTCCTGCCCCAGCTGCGGCTGCGCGCCCGGATCGTGCCCGCGCAGCTGCGCAACGCGGCCGGCATCATCGGCACCGCCCGTCAGGCGCACCTCGGCCGCTTCGTCATGCAGTAGCTCCCGCGGGGCCTGTCCCCGTCCGCACGGCGCCGCTACGGTGAGCGGACGACGACGCCGACCCGCAGGAGGCTGGACCCATGACCGAGAACCCGCTCACCGACGCCGAGACGGCCCTGCTGCGCCGCTCCGTGGAGCTCGCCGCCGCGGCGCGGGAGGCCGGCAACCACCCGTTCGGGGCCCTGGTCGCCGACGAGTACGGCGAGATCGTGGCGGAGGCGTGGAACAACGCGCTGCCCCCGGACGGGGACCCGACCCAGCACGCCGAACTGCGCGCCGTCGCCGCGGCGGTCCGGGCGATCGGGCCCGAGCAGATGCGCCGGGCCACGCTGTTCACCAGCGCGGAGCCCTGCGCCATGTACACCGGCGCCGCGTACTGGACCGGGGTGGGCCGCATCGTCTACGGCCTCGCGGAGTCCTCGCTGCTGGCGCTCACCGGCGCGCACGAGCAGAACCCCACCCTGGACCTGCCCTGCCGGGAGGTGCTGCGCCACGGGCAGCGGGAGATCGCCGTGCTCGGCCCGCTGCTCGAGGAGGAGGCCGCCCGGGTGCACGAGGGCTACTGGGCCTGACCCGCGACCGCCCCGGGACGGGCCGGACCGCCTCGCCGCCCGCGGCCGGTGACCCGGGCGGCGGGGCGGACGGGCACCGGCGGCTCAGGGGATGAGCAGGGCCTTGATGGCGCGGCGCTCGTCCATCGCCTGGTAGCCCTCGGCGGCCTGCTCCAGCGGCAGGGTGAGGTCGAAGACCTTCCCGGGGTCGATCTTCCGGTCCCAGATGAGCTGGATCAGCTCCGGGAGGAACCGGCGCACCGGGGCCGGGCCGCCGTGCAGGTGCACCCCCGAGAAGAACAGCTCCTCCCCGGGCAGCGCCACGTCGTGGGCCACCCCGACGTAGCCGACGTGGCCGCCGGCACGGGTGGCGCGGATGGCCTGCATCATCGACTCCTGGGTGCCCACGGCCTCGATCGTGCTGTGGGCGCCCAGCCCGCCGGTCAGCTCCTTGATCCGGGCCACGCCCTCGTCGCCGCGCTCCTCCACGATGTCCGTGGCCCCGAACTCGCGGGCCAGGGCCTGGCGGTCGGCGTGGCGGGACATCGCGATGATCCGCTCCGCACCCAGCTGCTGGGCGGCCAGCACGCCGAGCAGCCCGACGGCCCCGTCGCCGACGACGGCGACGGTCTTGCCCGGCCCCACCTCGGCGGCCACGGCGCCGAACCATCCCGTGCCGAGCACGTCGGAGGCCGCCAGCAGCGAGGGGATCAGCTCCGGATCGGGCTGCCCGGGGGTGGCCACGAGGGTGCCGTCGGCCAGCGGCACGCGCACGTACTGGGACTGGGCGCCGGTGGCCGCCCCGGGCTGCCGGTGCACGCAGTGGGTCTGGTAGCCGGCCCGGCAGATCTCGCAGGTGTTGTCGGAGGCGAAGAAGGACCCGACGACGAAGTCGCCGACCTGCACGTCGCGCACCTCGTCGCCGACCTGGTCCACGACGCCGACGTACTCGTGGCCCATCGGGGAGGGGCCGTCGACGTCCTCGACCCCGCGGTAGGGCCACAGGTCGGAGCCGCAGACGCAGGCGGCGGCGACCTTCAGGACCGCGTCGGTGGGCTCGAGGATCGCCGGGACCTCGCGGTCCTCGACCCGGACGTCGCCGGGGGCGTGCATGATGACTCCGCGCATGGGGTGCTCCTTCGGTGCAGTGGTTCCAGGTGTCGTGCCGTGCAGTTCTGCTGGGTGGTTGTTCTGTGCGGTTCTGCTGTCCGGTCCTGCCGTGCGGCTTGTCCGTGCAGCGGTGCTGCGCGGTGGCCGGCACCCTCGGTCGACCGTGTCAGGATCCGTCCGGACGGGCAAGTGCCCGCGCGTCGTGGACACGCATGCCGTCGGCACGCACGCCGGGGGCCCGCCCGCCTGGATCATCGGCGGCCGGGCCCGTGTGGAGCCGTGGGTCAGCGCCGTGCGGCTGCGGGACGTCCGGCGGTGAGCGCGCCCACCGCACCGGCGGCCAGCAGCCCCGTCAGCACCAGCCCGACCATCCCGGCCAGGACCACCGGCAGACCGGCGCTCTCCCCGTAGCCGGCGAGGACGGCGCCGGCGAGGGCGTGCGGGCCCGCGGCCTCCGCGAACGAGTAGGCCAGGGCCACGGACTCCAGCCCGTCCGGAGCGGAGGAGGCCACCGCGGAGAGCCCGGCGGCGCACAGCAGTCCGGCGCCGGTCACGCCCAGCGCCCCACGGCGGGCGCGGGCCGGGGCGAGCGGACGGGCGTCCACGGCGGCCAGCCCGGGGGCCAGGGCCAGGACCAGGGAGAGGACGGCCACGGTGATCACGGCCTCCCCGACCCCGATCAGGGCGTGCACCCCCAGCATGGAGGCGGCCAGTCCGCCGGTCTCCACGGGCACGGTGCCGCCCACGGCGTACAGGCCGGAGAAGACCAGGGCGGCCGCCGGCACGGACAGAGCGGCGCCGAGCCCGGCCGCCGTGCGCGGCGCGGACCGGCCGAGCACGCGGGTCAGGACCGTGCCCGCGGCCCAGGCCACGGCCACCCCGGTCACGGCCATCAGCGTCACGTTGGTGCCCAGGGCGGTGAGCCCGCCGTCGGCGAAGACGAGCGCCTGGACGGCCAGCACCACGGTCATCGACAGCATGCCGAGCCACGGGCCCAGCAGCGCCGCGGCCAGGGCGGCACCCAGGAAGTGGCCGCTGGTGCCGGGCAGCACGGAGTAGTTGACCATCTGGGCGGCGAAGACGAAGCCCGTCACCGCCGCGGCGAAGCCCAGCCGGTGGGCGGACGCGTGTTGGCGCACCTGCCAGGCGGCCACGGCCACCCCGGTGAGCGCCACGGCGGCCGTGGTGGTGCTGACCACCGGGTCGAGGAAATGGTCCGGAACGTGCATCGGGGAACCGCCCTTCGGGATCGCGCTGGACCGGTCTCGGGTGAGACCGGTGCGATCCCGATGGTGCCAAGCCCGTGTTTCACCGGGATGACGGACGGTGCCGACAGACGACGCCGGACGGGCTGCAGGAGGCTCGGGTCCGTCAGGCGCGCTGCGGGGGCTCGGGCCGGCAGGAGTCGTCGCCCACGTCCTCGGCGGCGTCCACGGCGTCGGCCATGGCGTGCAGGAAGGCGGTGACGGTGGCGGCCTGGTCCGGGTCCAGGGCCCGGGCGGTGGCCAGCATCCGCTCGTGCATCCTGCCCAGGGTGGTGCGCACCTCGCAGTCGGCCTCGGCGGTGGCCACGATGACCAGGGCGCGCCGGTCGGTGGGGTGCGGGCGGCGGGCGACGTGGCCGGTGCGGGTGAGCCGGTCCAGCAGGGTGGTGGTGGAGGCCGAGGAGATGCCCAGCCGGGCGGCGAGGTCGCGGGGGCTCATCGGGGTGCCGGCCCGGTGGGCCTCGAGCAGGTAGCGCAGGGCGAGGACGTCCTTCTCGCCCATGCCCATGGAGTCCTTGGTGCGCCGGCGCATGGCGGTCTCGGCGGCGCGGTAGGCGCGCAGGGCCTCGAGCACCTGCACCGGTCCGGGCCCGGCGGCGTCGTCGGTGCCGTACCAGTAGCCGGAAGAGGTGGGTCGGTGTGCGCGCATGCCGACAGTGTAGAGCAACAAGAATTTACTCCAATTGGTAACTAGACAATCTAATGATTCTGCGATGGGATGGGAGATGTCCCCTTCCTGCCGGGAATCGGGCGCAGCATCCCGCAGTCGACGTGAGGACGGGCGAGCGATGGACCAGCACGCGCAGCACCGCCCCGCGGCCGAGCCGCCCGGCTCCGCGCCGAGCCGTGATGGTGCCATGCCCGTGGCCCCGGTCCACTGCGGCGCGCCCATGCCGGTGCGCCTCCTCGACTTCGCGGACGTGGACGACCGCGTCAATTCCGCCGTGGCCCGGGCCGCCCTCGCCGGCCACCGGCTGCACGCCTGCGCCTGCGGCGCCCTGCAGGAGGTGCCGGTGTCCTCCGGCGCCGAGGAGCGCATCGTGCCCGACGACGACGCCGTGCTGTTCGGGCCGTTCTTCATCCGGCGAGTGCTCGCCGCGGCCGGCCGGGTCGAGGCCGCCGAGTGGTTCCTGGACCAGCAGCTGGCGGGGTTCCGCACGCTCGACCTCGACGGTGCGGACGGTCCCGCTGCCGTCCTCCGGGCGTTCGGCGCGGCGGTGCGGGCCGAACGGCGGCGGCTCGACCGGGCCCTCGGTGATCTCCGCACCGAACTGCAGCTGGCGACCCGGCACGGGGTGCCCCTGGCCGGCCTGGCCCGCGAGGCGTCGCTGTCGGAGCAGGACCTGGTGGCTGCGCTCGCCCTCGAGTCCCCTCAGGGAGTGGGCGCTGCGCGCACGGCGCCGGTGGCGGACGCCCACGGCGTGGCCGCCGCGGACGCTGCGCCGGCCGCCGCGGTCCCCGGCGGCCGGGCGGGATCCGCCGGCACCTCCGTGCGGCCGGCTCCGGCACCCGTGCCCGCCTCCGCGCCGGGAGGCGGCCGGTGCGGCCGCTGGGGCGTCGGCGTGCTCGCCGCGGCCGGCTGATCCGGCCGCGGCCGCCCCCAGCCCGCGCTGCGGACCTACGACCCGGTGCTGCGCCTCGGTGCTGCGCCTCGGTGCTGCGCCTTGTGCTATGCCTCGGTCAGGGCGTCGGGCTTGTGCGCCGCGCGGGCGCCGGAGCTCTCGGACTCCACGATGTAGCGGGGGTCGTCCGAGCTCGCCCGGAACGTGTGTCCGTCCAGCTCGAAGTCCTCCGTCTTCTTCTCGACCACGGTGCCCTCGGTCGTGCCCTGCGGGGTGTTCCAGGTGACCTTCGTGCCCTTCGTCAGGCTCATGCGTGTTCCTCTCCTCGTCGTGCCTCACCGGGTGTGGTGCCGGGTGCGTCCGGCGCGGCTCAGTCCTTGAGCGGGTCGTGGCCCCAGTTCATCAGGGAGTAGCGCCACCGGGTCTCGGTGACGTCCCCGTCGGGCCGCTGGGCCAGGTGGCGGTGGACGTAGCCGACGACCTTGTGCATGTGCTCCCGGTCGGAGTCGGTGCGCTCCCCCTTCTTCTTCTGCAGGATCTCCACGATGCGCCGCCCGGAGCGGTGCCCCACCGACTCGCCGCCGTCGTCCTGGCCCACCGACTGCGACTCATCGGTCTCCAGCCAGTCCGAGAGCTGCTTGGCCGTCATGTTCACGGCCTCGTCGAAGTCCTGGCCGACGGTGTCGTCGCTGTCGCTCATGCCGCGCTCCTCGTCCTCGTCCACGGGCGGCCGCCTCCGGGCCGGCCCCGCGCCCGCGAACCCGGACGCGATCATCAGCCTACGGAGCAATGGCCGTCCCGGCGACCCCTGCGGCAGTTCGCCGTGCGGCGGCTTCTCACCCTGGGTGAGCCGCACGTGGGGTGTCGCACGCCGGCGATCGTGCCGAGGGGTGGCCTCCGATCCGGCACCGCCGCGCGGGCACTGCCGGTCGGAGCCCGGCGTGCCGTGACTACCGTGCCGGGCCGGCCGTCTCGAAGGCGACCGGGTCCGGGCGCCGCTCGTCACGTCCGCCGCCGGTCCGGGCGCCGTCGTCGTCCCGGGTCCCGCCGGTCACCCGGGTCCCGTCACCGGCGGCTCGCCGGTCGGACGGCCGGTCGGCGGCGACCACGAGGCTGCCCTCGGCGAGCGCCTCGGGCTCCACGTCGTGCTCGATCGAGGTGGCCAGCGGCTTCTCGGCGACGAAGCACAGCAGGGCGGCCGCCAGCAGGCCCAGGGGCACGATCCACAGGTAGATGGGGGTCAGGGCGTCGTTGTAGGAGGCCACGATCGGATCCCGCAGCGCCTCCGGCAGGGAGGCGACCAGGGCGGGGGTGAGCGAGTTCGCCCCGCCCGCGCCGCCCTCCAGCGCGGCGGCCGGAAGGCGCTCGGTCAGCTGGTCGGCCAGCCGGCCCGCGAAGACGCTGCCGACCACGCCGGAGCCGAGGGTCGCGCCGATCTGGCGGAAGAAGTTGTTCGCCGCGGTGGCCGTGCCGACCTGCCGCAGCGGGAAGGTGTTCTGCACGATGAGCACCAGCACCTGCATGGACAGGCCCAGCCCCAGGCCCAGGACTGCGATGTAGAGGCACACGTGCCACACCCCCTGCTCGGGGGTCAGGGTGGAGAGCAGGCCCATGGCCACGGCCACGACCACGCTGCCGACCACCGGCAGCCACTTGTAGCGCCCGGTGCGGCTCACCGCCCGCCCGGCGAGGACCGAGGTGACGAGCAGGGTGCCCATCATCGGGACCATCAGCAGCCCGGAGGCGGTGGCGTCCACGCCGAAGACCATCTGCAGGTAGGTCGGCAGGTAGCCGATGGCGCCGAACATCCCCACGCCGGTGAGCAGCCCGGCGACGGTGGTGAGCACGAAGTTGCGCTCGCCGAACAGGTGCATCGGGATGATCGGCTCGGCGGTGCGCCGCTCCACGGCCACGAACGCGGCCCCGGCCGCGAGCGTGCCGGCGATCAGGCCGAGGATCACGGGGTCGGTCCAGGCGTACTTGCCGCCGCCCCAGGTGGCGAACAGGACCAGGCAGGTCGTGGCCACGGCCAGCAGCACCATCCCGCCGATGTCCAGGCGCGGCCGGCCGGCATGCCGGGGCAGCTTGAGGAACAGCACGGCGCCGGCCAGGGCGAGCAGTCCGAGCGGGACGTTGATCCAGAAGGCCCAGCGCCAGCCGGGGCCCTCGGTGAACCAGCCGCCCAGCAGCGGACCGGCCACCGAGGACACGGCGAACACCCCGCCCATGACGCCCATGTACTTCCCGCGGTCCCGGGCGGGGACCACGTCGGCGATGGCGGCCTGGGAGAGGATGATCAGCCCGCCGCCGCCCAGGCCCTGGATCGCGCGGGCCGCGATGAGGACCTCGATGGTCCCGGCGAGCGCCCCGACCACGGACCCGGCCATGAAGACCAGGATCGCGCCGAGCAGCAGGGGCCTGCGGCCCATCAGGTCGCCGAGCTTGCCGTAGACCGGCATCATGATCGTCGAGGCCAGGATGTAGGCGGTGATCACCCACAGCATCTCGTTCACCCCGTTGAGCTCGCCCACGATCGTGGGCAGCGCCGTGCTGAGCACGGTCTGGTTCAGCGCGGCCAGCAGCATCGAGAGCATCAGGCCCACGAAGAGCAGCCCGAGGTGCTGGGCGCCGCGGGCCGGTTCGGCCCGGTGGGCGGGAGTGCGGGTCATGAGAGCTTCTCCTGGAGGCGGTGGAAGAGAGTGAGCGCCGAGTCGTGGTCCTCGGCCGGCAGGCCGTGGGCGGGGGAGTAGCTCTCGGCGGTGATGGCGAAGCGCAGCGGGACGCCGCCGAGGATCACGAGCATCCGGGCGACGTCGTCCACGGGGTGCTCCCCGATCCCGGCCGACCAGTGCGGGTCGCGGGCCAGCAGCTCGGCGAGCGTGCGGCGCACCAGGTCCTCGGCCTCGAGGGTCAGCTCGTGCCGGCGGCGGCCCAGGCCGGGGTGGTCCTGCAGCAGCCTCCGGCGCCGCTCCGCGTCCCGGCCGGCGTAGGCGCTGCGGGTCACGGCCAGCAGCAGGCGCGAGACCTGGCCCAGCAGGTCGTGCTCGAGGGAGAAGCCCTCCAGCAGCTGCGGGTCCAGTTCAGGGGCGCGCATGCCCAGGACCGCGTCCTCCTTGGCGGGGAAGTAGTTGAAGAAGGTGCGCGGGGAGACGCCGGCCGCGGCGGCGATGGCCTCGACCGTGGCGCCCTCCACCCCGTGCTCGAGCGCGAGGCCGGCGGCCGCCTCGTGGATGGCGGACCAGGTCTCGGCCTTCTTGCGGGCGCGCAGCGAGGGAGAGGCGGTGTCGTTCACGTTCATATTTTTGCACTTATGCACTCTTTGCACAACTGCAATAATGTGGTGGAGGTGCCGGCCGGACCGGGAATAGGCCGGGCGTGCCCCGGCCTGTACCGAGGGCGCACCGCGCCGGCGGCCATGCCAGGCCCCGGCGGACGGCAGGACAGATCCGACCACGGAACGGAGCTCCGCATGACCACCATCCCCCGCACCGACCTCGACGTCTTCCCGCTCAACCTCGGCGGCAACACCTTCGGCTGGACCTCCGACCGGAGCACCTCCTTCGTGGTGCTCGACGCCTTCACGGAGGCCGGCGGCAACTTCGTCGACACGGCGGACGTCTACTCCGTGTGGGGCGAGGGGCACACCGGCGGGGAGTCCGAGACCGTCCTTGGGGAGTGGCTGGCCGCCCGCGGCGTCCGCGACGACGTCGTGGTGGCCACCAAGGTGGGCTCCCTGCCCCGGCGTCCCGGACTGGGGCGGGAGAACGTGGTGCAGGCCCTCGAGGAGTCCCTGCGCCGGCTCGGCACCGACCGGATCGACCTCTACTACGCCCACCGCGACGACGAGTCGGTGCCCGTCGCCGAGCAGGCGGCCACCTTCGACGAGCTCGTCCGCTCCGGGAAGGTCCGGGCGGTGGGACTGTCCAACTACAGCCCGCAGCGGCTGCGGGAGTGGTTCGAGACCGCCGAGCGGGAGCACCTCACCGTGCCGGTCGCGATCCAGCCGGAGTACAACCTGGTAGGCCGCCGGTCCTACGAGCAGGATCTCGCCCCGCTGGTCCGGGAGTTCGGGGTGGCGGTCTTCCCCTACTTCGGCCTCGCCTCGGGGTTCCTCACCGGCAAGTACCGCACGGCCGCCGACCTCGAGGGGCGGGCCCGCGGCGGCGCCGCGGGGGCGTACCTGAACGCGCAGGGCCTCGCCGTCGTCGAGGCGCTGGTGGACGTGGCCGAGGCGCGCGGGACCGAGCCGACGACGGTGGCGCTCGCCTGGCTGCTGGCCCAGGGCGTGACCGCCCCGATCGCCTCGGCCTCCCGGCCCGACCAGGTGCCGGCCCTCATTGCCGCCCCCGGCCTGGCGCTCACCGCCGAGGAGGTCGAGGTCCTCGACCGGGCCTCGCAACCGTTCGCCTGATCCCACCCGACCCTTCGGGCCTGCGGGCCGGTTCCGCACGGCCGGCCCGCGGGCTCCGGCCCACCGCGGGAAGCACCGCTGACGACGGGCCGCAGAAGAAGGAACACTGGGGAAGGGCTGCTGGGGAAGCACCGCAGAAAAAGGACCGCAGAGGATGGACCGCATGACCACCGCCACGCTCACGTTCACCCCGCCCTGCGGGCCCGTCCACGCCCGGGCCCACGGCGCCGTGGTCCGGGCCGGCGGCATTCCCTACGCCACCGCCGACCGCTTCGCCGCTCCCGTCCCCGCCCCGGACCGGGACGAGCCGTTCCCGGCCACGGGACCGGCCCCGGCCTGTCCCCAGGTCCGCTCGCCCTTCCTCGCCTCGGTGCTGGGGGACGCGCTCGGCGACCTGCCGCAGGACGAGGCCTGCCAGCGGCTCTCGGTCACCCTGCCCCGCGACGCGCGGGCCGGTGAGGGCCTGCCGGTGCTGGTGTGGATCCACGGCGGCTCCTACACCACCGGCGCCGGGGACGCCCCGATCATGGACCCGACGCCGCTGGTGGCCGAGCAGCGCGTGGTGGTCGTGACGGTCACCTACCGGCTCGGCCTGTTCGGCTACCTGGGCTCCGGGCACGCCCGCCCGGCCAACCTCGGGCTGCTCGACCAGCTCGAGGCGCTGCGCTGGGTGCGGCGCAACATCGCCGCCTTCGGCGGTGACCCGGACAACGTGACCGCCTTCGGCCAGTCCGCCGGCGGTGACGCCGTGGCCCACCTCATGGCCGTCCCGGGGGCGGAGACGCTCTTCCGCCGCGCCGTCATCCAGAGCCCGCCGCTGGGCATCGCCCGCGGCCGGGAGCGGATGAACGCCGCCATGGCGGCCGCGGCGGAGGTCGTGACGGCCGGGATGCCCGCCGCCGACGTGGTCGCCGCCCAGGCGGAGGTGGAGCGGCACGCGGCGCCCTTCGGGCTGCTGGGGGCGATGCCCTTCGGCACCCAGTACGGCCACCACCCGCTGCCCGCCGAGAAGGAGATCGACGCGGCCTGGGACCGGGTGGCCCCGCACATCGACGTCCTCATCGGCCACACCACCGAGGAGGCGCGGCTCTACCTGCCCACGGTGCCGGCCCTGCAGCGGTGGACCCGCGTGCCGCTGCTGGGGCCGGTGCTGCGCCGGGCCGTGGTCGGCTGGGCGACCCGGTCCGTCTACTCCCGGGCGATCCGCCGCTTCGCCCGCCGGCACGTGCGCGCCGGCGGGACGGCCCACCGCTACGTGATCTCCTGGGCAGCCCCTGGCAATCCGTACGGGGCGGCCCACACGGTCGACCTGCCCCTGCTCTTCGGCGACGAGCCGACCTGGGCGGGCACCGGGCTGGTCGCCGGTGCCGCGTGGGAGGACATCGACGCCGCCGCCCGGCAGGTGCGCCGGCTGTGGGCCGACTTCGCCCGCGGGGAGCCCCTCGGCGACGCCGGCCGCATCCCCGGCGTCCTGCGCCACCGGCGCGTCCGGGTCCCCCTCCTGGCGCGGTCTACGCGGCGACGCCCACCTGGATGAGGGTGTTCCAGGGGTCCTCGAAGCGCAGCACGGCGCCGTCGTGCCGGGTGGGGACCCGGTGGTCGGTCAGCCGGGCCTGCAGGGCGGCGACGTCCTCGGCCGTGGGCAGGTCGATGTTGACCTGCCCCAGGCCCAGGGAGGCCGCCCGCGGGCCGGCCCCGGCGCTGTGCCAGGTGTTGAGCCCGATGTGGTGGTGGTACCCGCCGGCGGCGATGAACAGGGCCGAGCCGATGTCGCTCATCACCTCGAAGCCCAGGACGTCCACGTAGAACCGCCGGCCCTGCGGGATGTCGCCGACCTGCAGGTGGACGTGGCCGAGGGTGGCCGGCGGCGCCGCCGGCCGCGCCCCGGCCGGCTCGCGCAGGTGCTCGCCCAGGAACGCGGTGGGATCCAGCGGGTTGGACGCCAGCGTGAGCAGCCCGTTGGCCTCCCGCCGCCAGGTGTGGCGGGGGCGGTCGGTGTAGAGCTCCACGCCGTTGCCCTCGGGGTCGTCGAAGTAGAACGCCTGGCTGTAGAGGTGGTCGGCGCTGCCGGTGAAGGATCGCGGCGCCACGGCGGCGACCGAGGCCAGGGCGGCCGCCAGGGCCGGCTCGTCCTCGAACAGCACCGCGGTGTGGAACAGCCCCGCCTGACCGCGGCGGGCCGGCGGCAGCTCCGGGACCTGCCGCAGGCGCAGCACGGTCCGGCCGTCACGGCCCAGCACGGCCGTGTCCCCGGAATGGGCGAGGACCTCGAGGGTCACGGCGTCCGTGTAGTAGGCGAGCATCGTGTCCAGGTCGGCCACGAGCAGCTCCACGGCGCCCATCCGGGTTCCGGCGGACAGCAGGTCGTCGGCCGGTCGCGGCGTCAGGCTCCGGGGGTCGGGGTTCTGGGGAAAGATCGGCATCTCGGGCTTCTCCGTCGGCATCGGCACCACAAAGGTTGATATGTCCGCAAGGATACCCCAGAAAATGTTTCCGGTGCAAGTATCTTGGGGACCTTCGTCACCTCGGGGCCGGGCGCGACGCCGTCCCGGTCAGAGCACGAAGATCAGCGCCACGATCACCGCCACGATCGCCAGAAAGACCAGACCCCAGGCCTTGAGGTTGTCGGAGTCGTCCTCCGCGGGGTCGTGGGCCGGGGGCGGCGGCCATCCGCCGGCCGCCGGGCCGCGGCTGCCCGCCAGCGGGCCGCCCGCGCCCGGCCCGGGGAACGGCCCGCCCTGGGCCTGGCCCGGGAACGGCTCCCCGGGCGCACCGGGCCGGCCGACCTGCCCGGGCGGCGGCGGGGCGGGCGTGGACGGGCTGACGCCCCACTGCGGAGCCTGCGGAGCGTCCGCGATCGAGGGGTTCGACGACGGCGGCCCGGCCGGGCCGCCCTCCGGTGCCGGCGGCGCCGGGGCCGCCGGTGGTGGAGGAGCAGTCGGGGGAGAGGCGGGCGGCAGCGTCTCGCCGGAGAGCACGGGCCCGTCCTCGCGGTGGCCCTTCTCGGCCTCCGTCAGCAGGGTCACGAACCGCTCCAGCGACTCCGAGCCGTCGTACTCGCGGGCCAGGAAGCGCTCGGCGCGGCGGCGCACCACCCGGTAGACACGCCCGTCGTCGGGGATCGAGAGGTCCCGGGCAGCCTGCGCCACGGCCAGCGGGGGCTGCTCGGGCAGCGGGTTCGTGCCCCACTCCAGCAGCCCGGTGAGCAGCGGCCGCTCGAGGACCGAGGCCATCGCCGCCCGGGCGCCGGGCACGCGGGTGAGCTCCAGCAGCCCGCTCGGCGGGGCGGAGGGACAGCCCGGGACGTCACCGGGCAGCCGGGCCGCCCGCTCGAGCCAGAACGTGTCGCCGAAGAGGGTGGCCAGCAGCACGGCCGCCGCGAGCCGGTCCTCGCCGGGCGCGGCGTCCTCCGGGGCGCCCTCCTCCCAGTGGCTGCCCAGCGCTCGCCGGGCGGGCTCGCCGGCCAGCCGGACGCGCAGCTGCACGTCCTCCGGGCCGCGGGCGGTCTGCGCGGGATGCTCCACCGCGTGCCGCACCTGCGGGTCGAGCTCGGGGTCCATGGGCCACTCCTCCGTCGTCGTCCGTGGGCTCCATGCTCTCAGACGGGGCTGTGCGGCGGCGGGGAGCCGGTGGGGAGTTGCGGCCGGGCGCGCCCGGCGGACGTCCCCGCGCGGCGTGCCGGGCAGGAAGCGTGCCGGGCAGGTAGCGCGCCGGTCGGGGAGCGTGTCAGGCGGGGAGCAGACTGCGCAGCTGCCCGGCGGCCAGGCGCGGGTCCGGGGCCTCGGTGACCGCCCGGACCACCACGGCGCCGCGCGCCCCGGCGGCCAGCACCTCGGGGAGGCGCTGCTCGTCGATGCCGCCGATGGCGAACCACGGCACGGGCACCACCGCCGGGTCGGCGTCCAGCCGGGCCTCGGTCAGTGCGGCGACCTCGCGCACGAAGCCCAGGCCGGTGGCGGGCCGGCCCGGCTTGGTGGGGGTCTCCCACACGGGACCGGTGCAGAAGTAGTCCACGTCCGGGTCGGCCAGCGCGGCCCGGGCCTGGCCGAGGTCGTGGGTGGAGCGGCCGATCAGCACGTCGGGGCCGAGCAGCTGCCGGGCCTGGGCGGGGGTGAGGTCGTGCTGGCCGGCGTGGAAGACGTCGGCGCCCACGAGCGCGGCGAGGTCGGCGCGGTCGTTGACGGCGACCAGGACGCCGTACTCGGCGGCGACCCGGCCCAGCAGGCGCAGCGCGGCGATCTCCTCGTCGGTGTCGATGCTCCTGTCCCGCAGCTGGACGATGTCCGTCCCGCCGGCGCAGACGGCGTGCAGGAACTCCTCGAGGTCGCCCTGCGCGCGGCGGGCGTCGGTGCACACGTACAGCCGGGCGGCGAGGAGCCGGTCCGTGCGTGTCATGCGCAGCTCGGAGGCGGCGGGAGCGGGGGTGTCCTGGGTATGCTGGGTCACACGCTGAATGATAGGTCAGCGGTTCTGCGGGAGCCCCTCGGGGGCTGAGAGGGCGTCCGGCGCCGACCGCCACACCTGATGCGGGTCATGCCGCCGTAGGAAAGGACGATGCCGGTGACATCCGTGCCCTCCGTTCCGATGTCCGCCGCCCAGCACGTGCGGGCCGACGTCGCCGTGGTCGGGGCCGGGGTGGTCGGCCTGGCCACGGCCTGGGAGCTGCGCCGCCGCGGCCGCTCGGTGGCCGTGGTGGACCCCGAGCCCGGCGCCGGGGCCAGCCGGGCGGCGGCCGGGATGCTCGCCCCGGTGAGCGAGGTCCAGTACCAGCAGGAGCCGCTCTATCCCCTCATGCTCGCCTCGGCCGGCGCCTACCCGGCGTTCGTGGCCGCCGTGGAGGAGGCCGCCGGCGGCTCGGTGGGCTACCGCGCCACCGAGACGCTCGTGTGCGGCGTCGACGCCGCCGACCGGCAGGCCCTGGCGGACCTGCGCGAGCTCCAGCTGCGCCACGGCCTGGCCGTGGAGCCGCTCCCGCTGCGCACGGCCCGGGCCCTGGAGCCGGCCCTGAGCCCGCGGCTGTCCGCCGTGCACCGCATTCCCGACGACCACCAGGTGGACCCCCGCCGGCTCGTGGCCGGACTGCTCGCCGCCCTCGTCGCCCCCGAGCTCCCCACTCCGTCCGGGTCCTCCGCAACGGACGGCCCCGACGGCGGGCCCGCCCGCCTGGTGCACGACCGCGCCACGGGCCTGCGCCACGGCCCCGACGGCGCGGTGACGGGCCTGCGCCTGGCCGACGGCGGGATGGTCTCGGCGGCGGAGACGGTCCTCGCCCCCGGCACGGGTCTCACCGACCTGGAGGGCCTGCCCGGGTCCTGGCGGCCGCCGCTGCGCCCGGTGCACGGGGACATCCTCCGCACCCGTCCGCCCGCCGGGGCGCCCGCCCTGCTCGAGCGCACCGTCCGCGGCCTGGTCCACGGGGTGCCCGTCTACCTGGTGCCCCGCGACGACGGGACGGTGGTGATCGGGGCGACCTCCCGCGAGGACGACCTCGACGGGATCAGCGCCGGAGGCGTGCTCCGGCTGCTGCGCGACGCCCAGGCCGTGGTCCCCGGCGTCGCCGACCTCGAGCTGGTCGAGGCCATGGCCCGTGCCCGGCCCGGGACCCCGGACGACATCCCGTACCTGGGCCGCGTCCGCGGCCCGGAGGGAGATCCGGTGCCCGGTCTCCTGGTCTCCACGGGCTACTTCCGCCACGGCGTCCTGCTCGCCCCGCTGGCCGCCCGCCTCGCCGCGGAGCTGGTGCTCGGCGCGGATCCGGGCGCCGACGCCGAGCACCTGGCCACCACCGACCCGCACCGCTTCGACCGCCCGGTCGAGGCGCCCGCCGCGGACCCCGCGACCGGTTTCCGCACCCCGAACAGGAGCACCCGATGACCGCCATCACCCTCAACGGCCGCCCGCACGTCGTCGGCGGGGACACCACCGTGGTGGACCTCGTGGCCGAGACCGTCGGGCGGCCCCTGGGCCCCGACGGCGCCCCGCTGGACGGCCGCCGGCTGGGCGTGGCCGTGGCGGTGGACGCCGCCGTGGTCCCGCGCAGCCGCTGGGGCCGCACCCCCGTGGCCGAGGGACAGTCCGTCGAGATCATCACCGCCGTCCAGGGAGGCTGACATGACCCACCCCGCACCCCGCGCCGCATCCCTGGTGGACCCGCTCGTGCTGGACGGCACCGAGCTGTCCTCCCGGCTGATCATGGGCACCGGCGGGCTCAGCTCGCTGCACACCCTGGAGCAGGCCCTGCTCGCCTCCGGCACCGAGCTGACCACCGTGGCGCTGCGCCGCTACGCCCCCGGCCGCGGCGACTCGCTGTTCGCGATGCTCGAGCGCAACGGCATCCGGATCCTGCCCAACACCGCCGGCTGCTACACCGCCCGGGACGCCCTGCTCACCGCCGAGCTCGGCCGCGAGGCCCTGGAGACCGACTGGGTCAAGCTCGAGGTCATCGCCGACGAGGACACCCTGCTGCCCGACGTGGTGGAGCTGCTCGACGCCACCGAGCAGCTCGTGGCCCGCGGCTTCCGGGTCTTCGCCTACACCTCCGACGACCCCGCCGTGGCCCGCCGCCTGGAGGACCTCGGCGCGGCCGCCGTGATGCCCCTGGGCGCGCCGATCGGCACCGGGCTGGGGATCCTCAACCCGCACAACATCGAGCTCATCACCTCCCGGGCCTCGGTGCCCGTGGTCCTCGACGCCGGGATCGGGACCGCCTCCGAGGCCGCCCTGGCCATGGAGCTGGGCTGCGACGCCGTGCTGCTGGCCAGCGCCGTGACCCGCGCGCAGGACCCGGTGGCCATGGCCACCGCGATGCGCCACGCCGTGGCCGCCGGGCGGCTGGCCGCCGGCGCCGGGCGGATCCCGGCCCGCCGGCACGCCCTGGCGTCCTCACCGATGGCCGGACGGATCGACACGGACACGCCCGCCGGCACGCCCGACGACGGGCCGGGCGCCGACCCGGCGGGCGTTCCGCGCGGGGACTGGGCGCCCGTGGGGCAGCGGCCGTGAGCCCGCTGCCCCCGCTCGTGGAGCCCGGCCCCGAGCTGACCCGGGCGGAGCTCGAGCGCTACGCCCGGCACCTGACCCTGCCCGGGATCGGCCCGCTCGGCCAGCGCCGGCTCGGCAACGCCCGGGTGCTCGTGGTCGGCGCCGGCGGACTGGGCGCCCCGGCCCTGCAGTACCTCGCCGCGGCGGGCGTGGGAACGCTGGGGATCGTCGACGACGACGTCGTGGCGGTCTCCAACCTGCAGCGCCAGGTGGTGCACCGCACCGCCGACGTCGGCCGGCCCAAGGCGGACTCCGCCGCGGAGGCCGTGGCCGCCCTCAACCCGCTCGTGCGGGTGCGCACCCACCCCTGCCGGCTCACCGCGGACAACGCCGTGCAGATCCTCGGCGAGTACGACCTCGTCCTCGACGGCGCGGACAACTTCGCGACCCGCTACGTGGTCGGCGACGCCGCCGCTCTCACCGGGATCCCCTGCGTGTGGGGCTCCATCCTGCGCTTCGAGGGGCAGGTCAGCGTCTTCTGGGCCGGCCACGGGCCCACCTACCGGGACCTCTATCCCGAGGCGCCGCCGGACGGGGAGGTCCCCAGCTGCGCCGAGGGCGGGGTCTTCGGCATGCTCCCCGCCACCGTGGGCGCGGTGATGGTCACCGAGGCCGTCAAGCTGATCACCGGCACCGGGGAGCCCCTGCTCGGGCGGGTGCTGCTGCACGACGCCCTGGCGATGACCTGGCGCGAGATGCGCCTGGACCCGGACCCGGACGCCGCCCCGGTCACCGCCGTCGCCGAGCCCGAGGCCGTCCGCCCGCTGCCCGGCGGCGGGGCCGAGCCCGCCGAGACGGTCGGGGCGGCCGAGCTGGCCCGGCTGCTGGAGCGGCGAGCGCGCGGGGAGGCGGCCTTCGTGCTGGTCGACGTGCGGGAGGACTGGGAGCGGCAGCTCCTGGCGATCCCCGGCGCCGTGCCGGTGCCGCTGCAGGAGCTGCTGGACCGGGGACCGGACGCCCTGCCGCCGGAGGCGCGCGGCGCGGACCTCGTGCTGCACTGCAAGGCCGGCGCCCGCTCGGCGACCGCCCTGGCCGCTCTGCGCCCGTTCTACGCCGGGCGGGAGGAACGGGTCCGCCACCTCGAGGGCGGGGTGCTGGCCTGGGCGGAGCAGGTGGAGCCGGACCGGCCGCGATACTGAGCCGATCCGCGGCTCCCCCCTGTGTTGTGGTGGGATCCTTACACCACCCGGGAGGACATGACCGTCTGTGACGTCCTCGTGACAGCCGATGACATGTGACGGTCATCAGGTGGCTCCGCACCCCGGCTCTCTGGTGCGATGTCATGCGTCCCATTCAGAGCGGCCGAGAGATCTGGCTCGACGACGCCGCAGCAACCCGTCCTTCACAGGGGTCAGGGTGCTAAGGCCAGAACCGATGGAGATCCCGGATCTGCAGCTGCTCCGTGACGTCGGCCCCGCGCTGTCGTCGTCGGGCCCGCCCCTGGCGCGACTGGACGGCCGGCACTCCTCGGTGCGACCGAGAGGACCACCGCATGAGCCGCACCACGGCCGAGAGGACTCCCACCCGTCCCGGCGCCGGCACGCACCCCGCCGCCGGTCTGCCGGGGGACTACGCCGGGCTGAAGGAGCACTTCGGGCCGCTGTTCGCGGGAATCGCCGCCGGCGCCCTGGACCGGGACCTGCGGCGCGCGCTGCCCCACGAGGAGGTCGCCCTGCTGGACCGGGCCGGCTTCGGCGCCCTGCGCGTCCCGGCGGCCCACGGCGGTCCCGAGGTCAGCGTCGAGGACTTCACCCGGCTGCTGGTCGACCTGGCCGAGGCCGACTCCAACATCGCCCACCTCTACCGCTCCCACGCCGGCTTCGTGGAGTCCCTGCGCTTCCTGCCCCGGGAGCTCCAGGACGTCTGGTACCCGCGGGTGCTGGCCGGGGCCACCGTCGGCAACGCCTCCACGGAGAAGGGCGGCAACGCGCTGGGCACCCTGAACACCGTGCTGCGCCGCACCGCCGAGGGGTGGGAGATCACCGGCCGGAAGTTCTACGCCACCGGCTCCATCTTCTGCGACTACACCCGCGTCTCGGCCGCCCTCGACGGCCGGGACGGGCGCCGCTTCGCCGTCGTCGCCACGGACGCCCAGGGGGTCACGCTCGAGGACGACTGGGACGGCTTCGGCCAGAAGCTCACCGGCACCGGCACCGCGGTCTTCGACCGCGTGCGCGTCCCGGACGACGCCGTGCTGGACCGCACCGCCGGCAGCGCGGAGGCCGTCCACGAGGCCGCCTTCTTCCAGCTCGTGCTGCTGGCCGTGCTGGCCGGCATCGCCCGCGCCGCCCGGCGGGACGCCGTGGAGACCATCGCCGCCCGCCGGCGGACCTTCAACACCGGGCTCGGCCTGCCGTTCCGGGAGGACCCGCTGATCCAGGAGGCCACTGGCCGGATCTCCGCCAAGGCCTTCACCGCCGAGGCCGCCGTGCTGCACGCCGCCCGCGCCCTGGACGCCGGGATCGCCGCCGCCGTCGCCACCGGCGCCGACCGCCCGGAGTTCACCGGCACCCTCCCGGCGGCGCTGCCCGAGTCCGAGATCGCCGTGGAGCACGCCCAGGTCACCGTGCCGGAGCTGGCCCTCGGCGCCGCCCAGGACCTGTTCCTCACCGTGGGCGCCTCCGCCACGTCCACCGCCAAGGGCCTGGACCGGCACTGGCGCAACGCCCAGACCGTGGCCACCCACAACCCGATCGCCTTCCGCGCCCGCGCCCTCGGCGACTACCTCATCAACGGCACCCTCCCGGAGGGCCTGAACGCCATCGGCGACGCCCGGGCCGACGCCCGGGCCGACGCCACGACCACCCCCGTCCGAGCCCCAGGAGCCTGACGCATGACCACCCCGACCCCGACCACGGCCGCGGCCGCCGCGGGACGCACCAGCGTCGTCCACGGCAAGAAGCGCGTCCTGGCCTCGGCCTTCGCCGGCACCACCATCGAGTGGTACGACTTCTACCTCTACGGCACCGCCGCCGCACTGGTCTTCAACGTCCAGTTCTTCCCCATGGCCACCGAGCTCGGCGGCATCGTCGCCTCCTTCGCCACCCTCGCGGTCGGGGTGATCGCCCGGCCCCTGGGCGGGATCGTCGCCGGGCACCTGGGCGACCGGATCGGCCGCAAGGCCCTGCTGGTGGCCTCCCTGCTGCTCATGGGCGTGGCCTCCACCCTGATCGGCCTGCTGCCGACCTACGAGGTGATCGGCTGGTGGGCCGTCGTCGGGCTCGTCGTCCTGCGCATCCTGCAGGGGCTGTCCGCCGGCGCCGAGTGGGGCGGCTCCGCGCTGCTGAGCGTGGAGCACTCCCCGGCCCGGCACCGCGGGTTCTTCGGGTCCTTCACCCAGATCGGCTCCTCGGCCGGCATGCTGCTGGCCACCGGGGCGTTCTTCGTCGTGCAGCACGTGATGAGCGAGGAGCAGTTCGCCGCCTACGGCTGGCGCATCCCCTTCCTGCTCTCTGCCCTGCTGGTGGCGGTCGGCCTGTGGATCCGCCTCGGCGTGGCCGACGCCCCCGAGTTCCTGGAGCACCGCGCCTCGGGCAACGTGGCCGCGGCACCCCTGCGGGAGCTGCTGGCCCACCACCGCCGCCCGCTGCTGGTCACGATCGGCCTGCGCCTGGCCCAGAACGCCGTCTACTACCTGGTGACGGTCTACATGCTGACCTACCTGCGGGACGTGCGCGGGGACAGCGCCTCCGGTGTGACCGCGGTGATGATCGCCTCGGCCATCGGCCTGTTCTCCACCCCCTTCTGGGGCTGGCTGTCCGACCGGGTGGGCCGCAAGGTCGTCTCGGTGACCGCGTACGCGGCGATCGGCGTCTTCGGCTGGGTGCTGTTCGCCTTCCTCGACGCCGGCCCGCTGGCCCTGCTGCCGCTCGTGGTCGTGCTCGGCATCAACCTCGTCCACGACGCGATCTACGGGCCGCAGGCGGCCTGGTTCGCCGAGCAGTTCCCCGTGCACGTGCGGTACTCCGGGGTGAGCTTCGGCTACCAGGTCGGCACCGTCCTGGGCGGCGGGCTGATGCCGATGATCGCCGCCCTGCTGTTCGCCGCCGGCGGGAACACCCCGTGGCTGATCGCCGGGTACCTCTCCGGACTCTCCGTGCTCTCCGTCGCCGCCGCCCTGGCCGCGAAGGACCCCGCCCGCGAGCAGCGCGGCACCGAGCTCACCGACCTGCACGCCGGCTCCACCGGGGCCGTCACCGCCCGTCCCGGTTCCGCCCGGGCCGACTCCGCTCGGGTCGGCGCCGCCGCCGGGACCACCACCGGGACCACCGCCGGGACCCCCACCGAGAGGACCACCGTATGAGCCGCCCCCTGCTGCTGAACGCCTTCGACATGATGGTGCCCGTGCACCAGTCACCGGGCCTGTGGCGCCACCCGGAGGCCGGGGTCGCGCGGTTCGACACGCTCGAGTACTGGACGTCCCTGGCCCGCACCCTCGAGGACGGCGGCTTCGCCTCGCTGTTCCTGGCGGACATCCCGGGCGTCTACGACGTCTACGGCGGCGGGACCGAGGCCACCGCCCGCGGGGGAGTGCAGTACCCGCTGCTCGACCCGCTCGTCGCGGTGCCGGCGATGGCCGCGGCGACCGAGCGGCTCGGCTTCGGCGTCACCGCCTCGGTCACCTACGAGGCCCCCTACCTGCTGGCCCGCACCTTCGCGACCCTGGACCACTTCACCCGCGGCCGGGTGGCGTGGAACGTGGTGACCTCCTACCAGGACTCCGCCGCCCGGAACCTGGGCATGGACCGGCAGATCCCGCACGACGAGCGCTACGACCGCGCCGACGAGTACATGGAGGTCATGTACAAGCTGCTCGAGGGGTCCTTCGAGCCCGGGGCGGTGCCGGCCGACCCCGCCACCGGGGTCTTCGTGGACCCCGACCTCGCGCACCCCGTCGGCCACGAGGGCACCTGGTTCTCCGTGCCCGGCCACGCGCTGACCCACCCCGGCCCCCAGGGCACCCCGCTGCTCTTCCAGGCCGGGGCCTCCAAGCGCGGACAGCAGTTCGCCGTCGACCACGCCGAGGCCATCTTCTTCATCGGCAACACCCCGCAGCTCGTGCGCCGGTGGACCGACGGCGTCCGGGCCGGACTGGCCGAGCGCGGGCGGGCCGAGGACGCCGTGAAGACCTTCACCATGGCCACGGTGGTGGTCGCCGAGACCGACGCCGAGGCCCAGGCCCGGCTGGCCGGGTACCGCCGGCACGTGGACATCGAGGGAGCCCTGTCCCTGTTCGGCGGCTGGACCGGGGTCGACCTGGCCGGCGCGGACCCCGACGCCCCGCTCGAGTACGTGGCCACCGACGCCAACCAGTCCGCGCTCGCGGCGTTCACCTCGCTGTCCCCGGACCGGACCTGGACGGTGCGCGACCTGGCGGAGTTCGTGGCCATCGGCGGCCGCGGGCCCGTCATCGCCGGGGCCCCCGGCACCGTGGCGGACGAGCTCGAGCGCTGGCGCGAGGAGGCCGGCGTCGACGGCTTCAACATCTCGGCGGCCGTGCGGCCCGCGGACCTGGAGCGGTTCACGACCATGGTCTCACCGGAGCTGCGGCGCCGCGGTCTGCTGCCGGAGCCCGGGAGCGTCCCCGCCGGGCAGACGCTGCGCGAGGTCCTGACCGGGGCCGGTCCGCGGCTGGCCGACGACCACCGCGGGGCGTCCTTCCGCAGGTGAACCCCCAGGGGCGCCCGCGGGGTCGGCGGTGGATCAGCCGCGGACCTGGGCGGTCTCGTCCTCGAGGTCGTCGAGGACCCACTCCGCCAGCTGCCCGGCCGGGACGACGATCGACGCCTGCCGCAGCTGATCAGGGTTCTCGAGGGAGGAGACCTCCTCGACGGCCTCGGCCGCGAGAACATCCAGGGCTGCCGCGTAGCCGGCGGCCAACGCCTCACTCCATGCCCGGTGGCCGGCGTAGCAGGAGTCGTCGGGGTCGGGGCTGCGCGCCTCCAGCCACCGTGCCGGTGTCATGAGCTCGGGGGCGAGGGGCATGCAGCGCTGGTGCAGTGTCCAGGTGACGTCGGCCCAGCGGCCCGACGGGGTGTGGACCATCGGGTAGTACGTGGCCACCCACCGAGTGGGGGAGTGGGGGTGGAGCTCGACGGCCAGAGCCCCGAACGCAGAGATGTTCATGCCGTTTTCCTGATCGGGTGGAAGGTCGGGGGAGCGGCCGGGGCTGGACCGCGCGGGTGGACTTCAGAAGAGCCCGGTGGTGCTGCCCCAGCGTAGACGCTGAGCCGATGACGCTGAAAGCAAGCTGAGCAATGTGACCACGGGGCGGTTTCGGTCCACCGAATGCGGCCCCGCCGGTGTGGTCGGTAGCCTGGAGCCGTCGAAGGGGAGTAGTTCCCACTCGCCCACGGGGCGGATGCTGCGGCGCGTCGACATGCTGGTCTCCCCCGACGGGGGACCCGGCGCGCCACCTGGACCACGGTGTCCGGGCGAGCGAGACCTTCGGCCGGACACCACTCCGGCCGAAGTCCGTCCACCGCCAGGTGCGACTGCTGCGGCCGGGGTCCTGCCTCGAGGACGACCATGACTCCTTCCACCGACCCTGACACCACCGCTGCCCCGGTGCACCGGCCCACCCCGGCGGAGATCCGCCGATGGCGCCGCTACCTGGCCGACGAGCGCTCCGAGGCCGCGGTCTACCGCGACCTGGCCGCCCGGCGCACCGGGGAGGAGCGGGAGATCCTGCTCGGTCTGGCCGAGGCCGAGACCCGCCACGAGCAGCACTGGGTGAGCCTGCTGGGCCACCACGTGGGCCACCCGCGCCGCGGGTCCCTGCGCTCCCGCCTGCTGGGCTTCCTGGCCCGCCACTTCGGCTCGGTGTTCGTCCTGGCCCTGATGCAGCGCGCCGAGGCCCGCTCCCCCTACGAGGCCGACGACCACGCCACCGACGCGATGGCCGCCGACGAGCAGATCCACGAAGAGGTCGTCCGCGCCCTGGCCACCCGCGGGCGCAACCGGATGGCCGGCAGCTTCCGGGCTGCCGTCTTCGGGGCCAACGATGGACTGGTGTCCAACCTGGCGCTGGTGCTGGGCATCAGCGCCAGCGGGGTGGGCAGCTCGGTCGTTCTGCTGACCGGGATCTCCGGGCTGCTGGCCGGGGCCCTGTCGATGGGAGCCGGGGAGTACGTCTCGGTGCGCTCCCAGCGGGAGCTGCTGGAGGCCTCCACCCCCAACGCCGAGGCCCGCCACAAGGTGCCGATGCTCGATGCCGAGGCCAACGAACTGGCCCTGTTCTACCGGGCGCGCGGCCTGGACCCCGAGGCCGCCGAGACCAAGGCCGCCCGGGTGCTGGGCGGGGCGCACCTGGAGCACACCGAGCACACCGGGCCCGTGCCCGTCGTGGAGGCCGATGAGCACGAGGCGGTGGGCACCGGCCTGGGGGCCGCGGCGTCCAGCTTCTGCTTCTTCGCCTCCGGGGCGGTCCTGCCGATCCTGCCCTACCTGTTCGGGTTGGAGGGCACCACCGCGGTGATCGTCGCGGCCGTGATCGTGGGCCTGGCGCTGCTGTCCACCGGCACCGTGGTGGCCCTGCTCTCCGGCAGCTCCCCGGCCCGGATGGCACTGCGCCAGCTGACCATCGGCTACGGGGCCGCCGGGGCCACCTACGTCCTGGGCCTGCTGTTCGGCACCAGCATCGCCTGACCCGGTGCCGGCCGTTCTCCCGGCCGGTACCGCGTCGAGCGCGGGCCACGGACGGGCTGCCCGGACCGGTCTGCAAGCACTCCAGCGGCAGTGCCGCGGGCGAGCAGGGCTCTCCCCTTCACCCTCTCGACGAGGCTGCCGGACCCGGTCATGGATCCGGCAGCCTCGGCGGTGGGCGCATCTTGTCCTGCCCGTGTCGCTTCTCAAGCCACGACCTCAGTATCCGCCGTCAGGCATCGTCACACCAGAGCCGGTCCGGCGCTCGCTGTGGTGCCCCGCCTGGGATCGGTCCGGTGGTACGTGATGGCGCCGCACCAGGCAGCTCCCGGGATCCTGCCTCTCACGGCCGGCCCGGTCGGGGCGAGCAGGTCAGCCGGGTTAAGCGGATGCCCGGAGCGCCCTGGTGGATCCGGGCGCGGCCGGGGGCTCGAGCGGCGTGACTCACCTCAGGGGCTCGTCTGCAAAGACCGCACACGTTGTCCCGGCCCTGGCACGTACCGGACGAGCCGTCGCGCACCGCTTCCCGGATGCATCTCTCAAGTCATGGGATGCGAGACGTCTCGTCAAGCTGCAAGGGGCTGTACCACTTCCTAGGTAGTGGGACGACCCGCGTGGAGATCCTTGCTCGGTGTGCATGATCGGCGTTTCCTGTACCAGAACTTGGACCAAAAGTCATGAACCGGTTAGGCCGTACGGATTCGACTTCCGGTACGCTGGGCGCATGGAATTGGGCTACGCGCGGGTCTCGACGGCCAAACAGGACCTCGACCGGCAGATCGATGCCCTTCGGCAGGTCGGGATCGCGCCCGAGCGGATCTATGTGGACAAGAAGTCCGGGGCCACCACGGATCGCCCCGGGCTGACCGCGGCCCTGGCCTACGCCCGGAAGGGCGACGTGATCGTGGTGCACACCCTGGACCGGCTCGGGCGCACCGTGCGCGACACCCTGAACCTGATCCACGATCTGGCCGAGCGAGGGGTGGGGGTGCGCAACCTGGCGGATCCGATCAAGGTGGACTCCACCAACCCCAACGATCCGATGGCGCAGCTGGCGGTGGTGCTGCTGGCGCTGTTCGGGCAGATGGAACGCACCTACACCCTGGAGCGCGCCGCCCATGCCCGGTCGGTGGCCACGGCCAAGGGCCGGCGGATCGGGCGGCCCTCGGTGGTGGATCCGGACAAGCTGGCCTACGCAGCCCATCTGCGCGAGTCCGGGCACACCATGGCGGAAATCGTGGCCAAGACTGGCATCACCCGTACCACCCTTTACCGTCACCTGCCACCGAGGCCTCCGGAGTCGGTGACCGCCGGGCCGGTCACCGCCGCCGAAGCCGCCCCTGATCCGGCAGGCTGACTCCTCATCACACCCCTGACTGTCCGTGCTCAGCCGGAAGGGTATCCCCAGCTGGCTGGGCTCTGCCTACGGTCATGGGCGTTAGTGGCGATGATCCCCTCCGAACCGACGTCGGTGTTCCCGACGTCCGTCTTGAGCTTCTGCATTGGTTGCTCGACCGCCTCGGACCATGGGTGAGCAGCGCGTTGGACTGCCGGTGCTGCGGTGGCGGTGCTACGCAGGACCACCGGATGGGAGAGCTGATGGGCCAAGGGTAGGACCCGGTCGTGCTCCTGGGCGGAGAATCCCTCGCTGTACTGGGAAAGCAGAAAGCCGGACATGGGATGGTGTCCGGCTTTCTGTGTGGGAGATGCCTTCCGCCACAGCACCAGCGTGAAACACCGTGAGGGCCGCTGACCAGAGGCTACGTGCCGTGGTGGACGCGTATGACCGAGTGAGTCCAGGGGGGGGCGGCGTCGATGACGATAGTTGCCCTGGGATCAACGTCGCTCACAAGAGCGCCGCCCGACCGAGGGGATGACTCGTCAGTCGGGGGCTGGGCTGAGCGACGTCTTCTCGAGGGCGGATCCGCCTACCGTCGCTGCGAGATCGTGGATAGATGTGGCAGGGGCGGGGTGGCCCCCCGGCCATCCCGCCCCGTGCTGCTTCGTCGCGGACCATGATCTGGCTCGCACCATGGATCCCCCCGGAACCACGGTGCGCCCGGTCAACACGGCCGAAGCTGGAGGATGGTCTGATGCAGATCACCTGTCCCCCTGGTAAGCCAGGATGCTCGCCCCCGCCCCGTGCGGCAATGTCGGGGGTGTGTTCGCGTTCACAACCTGAAACAACAATGTGCGGTTGTGAATAGAAGGGGTCGGGGTGGTCGGGCGTGGCGGGAAGGGGTGGCCCGTGCGCAGGATCAGCCCCCGATGCTAGAGGTCTCGTCCTCGAGGTCACCGAGCACCCACTCCGAAAGCTGCCCGGCCGGGACGACGAACGTGTCCTCGCGCAACAACTGCGCCTCCTGGTCCGAGAGGGGTTCCTCGATGACCTCGGTGTCGTGGACGGCCCGTGCGGCTGCATAGCCGGCGGCCAGTTCGGTGGCCCACTCCTGGTGGCCGGCGTAGCAGGGATGATCGGGATCGGGGCTGCACGCCTCCAGCCACCGTGCCGGCTCCCGCGGGCCGGACGTAGCGGGCATCAGGTGCTGGTGCAGATCCCAGGTGACCTCGGCCCAGCGGCCCACGGGGGTGACCACCATGGGGTAGTAGGTGGCAACCCACTGGGTGGGGGAGGCCGGGTGCAGCTCGACGGCCAGGGCTCCAGGTGCAGAGGTCGTCATGTGTTGTTCCTGTTCGCAGGTGAGAGATGGTCTCGCGGCGCCGACTTGGGGCACGGCAGGGCAGTGCCGGCAGGCCGGGGGCCCCGTGGTGATTAACCAGGGTAGGCGCGGGGCCGATAATTCTAGAAGCAGGCTGAGCAATATGACATCAGGCCGCTCCTCAAACTAAAGGATGCGAGACGTCTCGTCGGTGGATTTTTGTGGTCCCAGATCTGTGCGGGTTTCCGCGGTCCGGCAAGTCTTGCAACTATGTGCTTTATCTTTGCGCCTAGAATCGTGTACTGGATGTTGGTTGCGAGACACATTGGGGTTGACGTGGGTGAGTTGATTGGGTATGGGCGCGTATCGACGCGGGTGCAGGATGCGGACCGTCAAGTGTCTGATCTGCTGGCTGCTGGAGTGCGTCGCGATGACCTCTATGTCGATCATGGAGTGTCTGGAGCTCTTGCTTCGCGTCCGCAGTTCGACAGGGCCGTGGCTGCTCTCGTAGAGGGTGACACGTTAGTCGTCACGACCCTGGACCGTCTGGGGCGCTCGACCCAGAACATGCTGGCCTTCGCCGAAGCGCTGCGGGGGAGAGGCGCCGGGTTGCGGGTGTTGAACTTGGGTGGGGGAGACGTGGACACCCACACCCCAATGGGCTCGATGGTGTTCGCCGTGATGGCCGCCCTTGCCCAAATGGAGTTGGAGATCAAGCGGGAGCGGATCACCGACTCGGTGGCCAAGCGTCGGGCCGCCGGCAAGGACCTGGGCGGGCGACGTCTAACCTTCACAGACAGCCAGATCCGCAGTGCCCTCCAGCTGATCGAGGGCGGAGAGCCTGCGACCCAAGTAGCCCGGGATATGGGGATGTCGCGAGCCACCCTGTACCGACGAATCCGAGAGCTCCCGCCCGCCATGAGTTAGGACTCTTTCGGCACTTGAAGGAGCTGTTCGTGGGTCGCTCATCGACGCGGGTCCTGTGGCAGTTCAAGGGTGACGACGGGATGTGAGGTCGATTGTGGAGCTTCCCTCAAGACGACATGAAGATTCCCTGAAGCTTGCTCTCCTGGGTGCTCTACGTCCTGTTTTTCTGGGTCACTGAGGGCGGTCAAGCCCCCGGGAGTGGTGTAACGATCCTTCGTACGGGGATCAGGCTGTCAGTGCGGTCAGGGGGTCGGGATTCACCTCGCTTCCGGTGACGTCGACGGTGGTGAGCCGGCATCGGGTGAGTACCTCCAGGCCGAGGTAGCGGCGGCCTTCGGCCCACTCGTCGGTCTGTTCGGCCAGCACGGCGCCGACGAGGCGGACGATGGCTGCTCGGTTGGGGAAGATCCCGACTGCGTCGGTCCGCCGCCGGATCTCCTTGTTCAGCCGTTCGGCGGGGTTGTTGGACCAGATCTGGGCCCAGACGTCCTTGGGGAAGCTCGTGAAGGCGAGGATGTCCTCGCGGGCCTGCCCCAGATGCTCGGCCACCGCCGGGAGCTTCTCGGCGACGTAGTCGATGAGGCGGTCGAATTGGGCGTGCACGGCGGCGGCGTCGGGCTGGTCGTAGACGCTGTGCAGCATCGCCTTCACGGCCGGCCACATGCTCTTCGGGCAGATCGACATGAGATTGGCCGCGTAGTGGGTGCGGCACCGCTGCCAGGTGGCCCCGGGCAGATTCGCGGCGATCGCGTCCTTGAGCCCGGCGTGGGCGTCGGAGGTGACCAGGCGGACCCCGCCCAGGCCGCGGGCCACGAGGTCGGCGAAGAACTCGTTCCAGGCCGCCCCGGTCTCGGCCGTGGCCACCCGCATGCCCAGGACCTCGCGGTGGCCGTCGCCGTTGACCCCGGTGGCCAGCAGCACGACCGCGTTCACTACGCGCCCGCCTTCGCGGACCTTCATGGTCAGCGCGTCGGCGGCCACGAACGTGAAAGGACCGGCCTCGCCCAGGGGCCGGTGGCGGAAGGACTCCACGTGCTCGTCGAGATCACCGGCCATCCGGGAGACCTGGGACTTCGACAGGCTGTTGATCCCCAGGGTCTTCACCAGCTTGTCCATCCGGCGGGTCGAGACCCCGGCCAGGTAGCAGTCGGCCACGACCGTGATGAGGGCGGACTCGGCCCGTTTGCGCCGCTCGAGCAACCAGTCGGGGAAGTAGGTGCCGGTGCGCAGCTTCGGGACGGCGACGTCGATAGTGCCGATGCGGGTGTCGAGGTCGCGGTGCCGGTAGCCGTTGCGCTGGGTCACCCGCTCGGGAGCGGGTCGGCCCCATTCGGCGCCGACCACCGCCTCGGCATCGGCGGAGAGCAGCGCGTTGATCACCGTCTGCAGCAGGGACCGCATCAGATCCGGGGACGCTTCGGACAGGGCTTCGCCGAGCAGGCCGACAGGGTCGACAATATGAGGAGCGGTCATCGTGATGATGTCCTTTCGAGGGTGCTGTGAGAGGTGAACTCGAAAGATCTCACGGTGGCCGCGCCCTCGTCCGGAACGACGAGCAGGACCACCGCGCTACACCACTATCGGGGGCTCAACTCTGAGGGCATAGTTTGCCAGTGAGAACACCCCGTTCTCATCCGTTCGTGCACGGACATTCGGGTGCCCCAGTATTCCTCCCCAGGGCTGGGGCATCCGTCTTTAACGTGAAGGGGTGGCCTGGCTCGGATCAAGGGTCCCAGCGGACCCTGGGCTACCTCGCGGGTCCTGCGCTGGGTTTCCCTTTCCTCGTTTCGTGCTTCGGTCGCACGGAGGAGCTCCTGCGTCGCCCATGGATTCTGGAGTCTTCATGGAACCTTGAGAATCCCGCGACGGGGACTCCAAGTGAGGCGTCCACCCTGGGAACAGACGGTCCTGGATGCACCGGGACCTTGTAGTCAACAGGGGGAATGATGAGTACTGGATCGAGGATGGGAGGGCATCTGCCAGCGGGTCTTGGAGACGCGGTGGTAAGGCCCACGCGCCGGTTGGTGGGGATCGATGCGGCTCGCGGGCTGGCGCTGATCGGGCTGATGGCCATTCATCTGCTGCCGGCTTGGAACGAGGAGACCGGGGAAGCGAGCTGGTCGTGGCGGCTGTTCTCGGGGGACTCAGCGGCCCTGTTCGCCCTGCTGGCAGGGGTGGGGTTGGCACTGACTTCCGGGGGGCGGCACCCGCACGAGGGTAGGACGATGACCGCTGACCGGATCGGCCTGGTGGTGCGCGCGGTGCTGATCGCGATCGTGGGGTTGTGGATCGGGACGCTGATGTCGGAGGATCCGCCCGCCTACAACATCCTGATCTACTACGGGGTGTTCTTCCTGCTGGCGATTCCGTTCCTGCACGCAGGCCCGAAGGCCCTGTTCATCTCCGCAGTGCTTTTCGGGGTGGTGTCTCCGATGCTGATGCAGGGACTCCAGGATGGGTTGCCCGAATTTGTCTCCTACAACCCCACTTTCACGGATCTGCTCACGCAGCCCGGTGCCACGGCCTCCCAGCTGCTGCTGACCGGGACCTATCCGGCTCTGCCGTACATGACCTATCTGCTGGTCGGGTTGGGGTTGGGGCGGTTGAATCTGCGCAAGACGGAGGTTCAGGCTCGACTGGTGGTGGTGGGCGTGGGGCTGGCGATCTTCGCCCAGACCATTTCCTATGTCCTGCTCTATGCCTTGGGTGGTTACCAGCGGCTACTGGATGCCTCCTCGATGGGCGAGCACGAGCTGGAGGATGTGCTGGTCTGGGGGCCGGACTTGTTGCCCACGGAGACCGTGTGGTGGTTGGCGATCGCCACCCCGCACACCAATACCCCGCTGGCGATCGCGGCCAGCCTTGGGGTGAGCCTGGCGGTGCTGGGCGTCTTCCTGCTGATCGGCCCGAAGATCGGGGCATGGTTGTTGCCGCTGTCGGCGATGGGCTTGATGACCTTGACCCTCTACACCGTCCACTTGGTGGCACTGTCCTTCGAGGCCCACTACGAGCTGCCCTACCTGTGGTTCATGGTCCACCTGGCGGTAGCGGCGCTGTTCGCGGTGGCCTGGCACCGGAGCCTGGGGCAGGGACCGCTGGAGAAGGTGGTCAGCACCAGCGTGAAAGGCACCCGCCGGCTGGTGCTGGGCAGGCCGGCCAAGGACAGCCATGGATAGGCTGTGCCGGTAGCCACGACATGACGGGCCGTGCCCGCCGCAGAGAGCACGTCTGCTGCGGCGGGCACGGCCCGCCGCCGTCACAGCACGGTCTGGTGGTGTCGCTGGCGTCAGCCCGGGGGCGTGTGGCGGGGCAGGCGGATCCGGAAGCTGGTCCCGCGTCCGGGGCCGTCGCTGGTGGCCTCCAGGGTCCCGCCCTGGGCTTCGACGAGGGATTTGCTGATGGCCAGTCCCAGGCCGGAGCCGCCGCGGTGGGCTTCCCGGCCGTGGTGGGCGCGGTAGAAGCGTGCGAAGACGTGCGGAAGGTGCTGGGGGTCGATACCTTCCCCTGTATCGGCGACGGTGAGGGTGACCGCTTCCGGGGTGTGGTCGGTGCGCACGGTGACGGCGCCGCCGGATGGGGTGTGACGCAGTGCGTTCTCCAGCAGGTTGCCCAACACTTGTCCCATCCTTTCCCGGTCGACCAGCACCGGTGGGACCTCCATGCCGGTGTTGATGGCGGTCACTGAGATGTTCTGAGCGGCGGCGTCTTGTTGGACGGCCGCGGCCGCCTGGGCTGCCAGCTGGCCCGGGTCCTGGAGGGTCAGCTGCAGGTGGGTCATGCCTTCTTCGGCGGCGGTGAGGTGGCGGATGTCGCGGGCCAGTCGTTCGAGCCGAGCGATCTGGGCGTACAAGATGCCCGTGGTTCGTTCATCCCACTCGACCACTCCGTCCTCGATGCCCTCCAGATGTCCTTTGAGACTGGCCAGGGGGGTGCGCATCTCGTGCGCCAGATCGGCCAGCATCTGGCGGCGAGTGGTGTCCACGGCGTCGAGCCTGGCGGCCATGTCGTTGAAAGACCCGGCCAGGGAGTCGAATTCCGGGCCCAGGCTGGTGGAGGTGACACGCACGTCGTAGTTGCCGGCAGCCACCTCCTGGGCGGCGGTGCTGAAGGAGGTCAGGGACCGCCCGATCGTGCGGTAGAGGTAGAAGGTGAGCATCCCGGCGATGTAGAGCGCCGGCAGCCCGCCGATGGTCAGGGCGGTAAGGCTCACCGAGCGGAAGGCGTCTTCCAGGTGCACCAGCCCGGTGGCCGCATCGGCGTGGCCGGTCTCGACGAGCTCGTGATAGAACATGCTCGGCCCGACCAGCACCGCGGTGATCACCACGATGATCAGCCCGATGGCCAGCACCGCTGTCTGGGCCAGCATCAATCGCACCGTCAACGGGCTCCAGGACCACGACCAGGCCCGGGTCCGGTCGGAGACGGCGGCGCTCATCGCCCGGTGCCCATCCGGTAGCCGATCCCGCGGATCGTGTGGATGAATGTCGGCCTGGTGGCTACGTCGCCGAGTTTCTTGCGGATCCGCCCGATGTGCACGTCCACCAGGTGTTCGTCCCCGGTCCAGGTGGTGTCCCAGACCAGCTCCACCAGCTGCCGGCGCGAGAGCACCAGTTGCGGGCGGGCAGCCAGGCACAGGAGCAGGTCGAACTCGATCCGGGTCAACGCCACCGGTTCCCCGGCCAGGTGCACTTGGCGGGAGTCCCCGTCCACCACCAGTTCCCCGATCACCAGTGCCTGCTGTCCGTGCGGTAAGGCTGTAGTGGATTCAACACTTCCCGTGCGGGCCCGGCGCAGCATGGCCTGGACCCGCGCCACGAGTTCGCGCGGGCTGAACGGTTTGGTCACGTAGTCGTCGGCACCGACCGACAGGCCCACGATCTTGTCGACCTCATCATCCCGGGCGGTGAGCATCAGCACGTGGCAGTCCGAGAAGGTCCGCACCTGACGGCACACCTCGATCCCCCCGATCCCCGGCAGCCCCAGATCCAGCACGAGCACGTCGGGGGTGTACTCCCGCACCGCGGCCACCGCCTGGTTGCCGTCGTGGCGCACCACGACCTCGAGTCCGGCCTTGCGCAGATAGCCCGCGACCAGCTGCGCGAGGTCGACCTCGTCGTCGACCACCAGCACACGTCCGGTGAGCGGATCCGTCATCTGTCCTCCCGGTACTGATCGCGGTGACATGAACACTGTGCTGCGAGCCCCAGCGTCCCAGGGCGACCGTGTCTGAGGCCTCGGAAACGAAACAGGGGGTGGACTCGACGTGGCCGGGCTCACCGGTGAACCGGTGGTCGCTGTGGCTAACGATCCCCTGCCCCGGGCGGATGAGAGGGTTATCGGGCACGGAGAAGATCGCGTGTCGCCCCTTCACGAGCCCGGACAGACGCAACACGGTCGGGACCCGGCCACCACCACCGAGCGAGGGGACTCCGGTGGTCTCGGCCATCTCGGTGACGGTGCGCGCGCTGGAGGAGCAAGACCCCAGGCGAGGGGGTCCGTGTCCTGAGGCAAGAGGACGCGGCGCTGGCGAACCTGCGGTTGGTCGGTGACCGTTTGGGGTGCTGCTGACTGTGCGAAGGGCGCGCGCCCATCGGGTGCCGCGTCGGGGATCACCGCACTGGACTGGCTGGAACGGGTCGACGGGGATCATGACGTCCCGGTGTCGGCCCGTTCCAGCCGGTGGGGGCTCAGTTCGTGGTCCTGGATCAGGCCGCGAACCACTCCTCCAACCAGCCCTGCATGAGCTCGATCTCCGCCTGCTGGTCCTCGATCATCTTCTCCGCCATGGCTCGCAGCTCTGGGTCGGTGCCCATCTGCAGCTCCATCTCGGCCATCTCGAGAGCCATCTGGTGGTGGGCGATCATCTCTTCGAGGAAGGCCTTGTCGAAATCATCCCCGGACAGTTTCGCCAGCTCTTCCAGGCTCATGCCGTCCATGCCGTCCATTTCGCCCATCATGGCGCCCTGCATGTCGGCATTCATGCTCTGACCATGGCCGCCATGGCCGTGGCCGTGGTGCCCGTGGCCGTGGTGGTGGCCGTGGCCGTGGCCGTGGCCGTGGTGGTGGTGGTGTCCCGGGGTGTTCTCGGCGGCCAGCCGCTGGGCCGCTGCTTCCAGCTGCTGGATCTCCTCGGTCTGGGCCTCGATGATCTTCTCCGCCAGGTCACGGATCTCGGGACGCTCGGACTTCTGCAGGGCCAGCTCGGCCATGTCGGTGGCACCCTGGTGGTGGGGGACCATCATCACGGCGAAATGGCGGTCGTGGTTCATGTGCCGCTCAGCGCCCGTCTGTGCGGAGGCGGAGGCAGGCTGGTGCGTCGGGGACGCGACCGCCGCGGTCGCCCCGGCACCGCTGAGGGCCAGCGCCAGGGCCGTCCCGGCGGCCAGGTGCTTGATCGTCGACGTCATGACGAACCTCTCCTTCGCAGCAGCCCGTGCTGGGCCTGCACATCGTGGTGTTTGCTCTGCTCAGCCTCGGGTCGAGGCGGGCCGATCCGTCCACGGTAACCCCGCCGTGGTTGCTTTCTCCGGGCTGGGAGGGCTGGGCGGTAGATCTTCACTGAACCTTCAAGAGCGGGCCCATCAGGGGGCCGAATCGGGGTGTTCCCCGGCGGTGGCCTGATGCAGGCATCTCAGGTTCTGACCGACCGATCCTGGATGCTGATCAGGTGGGGGCACACCCGCCGCCCGCCACGGGCGGCATTCGTGGCGGGCGGCGGGTTGGCTCAGCGGAAAGTGACGTAGCCGACCGTCGGCATGGCATTCACGCTGTGCACGAAGGTGCCCTGGGTGGGGTTCAGCGCGGAGATCATCTTGCCGCCACCGAGGTAGATCCCGATGTGGGCCCCGCCGTTCTGGACGACGAGGTCGCCGGGCTGCGGGTCAGTGGTCGGGGTGCCGGCCGCCCACTGCTGCTGGCTGGTGCGGGGGAGGTCGATGCCCTGCTGGGCGTAGACCCACTGGGTGAAACCGGAGCAGTCCCAGGCGCCGAAGTCCGTGCCGCCCCAGACGTAGCCGGTACCGACGCCCTGCATCGCGGTGCCGACAATGCCGCCGGCCGCAGCGGAGGTGGCGGAGATCTCGGAAATGTCCGAGGACTGGGGGGACAGACTCGAGGTGGCCGCCCCAGCGGCCGGCAGGCTCGCCGCCTGCACGGTGACGGGGGCCTGGGAAGCGGCCGGAGCCGGGGAGGTCGCGGGGGTCGAGTATGCGGTGCCGGACGTGGCGGGGGCTTCGGCATAGGCCTGAGCGGGGGCGACGGAGCCGATCACCGCCGCGCCGACAGCGGCGGCCAGGGTCGTGGTGCGCACCAGGTGCGAGGGGGTCTGGGCGCGGTGGCGGGCAGAGCTACGCGTGAAGAAAGCCATGAATGAGGGTCCTCCTTTTGCCTACGAGGTGAGCTGTCGGGTTCGGGTGGGAGGCACCCGGCCGCCGAGCCTGCAGCTCCGGCGGCTTCACCCCAAGGTCCGGGTGCGGACCGGGTATGGTTCCCCCGCTTCTGCCAAGTCATTTCTGTATTGGGGACCCCGGCTGCCGGCAGAATTCGGCGAAGCACCCGGGGAAGCCGATGAGATCAGCCAACGGCACGCAGAGGACACTAGCGCCTAGATAACGAAAAGGTCACATTCCCTGTGGTGCCGGGAAAAGGCTTGCGCCGGCCTCGCGCGGTCGCCGGCAAAACGGCCGGTAGCCCACCACGCCTGGGGCACATTCGTTCCGGCGGGGTGGCGCCGCTAGCTGTCTTTCCTCCCCGTGCCACCACTCATCGGGACCGCCCCGGGGAGGCTCTGACCTGCGGTATCGCGCCGATGAGCGCGGTGGGAGCTCGGATCCGCTGCCCCTCATTACCCGTGGAATCCTTCGGCCTGCGCCCGGTGCGGGGGAAGGTGAACCCCCGGGGGAGCTTCAGCGTCCCTCAAGGGTGTTCTCGGATTTTTTTACGAAACCGCCCAGCATTGCTTGGGGGAGTGAACTGTTTCCTTCATGAAATCTTCATATCCAAGGGTGTCGAACAGGTGAGAAGAGCTGCTTTCTTCACGAGATCTTCAAATTCATCCGGGTCCATGTATGGGACCGGTAGATCAATGGCCCGCTGCGAGGGGAGTAATTAAGCGGGTCCTTCGCTGTCGTTGGTGAGGCCAGGATGGTCAGCGGCGGATCCACTGGGCTGCCGGCTGCCACGTGGCTGGGCCGATCAGTATTCCGGGGCCGATTGGGGACGCCGGGCGGTGCCGTCACCGCTGCCTCGATCGTGGTCACCGGCTGTTGATCCGCGATCCCCTCGCCCCGTAGGCGTTCCTCGACAAGGCCGGCACCGGGCGGGAGCAGTGCCGACCGTGGTGACCGTGCGGATCGGCATGGCGCACAGGCCTTGCAGAGGGGTGAGGGTGGCCGCTTCCGAGCCGTTGGCGGCGGGGACGGTCGGACCTACTGCTCGGCGGGGTGGGCCGGCTCCTCGCCGGGTGCGGCCTCGACGTGCTCGGGGCCCGCGGCCACGTCGCGGACCGTGTGGCCGCCGAACTGGTTGCGCATCGCCGCGATCATCTTCATCGCCGGGGCCTGGTCCTGCCGGGAGGCGAACCGGGCGAAGAGGGCGCTGGAGATGGCCGGCACCGGGACCGCGAGGTCCAGAGCGGCCTCCACCGTCCAGCGGCCTTCGCCGGAGTCCTCGGCGTAGCCGGCGAGCCGGTCCAGGTGCTCGTCCTCGTTGAGCGCGTTCACCGCCAGGTCCAGCAGCCAGGACTTGATCACCGACCCCTCGCGCCAGGAGTTGAAGGTCTCCCGTACCGAGCGGACGTGACCGGCGGCCTCGAGCAGTTCCCAGCCCTCGGCGTAGGCCTGCATGATCGCGTACTCGATGCCGTTGTGGACCATCTTCGCGAAGTGACCCGCACCGTGCTCACCGGCGTGGACGAAGCCAAACTCGCCGGCGGGTTTGAGCGAGTCGAAGATCGGCTGCGCCTTGGCCACGGTGCCCTCGTCCCCGCCGACCATCAGGGCGTATCCCTGGGTGATCCCCCACACGCCGCCGGAGACCCCGCAGTCCAGGTACTCGATGCCCCGTTCGGCCAGTCTCCGGGCGCGGGGGGCGTCGTGGATCCACCGGGAGTTGCCGCCGTCGATGATCACGTCGCCCTCGCCCAGCACGCCGGCCAGCTCGTCGATCACGGTGTCCACCACCGTGTCCGGCACCATGACCCACACGACCCGGGGCGGGGTGCCGATCTGCTCCACCATGGCGGTGAGGCTCTCGGAGTCGGAGAGCTCCGGGTCGGTGTCGTAGCCGACCACTGTGTGGCCGGCCTCGCGCAGCCGCTCACCCATGTTGCCGCCCATCTTGCCCAGTCCTACCAGTCCCACCTGCATGGTGTACTCCCTTCTCGGTCCTCCGCCGCTCAGGCGGACATCAGCTGGCCGGGTCACCCCACGGAGGAAAACCGCACAGACACAGCCCTCTTGTATCTAGCCAACAGGGACAGTTTCCTCCCCTGCATCTCCAGGTGTCCGCCACGTTCGCACGCTCCCGTCTGGGGCTGCCACCCGACGTGCGGAACCGGTACCGGACGGGCCCAGCCGCACGGGTGCGTCCACGTGCGTGGCGCTGCTCCATGCCGACAAGCTCACTAGCCCGCCGCGCCAGGGAAGGCCCCACGGTTCCAGGACCTCCTTCTTGAAGGTTCCGTGAAGATTCCCGCTCATCGCCCTGACATGGAGTTGATCACCGTTTAGATACAACGCTGATAAGGCTACTGTCGGAAACATGGTGGATCGCAAGATCCGTCGGCACCAGATCGATATACCGCACGAACCGCAGTATGAGAGAAGGAGCAGAACCATGACTCATCACGTGAGCTCGATGCTGGAGACCTACCCGAAGGACCTGGGGGACATCGACCAGCAGAAGTTGGCGGAGTGCATCGAGGCCTGTTTCGAGTGCGCCCAGACCTGTACCGCCTGCGCGGATGCCTGCCTGGCCGAGGACATGGTCGCGCAACTGAGCACCTGCATCCGTAAGAACCTGGACTGCGCCGACATCTGCGCGACCACCGGCCGTGTGCTCTCCCGTCAGACCGGCAACAACGCCGAGGTCACCCGGGTCGTCCTGGAGGCATGCCGGGCCGCCTGCAAGGCCTGCGGCGACGAGTGCGCCCAGCACGCGGGTGAGCACGAGCACTGCCGCGTGTGCGCCGAGGCCTGCCGCCGCTGCGAGGCCGCCTGCGCGGACCTGATCTCCTCCCTGGGCTGAGACGGGCCGAACACTGACCTGACGCAGGAAAGGAAGAGGATGGGCTTGAAAGAACAGAGCGTGATCTCGGGCAAACGGCGCCTTCGGCGGCGTGTTCCTGCCGCGGCCGCGTCGGCCGTTCTGGCTCTCGGGGCGGTGACCGGCACAGGGGTGGCGACGGCGGCCCCGGCCTTCGCCGATGCCCCGGCCGGCAACGAGCAAGCCGCCAGCTTCGAGGTGGAGTTCCTGAAGAGCATGATCGACCACCACTACATGGCGGTCGTGATGGCTCAGGAGTGCGTGGACAAGGCCGTGCACCCGGAGCTGGCCGCGATGTGCGAGGACATCATCACGGTCCAGAACCAGGAGATCGAGCAGATGCAGACCTGGCTGCAGGAGTGGTACGGAATCACCTATGAGCCCCAGCTGTCCACCGGTGACATGGCTTCGATGCAACGGCTGGACCAGTTCACCGGGGCCGAGTACGAGATCCGGTTCATGCAGTCGATGATCCGCCACCACTGGGCGGCGGTCCGGGAGGCCGAGACCTGCCTGGACCGCGCCGAGCACCAGGACCTGCTGCAGCTGTGCCAGAACATCAAAACGGTCCAGCTGAGCGAGATCGCACAGATGCAGACCTGGCTCGAGGAGTGGTACGACCGCCAAGGCGGCCGCCCCGCCGCCACCGCCTGATCGACCCGCTGACCGGCCGATGTCCATTTACACCATCTGCCGGTAAAAGACGGGGCCTGCCCCTGCACGAACGAGCTGCACGGGGGCAGATTCCGTCTTCCCCCCATACCGCCCACTACTGCTTGGCGTTTGCTTCACCGCGGTGCACGCATGGTCCCGGTGACAGACCGCCCGGCATCCGCCGAGCTGGTATCGAGGGACCGGCTCATCGCCCGAGAGGGAATCTGCCATGCACTACATTTCATTAGGCCGCCGTACCGCGGCCGCCGCCTCCGCGGCCGCTGTGGCCACTGCGTTGCTGGGCGGAGCCGCTGCGCCGGCATCCGCCCACTGGGAGGCCGCCCCGGTGTCCTCCCACAGTCAGACGGAGATGATCCAGCCGGACCCGACTTCCCCGACCGCCTACGAGTTCGGTGAGACCCTGGCCGGGCTGGAGGGCGAGGAACTGGAGATCACGTTCCTGGCCGAGATCATTCCGCACCACCGGGCCGCGATCGAGATGGCCCAGCTGGAGCTCGAGCGCGGAACCAGCCCGGACATCCGCACCCACGCGGAGAACATCATCGCCAATCAGCAGCACCAGATCGACCAGTTCACCACCTGGTTGGAGGAGTGGTACGGGCTGACCCCTGAAGAGGCCATGGCCCAAGCCCCGGCAGAAGCCCAGGAGGAGATGAAGATCCTGGAGGAGGAGACCCAGATGATGATCGAGGAGCTGTCGGCCGCTGAGGCCGGTGAGGACTTCGATGTCGCTTTCGTGCAGAAGATGATTCCACACCACAACAGCGGGATCATCGAGTTCCTCGAGCCGCAGTCTCGCGCCGTGCACCCGCAGCTGCGCGTGGCGGCCACCTCGGGGATCACCACCCAGCAGGCCCAGGTCGCGGACTTCCGCACCTGGCTCGCCGGCCGCGCCTGATCACCGAGCTGAAACGGCGCGATCGGTGGGGCCGCCCGTTAGGGTGGCCCCACCGATCAACGACAGACTTCCATGTTCCGACCGCGCGAAAGGGGAGACCGTCGTGTACTCCGGAATCGTGGCCATGGCCCTGGTGGCGATGTCGGTCGTCGTTCTCCTCTACGCGCTGCACCGCACAGCAGTGATCACGGCCGACCCGCTGACGGTGCTGCCCGCTCAGTCCGGGTGGATGCCCCAGGAGCACGCGCTGTCCCGGTTCCACGCCCGCTGGTACCTCGCCTCGATCGTGTTCCTGGCCTTCGACGTCGAGATGCTCTTCATGTACCCGTGGGCGGTGGTCGTGATCGAGAAGGGGATCTCCGCGGTCGTGGAGATGTTCCTGTTCCTCGGGGGCCTGCTCGTCGCCGTGGCCTGGGCCTGGCGGGAAGGAGCCTTCCGATGGGCCTGAACGAACTCCTCGCCCGCTTCGCGGTTCGGGCCGCGCAGGTCCTCGTCGTCGAGGTCCCGGGACACTGGGACGCGCGCATGGAACTGGAGCAGCAGCTGCTCCGCCGCGGGTGGCGGCCGGCCTCAACACCGGCCGACGCGGACGTGCTCGCCGTGTGCGGTGTCCCCGGCCCCGAGCTCTCGGAGCTCGTGGACCGGCTCTGGGAGCAGATGCCCGGTCCTCGCGTCCGCGCCGACATCACCTCGCCGGGAGGGGTGGGACCAGCCCTCGACGACGCCGCAGCGCTCCTGCTCGACACCCCGCACCACCGGACGGACGCCCGGGAACGGCCGCAGGAGCCCGAGATCCCCGAGGACGTGGATCATGGGGGCCACGGGGGCATGGACCACGGCGAGATGGACCACGGCGAGATGGACCACGGCGAGATGGACCACGGCGAGATGGACCACGGCGAGATGGACCACGGCGAGATGGACCACGGCGAGATGGACCACGGCGAGATGGACCACGGCGGTCATGGCGGTCATGGCGGCATGGACCACAGTGGTCACGGCGGGATGGACATGGCCCCGGGGGGAATCGCCCTGGCCGGGGGCGGGGAGGACCGTGACGGGCTGGAGATGGACGTGCTCCACCTTCCGCTCGGTCCCGTGCTGCCGTTCTGGCCGGCCGGGCTCGTGCTGCACTGTTCCCTGCAGGGGGATGTCGTGGTCGACGCCGAAGCCTCCGTGGTCGACGGCGCCGGAGCAGGCGGACCGGGTCCCGGTCCCGCGCCGGCGGCGGTGGTGGTGTGGTGCGACCAGGTCGTGGCGTTGCTGGCCCTGGCCGGGGCCGAGGACGCGGCATCCGGCGCCCGCCGCGCCCGGGACGCCCTCCTGCACGGCGATCGGGGCGCCGCCCGGGCCGCCGCCGAGCGGCTGCACCGGACGATCCGGAGATCACGGCTGCTCCGCTGGTCGCTGCGAGGCGTGCTGCCGCTCGACCCGTCCGCTCTGGAGCACCACGGGTTGCCGCGGCACTGCCTCGGGGACGCCCACGACCGGCTGCTGTCCCGGGTGGAACGGATCCGGGCCGAGGCCGGTGGCGCGGTGCCGGTCCCGGTGGAGGACGGCGCGGTGCCGTGGGCGGTGCTGCCAGAGCTGGTGACCGGGCTGGAGCTGGCCTCCGTGCGGCTGGCCGTGGCGAGCCTGGGCCTCGATCCGCATCCTGCCGTCCAGGAGGTGGGGCATGGCTGAGAGCGTGGTGACGACCGTCCCCGGCGGATGGGCCGTGCTGGCGGGGATCCTCCTGTGCGGGCTGGCCTTCTTCGCCGTGGCTCTGGATACGGCGCTCTCGGCCCGGGCGCAGGGCACCGGCGGTGGATGGGGCGCGCCGCTGGGCCGTACGGCGCGGTTGCTGCGGCAGCGGCGCCGGACCACAGTGGCCGCGGACACCCTGCTGTGGCGGGTCGGTGGCGCGGGCATGCTGGTCGGAGCGTTCCTGATGATTGCGGTGCTCCCGCTGGGGGAGTGGACGCTGGCGGACCTGGACGTCGGCGTCGTGTGGTTCAACACCGTGGACGTCATGGTCTGGGCGCTGGTCTGGCTGGCCGGCTGGGGTGCGAACTCCGCCCACGGCCTGGTGGGCGGCTACCGCTTCCTGGCGCACGGGCTGGCCTACGAGCTGCCGCTGATGTTCGCCCTGGTGGCCCCGGCGATCGCCGCCGGCAGCCTGGCCGTGGGGGACGTCGCCGCGGCCCAGGACGGCGTGTGGTTCGTGGTGTGGATGCCGGTGGCGTTCCTCGTCTTCCTCATCGGCGTGACCGGCTTCTCCGTATGGGGCCCGTTCGCCCCGGCGCTGGCTGCCGACATCGGCGGCGGCGTGCTGGCCGAGCTCTCGGGGGTCGACCGCCTCGTCCTCCAGGCTGGGCGCTACCTGTTCCTGACCGCCGGCGCCGCCTTCTCGGTGCCGCTCTTCCTCGGTGGGGGCGCCGGGCCCGTCCTGCCCGGCTGGGCGTGGGTGCTGGTGAAGACCGTGCTGGTGCTCGCGGTGCTCGTGTGGCTGCGGCGGAGGATCCCGCTGCTGCGCCCGGACCGGTTCATGGAGATCGGCTGGGTGGTCCTGCTCCCGGCCGCCGTGCTCCAGGACCTGGTCGTGTCCCTCGTCGTCGTCTGGAAGGGCTGAGCCGTGCTGGTCGGAATCGTGTTCTGGGTGCTCGCCGTGGTGGCCGTGGCCGCGGGGGCGCTCGTGTTCGTGGTGGACTCCATGGCCCGGGCCACCTATGCCCTGGCGCTGTCCTTCATCGCCGTGGGGGTGCAGATCCTGCTGCTGGGCCAGAGCTATCTGGGGATCATCACGATCCTCATGATGGTGATGGAGATGGCGGTGATGGCGGTCTACATGGTGATGTTCATGGGCATGAACCCGGCGCTGATGCCCATGGACATGACCCACGGGAAGAAGACCGCGATCGGCGCCTCGGCCGGGGTTTTCGTGCTGCTGGCGGCCGGGGCGCTGCTGGTCCCGTGGCCGGAGCGTCGCGGCGCCCCGCCGGAGGACCTCACGCGTGCGCTGGGCCTGGAGATCATGGGCGAGAAGATGCTGGTGATGGCGGTGGTGGGCCCGGTCATGGTGGCCACCATCGTGGCCGGGGTGGTCCTGGCCGCCCATCGCACCCGCTACGACCGGCTCGGTGACGACCTGCGCCGCCGCCCGGCCGACGACCCGCAGCCGGGGGGTGTGGGCCGATGACCTTGGAAGCCGTGCTGGTCGTGGCCGCCGCGCTGTTCGCGGTGGGGCTCTACGGGGCCCTGTCCCAGCAGGTGGTGGTGATGGTGATGATGGGCCTGGAGCTGATGATCAACGGGGTGCTCCTGGCCGCGGCGGGGTTCTGGTGGTTCCTGGCCCCGGACCCCTCCGGGCAGGTGCTGCTGCTGGTGGTCCTGGCGGCCATGACCGTGGAGATGGCCATGGGTTTCGCCGTGGCCACTCTGCTGCACCGCAGGCGGCAGACCGACATGACCGACATGGCCGAGGAGCTCTCCCGATGACCGCGTCCCAGGCCGTGCTGCTGGCGGTGGTGGTGCTCCCGGCCACCGTGGGCGCGGTGCTCGCCCTCACCCGGGCGGAGCGTGCCGCGGCCCCGGTCGCGGTGCTCACCGCCGCGGTGACCACGGTCCTCGCGGCGGTCGCCGCCCTGACCCGGCCCGCCCTGTCCTACCCGTTCGTGGCCGGCGCCGACTTCGCGCTGGAGGTCGACGCCCTCGCAGCAGTCACCCTCCCGATGGTCGCGGGAGTGACGCTGCTGGTGCTGGTCTTCGCGGCCGGCAGCATCCGGGCGGGCCGGCCGCGGTTCCACGGGCTGATGCTGCTCTTCGCCGCCGCGGCCCTGGCCACGGCCGCGGCCGCGAGCCTGCCGGCGCTGCTGTTCGCCTGGGAGCTGATGGGCGCGACCTCCTACGCGCTGATCGGGTTCTGGTGGCGGGACTCCGACCGCGTCTCGGCCGGGCTCACGGCGTTCGTCACCACCCGCACCGCGGACCTGGGGCTCTACGTCGCCGCCGGGGCCGCCCTGGCCGGGGGCGCCGGGATGGCGCTGTCCGCCCTGCCCGCGGCGGAGGACCCGTGGCGGCACGTGATCGCGGCCGGGATCCTCGTGGCGGCCCTGGGCAAGGCCGCGCAGCTGCCCTTCTCGTTCTGGCTCTCCGGGGCGATGCAGGGCCCCAGCCCGGTGAGCGCACTGCTGCACTCCGCGGCGATGGTGGCCATGGGCGGCTACCTGCTGCTGCGCGTGGAGCCGCTGCTGACCTCCACCGGGTGGGCGGGCCCGGCCGCCGCGTGGATCGGGGTGGCCACCGCGGTGCTGATGGGGTTCGTGGCCCTGGCCCAGCGGGAGCTCAAGCAGCTGCTGGCGGCGTCCACGGTGGCGCAGCTGGGCTTCGTGGTGCTGGCCGCCGGGGTGGGCGCGGTCAGCGGAGGCGCGGCCCACCTGGTGGCCCACGCCTCCACCAAGGCCCTGCTGTTCCTGGCCGCCGGGGCGTGGCTGACCGCGCTGGGCACCGAGGAGCTCACCGCACTGCGCGGGGCCGGCCGCCGGTGGCGGGTGGTGGGCGTGACCGCCACCGTGGGGGCGCTGGCCCTGGCCGGGATCGCCCCGCTGTCCCTGTGGGCCACCAAGGACGCGGTGCTCGCCGGGGCGCTCGAGGTTTCGGGCCTGCTCTATGCCGCGGGGCTCGTGGCGGCGGCCCTGTCGGCGGCCTACGCGGGCAAGGTCCTGTGGACGATCTGGCGCCGCGGTGCCCGTGCGGAGGCGGAGGCCGGTGGCACCGGGCGGGTGGGGGTGCTGGAGCAGGCCCCGCTGGTCGTGCTCGCCGCCGGCGCGGCCCTGCTGGGGGTGCTCGCCCTGCCCCCGGTCAGCCGGGCCCTTGCCGAGGCGGTGGGCGGGCACGGCGCGGTGGCGCCCGTCGAGCTGGTTGTCTCGGCCGCGATCGCCCTGGTCGTCCTGCTGCTGATGCTGCGCGTGCGCGTCCCCGAGCCGGGCTGGGCCGTGCGGTGGCTGGGGTTGGAGGCCGCCGCGCACGCCGTCGTCGTCCGCCCCGCGCTGGGCCTGGGACACGCCCTGACCTGGTTCGACGACCTCGTCCTGGACCGGGCCGTGACCGCCGCGGCCGGGGCCGTCCCGGTGCTGGCACGGGCCGCGGCCCGGTTCGACGACCGGGTCCTCGACGCCGGGGTCGGCGCCACGGCGCACGCCGCCGACGCGGCCGGCCGGGGTGCGGCCCGGCTCGACGACACGGTCGTGGACGGCGCCGTCGAGGGCCTCGCCGGCCGGGTTCGCCGGGCCGGGCGGCTGGCCCGGGCCCCGCAGACCGGGGCCGTCCATCAGTACTTCCTCCAGGCCGTCGCGGTGCTCGCCGTCGGCGTCGTGGCCTGGTCCGTCTACGCCGTGATGGGATGAGCATGCTGAGTCTGATCGTCTTCCTGCCCCTGCTGGCCGCAGCCGTCCTGGCCGCTGTGCCCGCGATCGGGCCCGCGGCCGCGCGCTGGGCGTGGGTGGTGGTGTCCGTCGTGGAGCTGCTGCTCGTGGGCGTGCTGTGGGCCGGCTACGAGGACCCGGGTCCCAACGGGCTGGCGTTCGAGGAGCAGGTGCCGTGGATCCCCGGGGTCAGCAGCAGCTACCACGTGGGCGTGGACGGGCTCTCCCTGCCGCTGCTGGCCATGACGGCCGTGGTGTTCCTGGCCTGCGCCGTCTACGCCCTGCGGGACGCGGACCGGCCGCGCGTGCAGGCGGCGCTGTTCCTGTTCCTGCAGGGCGTGAGCCTCGGGGTGTTCGTGGCGGCCGACCTCATCCTGTTCTTCGTCTTCTTCGACCTGTCCATCGTGGGCATGTACTTCGTGATCGCCGGGTGGGGCCACGGCAGCGCGGCCCGGTCGGCGCTGAAGTTCTTCCTCTACACGTTCCTGGGCTCCCTGGCCCTGCTGCTGGGCTTCATCGGGCTCTACGTGGCGGCGGCCCCGCACACCTTCGACATCCCCGAGCTCGTCGCCGCGGCGCCGCTGGCGGGCGACCCGCTCACCGGGGGGCTGGTGCTCGCGGCGATCCTGGTGGGCCTGGCCGTGAAGACCCCCACCGTGCCCTTCCACACCTGGCTCCCCCCGGCCCACACCGACGCCCCGGCCATCGGCTCGGCCGTGCTGGCGGGGGTGCTGCTGAAGATGGGCACCTACGGGTTCGTGCGCATCGCCATGCCGATCCTGCCGGAGGCCTGGCGGGCGTGGGCCTGGGTGATCGTGGCCGTCGGCGTCGTCTCGGTGCTCTACGGGGCGTTCGTGGCCCTGGCCCAGACGGATCTCAAGCGGATGATCGCCTACACCTCGGTCAATCACATGGGCTACATCGTCCTGGCCCTGGGCGCGGCCGGGGTCCTCGCCGAGGACGCCGCCCAGGCTCGGTCCGTGGCGGTCACCGGCGCGGTGGTGCAGATGGTCAGCCACGGGCTGATCACCGCCGCCCTGTTCCTGCTCGCCGGGGTGATGCAGGACCGGGCCGGCTCCTACGACATGGGCTCCTACGGCGGGCTGGCCGCCCCCGCCCCGCGCTACGCGGCGCTGTTCGCGGTGGGGGCCTTCGCCTCCCTGGGTCTGCCCGGGTTCTCCGGGTTCATCGCCGAGTTCCAGATCTTCGCCGGCAGCGTGGCGGTCGCCCCGGTCACCGCGGTTGCCCTGCTGGGCATCCTGGTCACCGCCGCCCTGTTCCTGCGGGCGCTGCAGCGGGTCTTCACCGGCCCCGCGGCCGGGCACACCCCCGGGTTCGAGGACCTCCGGGCGCAGGAGCTGTGGTCCGCCGGTCCTCTGCTGGCGCTGTCCCTGCTCATCGGCGTGCTGCCCCGGGTGCTGCTCGAGGTGATCGAGCCGGCCTCGGCCGCCCTCGTGAGCCTGGTGGGACGGTAGCCGGTGGAGACCTCGATGCAGATGCGCCCCGAGCTGCTGCTGCCCGAGATCCTCGTCTTCCTCGGCGCGCTGGTGGTGCTGCTGGGCGGATCGTTCCTGCCCCGGCGACGCCAGTGGATCGCCCGCGCAGCCGCAGCCCTGGCCCTGCTGGGTGCCGCGACCGCCGCGGCCCTCGCCATGGCCGGACCCGCGCAGAGCGCCTTCAGCGGCACCTTCACCGTGGACACCGCCACCGGTGCCGCCCGGGTGATCGCCGCCTTGACCACCCTGCTGGTGCTGGGGGTGGCCTCCGGGGAGATCGCCGGGTCCCCGCGGGAGTCGGACACGTACGCGCTGCTGCTCCTGGCCACCACCGGGGTGATGGTCCTGGCCGGGTCCACCGACCTGCTCGTGCTGATCGTGGGGTTCCTGCTGGCCAGCATCCCCCTGTACGGGATCGTCGGGCTGACCGGCGGCCGCGCCGGGGCCGAGGCCGCCATGAAGACCTATCTCATGGGGGCGCTGTCCGGGATCCTGCTCATGGCCGGGGTCACCGTGCTCTACGCCCTGGCCGGCGGCACCGATTACGCCCTGCTCCAGGAGGAGCTGCCCGCCGCCCCGGCCGCGGCCGTGGGCGCGGGCGTGCTGGGCGTGCTCGCCGGGCTGCTCTTCAAGGCCGGTGGGGTGCCCTTCCACTTCTGGGTTCCCGACGCCGCCCAGGGCACCGGGGCCACCGCCGCCACGTTCCTCACCACCGTGCCCAAGGTGGGGGCGCTGGTGGCCGTGTACCGGCTCGTGGCCACGGTCTCCGCCGGGGACGGCTCCTGGCTGCTCGTCGCGGCGCTGCTGGCCACCGCCTCGATGGTCCTGGGCAACCTCGCGGCCTACTGGCAGACCGACCCCCGCCGGCTGCTGGGGTGGTCGACGGTGGCCCAGGTCGGGTTCCTGCTCGTGCCCGTGGCCGCGGCCGGGCGCAGCGACCTGGCCCTGCCCTCGCTGCTGTTCTACCTCGCCGCCTACGCGCTCACCAACGTCGCCGCCTTCGCCGTCACCGCCACGCTGCCCGAGCACCGGGAGCTGGCCGACTACCGGGGCCTTGCACGGGCCCGTCCCGGGCTGGGGCTGGCCCTGCTGGTGGCGCTGCTGGGGCTGGTGGGCACCCCGCCGCTGGCCGTGTTCGTCGGCAAGCTCACCACCGCCACCGCCGCCTGGGACGGTGGGCACGGTTGGCTGGTGCTGGTGGTGATGCTCAGCAGCGTGCTCAGCCTCTTCTACTACCTGCGCTGGTTCGCCCCCGTCTTCGCCCGCCCGGACCAGCACACGGCGGGGTTCCCCGGTCGCGGCGGGGCGGCCGCCTGGCCGGCCGTCACCGCCGGGGTCGCCGCGGTCGCGAGCCTGGTGCTGGGTGTCCTGGCCGGTGTCCTGTGGGCTGCCCTCGAGGGCCCCGTGGTCATGTAGGTGCGGCGACCTCCGCGCCCCGGACCGCCCGTGTGCAACGCCGAGAGGGGCGAACTCAGGCCCGGGTGGTCTGGCCGTGCTCGGCCGCATAGGCGGCGAAGACCTCACCGGGGTGCTCCCCGGTGCCCACGAAGTCGTCCTTGATCTCGGACCCGAGCTGGTTCAGGGCCGAGGACAGCCGCTGGGCGCTCAGCCGCACCGCCGGTTCGGACCGGGCCATGGCCGCATCACGGAGCCGCAGCGCATACGGCAGCTGGCGGGCCAGGGACAGGTCGGGGTTGCTCTCCTGGAAGTAGAAGCCCTCGGTGTGCTGGGTGAAGTCCACGGAGATCTTCGTGAGATCCGCCTGCAGGGAATCCAGGACCCGGGAGGCGATGGCCGGCTCGACCTCCCCGATCGTCTCGGCATAGTCGGCGTCGGCCAGGCCCTTGATTTCCAGGGCCAGCGCCCGGCGCCGCATCAGGGGAGGATAGATCTGCGTGAACCACGTCAGCGCCGCGGTCAACAGAGCGAACCCGGTCAAGGCCTCGAACGGGGAAGCGACCCGGATCCACGGGTCGGTGGCCACCACGTCCCCGTAGCCCAGCGTCGACAGCGTCACCACGGAGACGTAGACGGCCTCGACCGCGTCCGGGTAGGCGGCCGCGTCGATGCCGGAGGAGTACATGAACCCGCCCGGGACGTGCGGGTAGTAGATCAGCGCCCACCCCGCTGCTTGCAGCACCACCCAGAGGAGCACCACGGCCACCATCGCCGCCGGCCCCACCGCGGAGCCGGCCCGGTGACCGGTGACCTTCGAGACCCTCCACACCGTGGAGAGCACCAGCCGGCTCAGACGTCCCTGACCGCTGGGGTGCAACAGGGTGTGGAACATGTCCATCAGCCCGGCCACGATGACCACGATCCCCAGAACTGTCAGCAGTACGTCCATGATCGACCTCCGTCGTTGGTTCTTGTTCTTCCGGTCCCCGGGTTCCGGGGCGGCTCACCGGTCCTCAGTGCTGTTCGTGCTCGCCCTGCCGCGCGTCCTCGTCGGAGCGGTGCCGCACGGTGAACCACTGCGCCACGACGATGACCAGGGCCACCACGGCGGTGATCACCAGGGTGAACGGGTCCGACTGGGATTTCAGCAGCACGAACGGCACGAGCACCGCGACGTCGAGGGCGATCGCGACCCAGGGGATCCACGGTTTGGCCCCGACGTCGTCCTTGAGGTGGCGGAGGATGCCGAGGTGGATGGCGATGTCCATGGCCAGGTACAGGATGGCGCCGAGGGAGGCGATCTGGGACAGGTCGAAGAAGGCCGCCATGACGATGGCCAGTCCCGCCGTGATGTAGAGGGACTGGTGGCCCTCCTTCCCCGGCAGCCCGGGGGCCTGGCCCATGTCGCGGAGCATGTCGTAGAGCTTCGAGACCGAGAACAGGCTCGCGATGAGCCCCGACAGGGTCGCGACCACGGCGATCACCACGGTCAGCGTCACGCCCCAGGCGCCGAACATCGGCTCGGCCGCCTCGGCCAGGGCGTAGTCCCGGGCCTCGACGATCTGCGGCACGGTCAGGCTGCCGGTCACCGCGACGGTGATCAGCAGGTAGAGCACGGTGCACAGGGCGAGGGAGATCATGATGGAGCGGCCGATGTTGCGCTCCGGCTGCTGCAGGTCGGCGCCCTGGTTGGTGATCGTGGTGAAGCCCTTGTACGCCAGGATGCACAGGGTGGTCCCGGCCAGGAAGCCCAGCCATCCCGTCTCCGGCGGGGTGCGGTCGGCGGCGGTGAACAGCCGGCCCAGGGAGGACACCCCGGCGGCGAGGATGCCGGCGATCGCCAGCACGGCGATCCCGACGATCTTGAGCGCCGCGGTCACCGTGGCGGAGCGCTCCACCCATCGGTTGCCCACCAGGTTGACCAGGGCGGCGGCCACGATCGCCACCACCGCCAGTACCGCCACCCACACCTCGGAGCCCTGCAGGCCGAAGGGGCGCAGCAGGTAGGAGGCGAAGGTGCGGCCCAGCAGGGACTCGGCCAGGATCATCGACACGTACATGAACAGGGAGAAGGACCCGGCGAGAACCCCCGGGCCGTAGGCGGCCTTGAGCAGCATCGCGATCCCGCCGGAGGACGGGTTGGTGGCCGAGTAGCGGATGTAGGAGTAGGAGCTGAACGCCACGACCACGGCGCCGGCGAGGAACGCCCAGGGCACCCAGCCGCCGGCCAGTTCGGCGACCTGCCCCACGAGGGCGAAGATGCCCGCGCCGATCATCACCCCCGTCCCGACGGCGACGGAACCGGTCAGGGAGAGTTTCTGCTGCGTCTGCGTGTCGTGGTCCATGAGGAGGTGCACGTCCTTCCTGCCGGGCGGCGAACGCCCCCGGCGGTGGGGTGGTTCGGACAGGGTCGGTGGGCCGAGCCCACGGTGCTCAGCGGGCCGCCACGGTGCCCATCATGCCGAGGTCCTCGTGGTCGAGGATGTGGCAGTGGTAGACGGTGCGGCCGCCGAAGTCCTCGAAGGCCACCCGGACCGTGACCTCCCCGAAGGCGGGGATGTTGACCACGTCCTGCCACCGCGGTCCGGGGACGTCGCGGCCTGCCTCGGACACGACCTGCATCGGCCACACGTGCAGGTGCATCGGGTGGTCCATGGGGCTGGAGTTGACCAGGGTCCACTCCTCCACGGTGCCCACCCGGACCCGCTGGTCGGTGCGCTCGGCGTCGAACTGCTGCCCGTCGATCGTGAAGGACATCATCTGCCCGGGCCCGCGCATGCTGCCCATCATCCCGCCCATCCCTCCCATGCCCATGGCGAAGTCCAGGGTGCGCCGGGCCTCGACCGGCTCCTCGCGCAGATCCCGCAGGGACGGGCCGGCGGGCACGGGCCCGGCGTCCCCGGCCCGGTCCCCGGCGACCTCGAGGGTGAGCAGCTCGATCGGCTCGTCGTTGCCGGGGCCGTCCCCGGGCATGGCCCCGCCCATCATCCCGTCCATGCTGCCGCGGTCCACCGGGGCGGCCACCAGGGTGGAGGTGCCCTCACGGGTGTCCACCAGCAGCTCCACCCGGTTGCCCGGCGCCAGGGTCACCTCGGTGAGCTCGACCGGCTCGGGCAGCCGGCCGAGGTCGCGGCCGGACAGCCGCAGGGTCTGGCCGTCGAGGGTCAGGCGCAGGTACCGGGATGGGCAGGCGTTGACGACCCGCCACAGCTCCCGCTCCCCGGGTGCGGCGGTGGCCTCGGGACGGACCTGACCATTGACCAGCACGGTCTCGCCCTCCCGGCCCATCATCTGCTGCGGCGGGGAGACCTCGGCGAGGTTCCCGGAGGCGTCCAGGGTGATGTCGGAGACGACCAGGACCCGCTCCCGGGCCACCGGGACGGGGTCGGGGTCCTCGACGACGATGGCCCCGTAGAGCCCGGCGGCGAGCTGGTCGGCCACGTGGCCGTGGTGGTGCGGGTGGTACCAGTAGGTGCCCGGCGGGTGGTCGCCCGGCAGGACGTACTCGTAGTCGAAGGTCTCCCCGGGGGCGATGCTCACGAAGGGGTTGTCCCCGTTGTCCTGCGGGGAGACGTGCAGGCCGTGCACGTGCAGGTTCGTCGGGTCGTCCAGGCCGTTGGTCATCGCCACCCGGAGCGTGTCGCCGGGGCGGACCCGCAGGGTGGGCCCGGGCAGGGAGCCGTTGAACGCCTGCACGTGCGCGGTGCGCGCCCCGATCCGCACCCGGGCGGGGGCTGCCTCCAGGGCCAGGTCCAGGGCCCCGTCGCGGCTGGACAGCACCTCGGGCTGCACCAGCTCCCGGCCGCCGCCGAGGGCCTGGCCGCCGCCGCCGGTCCACCACAGCCCGGCCCCGCCCGCGGCCGCGGCGCCGGCCCCGGCCGCGCCCAGGGCCAGCAGCTGCCGGCGCGTCAGCGGGCTCACCGGTCGCCCTCGTCCAGGGTCCGCAGCCGCTCGCGGTACTCCTCGGTGCTGATCTCCCCGCGCGCGTAGCGCTCCTCGAGGATCTCCCGGGACCGGCGCGGGCCGGCACCCGTCGGTGGCGGGGCGCTCCCGCCCTGCCGGGTCCCGCCGCCCGAGTTCCCGGTGAACGCCTTCACGAGCACGAAGATCAGCACCACCGTGCCCAGGATCAGCAGGAGCCAGAAGATCCACATCCAGCCCATGCCTCCTCCCATGCCGTCGCCCCACATCATCGCGGTCCTCCTTCATCGATCGGTTCGTTGCTTCCTGCAGAGCGCCGCCCGTGGGCGGCGACGCCGGTCACCGGGGCGGTCAGGAACCGTCCGGCAGCTCCTGGAGCATCTGCTCCATCTCGGTGATCTCCGCCTCCTGGTCCTCGACCACCTGGCGGGCGAGCTCGACGGCCTGGGGGTTCTGCCCCTGCTCGACCTGGTCCCGGGCCATCTCGACCGCGCCCTCGTGGTGGACGGTCATCTGCTCCAGGTACAGCCGGGCCGCGTCCGTCCCCTGCGCATCGTTGAGCATGCCCATGTCCTCCTCGCTCATCATCCCGCCGGCCCCGTGGCCCATGGACGTGGAGTCCTCGCCGGGCATCGGCGCTTCCCAGGTCCGCAGCATCTGGTTCATGCGCTCGATCTCCGGGCCCTGGGCATCGACGACCTTCTGGGCGAAGGCCCGGACATCGGCGGGGACGTCGTCCTTGGCCAGCAGGATCTCGCTCATGTCCACGGCCTGCTCGTGGTGCGGGATCATCATCTGCGCGAACATCACGTCGTCGTCGTTGTGCTCTTCAGCGATCGGTTCCCCTGAGGTAGCGCCCGACGGGGTGCTCGAGGCGCTGCCGGCCCCGGTGGCGGCAGCTGTGGAGCTGGTGGTCTCGGAGGCCGCGTCAGTGTTCTCTCCGCCTCCGGTGCCGCAGCCGGCCAGGGCCAGGGCAGAGGCGAGGGCCACGGCGGTGAGGGAAGAGGCTCGGTTCATGGGGATGTCCTTACGTGGGGTAGTCGGGTGGTGGTGGCCCCAGGCAGGGCCTGGAGACCGGGAGCCGGGTCGGGCCGTGGGGGATCCGGTCCCGGCACGCTCAGGAAGAGGTGACCGCATATCCTGCACGCGCCACTGCGGCGCGCACGGATTCCTCTGCGACAGGGGTGGTGCTGGTCACGGTAACGGCCGAAGCCTCGCCGGCTACGAGGTCGATCTGCACGTCAAGGACCCCCTCCAACGCCGTGAGGGCCTCGGTGACCCGGCCGGCGCAGTGGCCGCAGGTCATGCCCTCCACCTGGTAGGTCGTGGCGGTGCCGTCCGAGGACGGCGACTGCGCCTCGACGGCAGTCCCCGCTTCCTCGGGGACAGAGGTGGGAGCGCAGCAGGCGCAACCGGTGGCGGCCATCGGCAGGGGGTGGCGGGGCGAGCTGGTCATGGTGGGCTCCTTCGGATCGTGAGGGAACGGGGAACGCCCCTCGCCTCTCAGGTATATACCCTGGGGGGGTATAGTGCAAGGATGTCAGTGAGCCTCCCGAGCGGGAGGCAGATCGGCCAGTTGGGGGGTCGGCAACTGGATGGTGAACACCGCGCCGTGTCTGGGGCCGGGGGAGGCGGCGGTCAGGGTGCCGCCGTGGGCTTCGACCAGTGCTTTGGAGATGGCCAGCCCGATCCCCGAGCCGCCGTGGTCTCGGTCCCGGGCGGTGTCCCCGCGCCAGAAGCGCTCGAACACCTGAGGCAGTTGCTCGGCACTGATGCCCTCACCGGTGTCGCTGATGCAGAGGACCACTTGGCCGGACATCTGATGGGTGGCACTGACGGTGACCGTCCCACCCGCTGGGGTGTGGCGCAGGGCGTTGGTGAGCAGATTGCCCAGCACCTGCCCCATCCGCTGCCGGTCCACCTCCAGGACCCCGGTCTCATCGTCGACGTCCACGTCGAGGGCCACGCCCTTGGCCGCGTAGGACTCCCTGTGGGCCTCGGCGGCGGTGTGCAGCAGTTCGAGCACGGGCTGTTCTGCGCGGTCCAGGTCGATGCGCCCCTCCTCGGCGCGGGAGACATCGGTGATGTCCTCGACCAGCCGGGTGGTCAAGCCCCCGGGAGTGGTGTAACGATCCTTCGTACGGGGATCAGGCTGTCAGTGCGGTCAGGGGGTCGGGATTCACCTCGCTTCCGGTGACGTCGACGGTGGTGAGCCGGCATCGGGTGAGTACCTCCAGGCCGAGGTAGCGGCGGCCTTCGGCCCACTCGTCGGTCTGTTCGGCCAGCACGGCGCCGACGAGGCGGACGATGGCTGCTCGGTTGGGGAAGATCCCGACTGCGTCGGTCCGCCGCCGGATCTCCTTGTTCAGCCGTTCGGCGGGGTTGTTGGACCAGATCTGGGCCCAGACGTCCTTGGGGAAGCTCGTGAAGGCGAGGATGTCCTCGCGGGCCTGCCCCAGATGCTCGGCCACCGCCGGGAGCTTCTCGGCGACGTAGTCGATGAGGCGGTCGAATTGGGCGTGCACGGCGGCGGCGTCGGGCTGGTCGTAGACGCTGTGCAGCATCGCCTTCACGGCCGGCCACATGCTCTTCGGGCAGATCGACATGAGATTGGCCGCGTAGTGGGTGCGGCACCGCTGCCAGGTGGCCCCGGGCAGATTCGCGGCGATCGCGTCCTTGAGCCCGGCGTGGGCGTCGGAGGTGACCAGGCGGACCCCGCCCAGGCCGCGGGCCACGAGGTCGGCGAAGAACTCGTTCCAGGCCGCCCCGGTCTCGGCCGTGGCCACCCGCATGCCCAGGACCTCGCGGTGGCCGTCGCCGTTGACCCCGGTGGCCAGCAGCACGACCGCGTTCACTACGCGCCCGCCTTCGCGGACCTTCATGGTCAGCGCGTCGGCGGCCACGAACGTGAAAGGACCGGCCTCGCCCAGGGGCCGGTGGCGGAAGGACTCCACGTGCTCGTCGAGATCACCGGCCATCCGGGAGACCTGGGACTTCGACAGGCTGTTGATCCCCAGGGTCTTCACCAGCTTGTCCATCCGGCGGGTCGAGACCCCGGCCAGGTAGCAGTCGGCCACGACCGTGATGAGGGCGGACTCGGCCCGTTTGCGCCGCTCGAGCAACCAGTCGGGGAAGTAGGTGCCGGTGCGCAGCTTCGGGACGGCGACGTCGATAGTGCCGATGCGGGTGTCGAGGTCGCGGTGCCGGTAGCCGTTGCGCTGGGTCACCCGCTCGGGAGCGGGTCGGCCCCATTCGGCGCCGACCACCGCCTCGGCATCGGCGGAGAGCAGCGCGTTGATCACCGTCTGCAGCAGGGACCGCATCAGATCCGGGGACGCTTCGGACAGGGCTTCGCCGAGCAGGCCGACAGGGTCGACAATATGAGGAGCGGTCATCGTGATGATGTCCTTTCGAGGGTGCTGTGAGAGGTGAACTCGAAAGATCTCACGGTGGCCGCGCCCTCGTCCGGAACGACGAGCAGGACCACCGCGCTACACCACTATCGGGGGCTCAACTCCGGGTGAGGCGTCCCAGCTGGTCGGTCATGATCTCGCTGGTGGTTTCGTCCCAGTGGATGACCCCGTCCTGGAGGCCTTCGCAGTACACGGTGAGCACCGAGATCGGGGTGCGCATCTCATGGGCCAGGTCCGAGAGCATCCGCCGGCGGGTGCCTTCGGTACTTTGCAGACGAGCCGCCATGGTGTTGAACGCGGTGGCCACCCCGTCCACCTCCGCTCCGGCACCCAGGGCCGGTACCCGGGTGTCGTAGCGGCCGCGGGACATGCCTTTGGCGGCTTCGGCCAGCTTCCCGAGAGAACCCTGGATGCGACGGGATAACCAGATGCTGGCGACCAGGGCGCAGATCAGGGCCGTGGCCAAGGCCACGGCCACGGTGATGAGGTTGGTGTCGCGGTAGGCCTGCTCCACGTGCAGCAACTCCGGGGAGTTCTCCGCATGCCCGGCCATGATCAAGTGATTGTGGAAGATCGCCGGGCCCATCAGGGAGGCCACCACGACTGCCGCCGCCAGGGAGGCTGCGACCACCAGCACCTGGACGGTGAAGAACCGGGTAGCCAGGCTCCGCTCGCGCCGGGGACTCACGGTGTCACCATCCGGTAGTCGACCCCACGGACCGTGTCGATGAAGCCGATCGGGTCTTCCCCGAGCTTCCGGCGCAGGTGCCCGATGTGCACGTCCACGATCCGCTCGTCCCCGACCCAGGATGGATCCCAGACGGTGTCGATGAGCTTGCGGCGGGTGAGCGCCTGGTGCGGGCGGGCCGACAGGGCCCCCAGTAGGTCGAACTCGGTGCGGGTCAGGCCCACCGGCCGCCCGCCCACCCGTGCCTCGTGGGCCGCGAGGTCGACGGTCAGCTCCCCGAACTCCCGGGCGGGCTCGACCGGGGCCACGGTGGTCCGGGGCCGGCGCAGCACCGCGGCCACCCGGGCGACGAGCTCGCGAACACTGAAGGGCTTCGTGATGTAGTCGTCGGCCCCGGCCGCCAGCCCGGCCAGCTTGTCCTCCTCGTCCCCGCGGGCCGTGAGCATCAGCACGTAGCACTCGGAGAAGCCCCGGATCCTGCGGCACACCTCGATGCCGTCCAGCCCCGGCAGACCCAGGTCCAGCACCACCACGTCCAGGCTCCGGTCGCGGGCGGCCTCCAGGGCGTCGGGGCCGGTGTGCGCCAGGTCCACCGCGTAGCCGGCGCGGGCCAGGTAGGTGGCGACCATCTGCGCCAGGGGTTTCTCGTCGTCGACCACCAGCACCCGCTCCGGGCGGGTGCCGGCATCGGAGCCAGAATTCATGCCTCCAGTGTGTCCCCGACCTGTATGCCGATCCGTCCCAGAGGCCCTTCCTGCGGCAATCTTCGCCAAACCTTCAAGGAAAACGGCGCAGAGCCCCTCTACGGCCGGTCGAGAATGGTGGATGGTCCTCGTGATGTGGTTGCGAGGCGGAAAGGACCCATGAACTCCTTGACCCGCAGATCCCTTCTCCTGGCCGGGTTCAGCCTGCTGGGCTCCGGGGCCCTGGTGGCGTGCTCGCCGCAGGCGAACTCCACGGCTCCGACTGCTTCCTCCAGCACCAACAGCGCTGGAACGGCGATCACCCACATCCATGCCATCACCCGCGACACAGCCACCGGGGTGATTCTGTTGGCCACCCATGAGGGCCTGTTCCGGTTGGAGAACCGGCAGTTGACCCAGGTGGGCCCGGTCGTGGACCTGATGGGTTTCACCCTCACCGAGGGCCGCTACCTCGCCTCGGGCCACCCCGGGATGGGGACCGACCTGCCCGAACCGGTCGGGCTGATCGAATCCACCGACGGCGGTGAGACCTGGGAGGTGCTCTCCCGAGGGGGGGAGTCGGACTTCCACGCCCTGACCGCCAGCCCGAACGCGGTCATCGGCTTCGACGGGCAGCTGCGCGCCAGCACCGACGGCCGCACCTGGGACACCCTTGAGATCCCCTCCGCCCCGGCGTCCCTGGCGATCGCCCCGGGCACGGGCACAGTCCTGGCCACCACCGAGAACGGCGTGCTGCGCTCCAGCGACGACGGGACCACCTGGGACACCCTGGACACCCCGCAACTGATGTCGATGGTGGCTTGGGCCGATGAGAAGACCATCGTCGGCGCCGGCATCGACGGGCGCCTGCTCACCAGCGCTGACGCCGGGGACACCTGGGACACCAGTGAGAAGGCGATCGGGGAGATCACCGCCCTGGGAGCGAGCATCACTGCGGAGGGGACGGTGGAGGCACTGCTGGTGGCCGATTCCACCGTCCTGCGCACCACCGACGGCGGCAGCAGCACCGAGGTGCTGCTGTAAGAACGCACGCGAGCCGGACAGCCGGTCCGGGGCCGCAAGGCCGGCCCCGGACCGGTCGGGACCGACATTCGCGGCACCTCGAGCCCATGCCTATGGCGGGCCGGTGACTACACTCGGCGGGACAGCACACCAGCTGCAGGGAAGGGCGCGATGGCGATGGATGAGCATCTTCCCCACCACCGGCTCAGCGATCAGGCGGGCACCCCCGGAGACGCTCAGCTGGTCCGGCCGAGGCGCCTGCGCGCGCTGTGGAACTCCGCCATCGGCGGGATCGGCGTGGTCCTGGGGCTCCTCCCGCATGTGCTGCACCATGTGGGCGTGCTCGCCGGGACGGCGCTGATTGCCGGGTCCGGCGGGACCGTCCTGTTCGGTGTTCTGGGCCTTGCCGCCTCGATCCCCTTCCTGCTACGTCTGCGCCGCAGGTTCGGGACCTGGTGGGCGCCCGCGGTGGGTCTGCTCGTCTTCGCGGTCCTCTACTCGCTCTCGGCCTTCGTCATCGGCCCGCTCATCAGCGGCAGCGCAACAGGCGGCATCCCGGGCGGCGACGAGTCCCCGGCCCCTTCCCACAGCCCCGGCCACACCTCCGGCCACTGACCGAAGTGATCCTTCCGGGCCCGCTGACGCTGCGACATGCACTTCACGATCCTGCGCCCCGGCACGTCTCTTTCCGGACCCCTCTATAGGCGGCCCTGGTGCCGGGGCTTGACGACGAGCACGGGGCAGTGGGCGTGGTGGACGACCTGGTTGGAGACCGAGCCCAGGAGCAGGCCGGTGAAGCCGCCGTAGCCGTGGGGTCCCACGATCAGCAGATCGGCCTCGGCGGAAGCCTCCACCAGCACCGCGGCGGCCTAGCCCTGGACCACCTCGCCGGTGATGTCCTCCTGCTCGGCGTGGACGCTGCGCAAGGCGTCGTCCTGGAGGTGCCGGGCCCTGGCTTCGTATCGGGTCAGGTCCCAATCCAGGTCGTCACCGGCCACCATGGACGGATGCTGCCAGGCAGTCACCACATGGACCTGACCCTGACGGAACCGGGCCTCGGTGACCGCCCACTCCAGAGCCCTCAGGGACTCGGGCGATCCGTCCACCCCGACCACGATGCGGAAGGGTTCCGCGGCGTTCACGACCGTGCCCCCTCCGGGGAGTGGGCCTGGCCGGGGTGCGGGGCGCGGGCCAGGAAGTCGGCGCGTACGTCCAGGGCGGCGTCGGTGCGGCTCATGGATTCGGTCCCGTCCGTGACGGTGCCGGCCAGGGCCCGGATCGCGTCGATGTTCTCCGGGACTACCACCGCTTGGTTGTCGACGGTGTAGGTGCAGAACAGCTCGTCGCCGCGCACCGTGAGGATGTCGGCCCACACGGCGACCTCGTACATGTCCCCGCGGGGCCGGCCGAGGTCCCGCATCAGCTCGATGGTGCTGTTGGGCGCCACGATCCCCTCGCTGCTGCGGACCAGCGCGATCCACAGCACGGCACCCAGCATCGTGAGACCAGATAGGTCCCTTCCGCTTTACATATGGCCCCGTTAGCGGTGGGCCGCGTCGCAGTATGAGCCCCTTGTCCATGCACCTTGAGAACCGTGGCAGGGGCTAGAAGGTCTGGCCGCGACGGTTGGCGTCCGGCCATCCGTCCTGGTGTGGACTTTCCCATCGTTCAAACGCGGAGGAAGACGAGCCCCCAAGCATATACCCCCAGGGGTACTTGCAGGATACCCCAGGGGGTATTACGCTGGTGGGCAGACGGCCGGAGGGAACTCCGCCGAACCCTTGTTCCACCGACTCCCCGAAGGAGAGACCCATGCTCATCGAGCGCATCTACGACGAGGACCTCGCCCAGGCCAGCTACTTCATCGGGTGCCAGCGCACCGGCCAGGCGCTGGTGGTCGACGCCCGCCGCGACATCGACGTCTACCGGGACATGGCCACCAAGAACGGCATGGAGATCACGGCGGTCACCGAGACCCACATCCACGCCGACTACCTCTCCGGCACCCGCGAGCTGGCCGCGGCCACCGGGGCGACGATGCACGTCTCCGGCGAGGGCGGGGAGGACTGGCAGTACGAGTTCGAGGCCGCCCGCCTGCACGACGGCGACGAGATCCGCATCGGCAACATCGTGGTGGCCGCGGTGCACACCCCGGGTCACACCCCCGAGCACCTGTCCTTCCTGGTCACCGACGGCGCCTTCGCCGACGCCCCGGGCTACCTGCTCACCGGCGACTTCGTGTTCTCCGGCGACCTGGGCCGCCCGGACCTGCTGGACGAGGCCGCCGGCGGCGTGGACACCCGCTTCCTCGGCGCGAAGCAGATGTTCACCAGCCTCAAGGAGAAGTTCCTGACCCTCCCCGACCACGTCCAGGTCTTCCCCGGCCACGGCGCGGGCTCGGCCTGCGGCAAGGCCCTGGGCGCGATCCCCTCCACCACGGTGGGCTACGAGCGCCTCTACGCCTGGTGGGGCCCCTACCTGGCGGCCGACGACGAGGCCGGCTTCGTCGCCGAGCTGCTCGACGGCCAGCCCGACGCCCCGTTCTACTTCGGCCGGATGAAGAACCAGAACCGCCGGGGCCCGGCCGTCATGGGCGAGCGGACCCCGCTGCCCGAGCTCGACCCGCAGCAGGTCGCGCAGCGCCTGGCGGCCGGCGAGGTGACCTTCGTGGACACCCGTTCCGCGGACGAGGTGCACACCGGGACCGTGGCCGGGGCGCTGAACATCCCGGCGGGGAAGTCGATCGCGACCTTCGGCGCCTGGGCCGTGAACCCCGAGGCCGACGACCGGCCGCTGGTGCTGCTGGCGCCCGACCAGGAGGCCGCCCAGGAGTTCTGGGACCACCTGGTGCGCGTGGGCATCGACGCCGTGGCCGGCTACGTCACCGGGATCGAGGGCCTGCCGCAGTCCACCCCGCGGTTGGTCGCCCCCGAGGAGGTCGAGGCCTTCGACAAGGCCCTGCTGCTGGACGTGCGCGCCGTGAGCGAGCACACCGCCGGCCACGTCCCCGGCGCCACCCAGCTGCACGGCGGCCGGGTCCTGTGGAACCTGGACCGGCTCCCGGAGCAGGGCACGATCGTGACCTACTGCCAGAGCGGGCTGCGCAGCTCGGTCGTGGCCTCGACCCTGCGCCACGCCGGCTACGACGTGGTGGAGCTCGAGGGCTCCTACGCCGCCTGGTCCGCCGCCCAGGACACCGCGGTCGCCGCCCGCTGACCCGGGGCATCCAGCACTGAACGGCCGGAGGGGCCACTCGCATGATGCGGGTGGCCCCTTCGGTCGTGTCCGGCGCCTCGAGGTGGCGGGTGGTCAGGTGCTGACCGAACGGTGCCGGGCCGTGGAGGTAGCCTCAAGCCCGGGCGGCCGTGACAAGCGGTTCTATCGGTTCTTTCACCGCGGACCGCTGATGAGCAGTCAAACTGAGCGCATCGTGTCGGCCGATGCTGCTGCGGTGGACAGCAGTTCCGGTGCACGCCGCAGCATGAGGAGGCATCCGTGACACTTTCGGCGGGCAGCCGGATCGGGCTGGCCGGAGCGGCGGTGGTCGGGGTCGCCTTCGGCATGGCCCGCTACGCCTACGGTCTGACACTGCCCGACATCCGGGAGGACCTGGGGCTCTCCGAGCTGGTGCTCGGGCTGGTCTCCAGCGCCACGTTCGCGGGCTATCTGGCCGGCCTGCTGCTGGCGGGCCGACTGGCAACCCGCCACGGTTCGCGCGCTCCGACAACCGTGGGTGGGGCCTGCGGTGCTGCGGGGGCGGTGATCGTGACCTCCGCGCAGGCCCCCTGGTTGCTGGCCGTCGGTGTCGTCCTGGCCGGCAGCGCCGGTGGCTGGGTCTGGGCGCCGTACTCCGACATCGTGACCCGTTCGGTGCCCTTGCGGCAGCAACCCCGAGCGTTGGCGATCATCACAACCGGCACCAGCGGCGGGCTCCTGTTGCTGGGCGGGCTGGCCGTGATGACCGCATTGGGATCCTGGCGGCTGGTCTGGGCCGGCATCGCTGTGGCCGCGGTGGTCGCGGCGATCGTGAACCTGCGCCTGGTGCCGCGCACCAGACCGGCCCCACGCCCGGAGGGACAGCTCGGCGCCTCCTCGCTGGCGGCGGCGCTGCGGGTCCCGGGTGCCTACTCCGTGGTCTACTTCGCGGTGGTCGTCATCTACTTCACCTACGCCGCCGACGTCGTGGACAGCGGCACCCTGCCGGCGGCGGCCGTTCCGGCGCTGTATGCGGCCATCGGCCTCACCGGCATGGTGGGTGTGGCGACCGGGGCCCTCGCGCAACGAGTGGGCAGCCTGCGGGTCGCCGCGCTGAGTCTGGTGACGGTGGCCGCGGCGTTGGCGCTGCTTGGGTTGGCCAGCGACTCGTTGACCGCGACGATGGCCTCGGCGTGCATCTTCGGTGTCGGGTACATGACGGGGTCGGCGGTGCTCGCCGTCTGGACCGCTGAGCTGGTGCCCGAGCGGGCAGGCGCGGCGTTCACGGCCTGCCTGGTCGTGGGGGCACTGAGCTCGGTCGCAGCGCCGGCCATCGCCGGTGCGGTCATTCCGGGCCTGGGGCTGGGGGTGCTGCTCGTGATCACCGCCGCGGTGTCCCTGTCCAGCGGGGTGGCCCTGTTGCTGTACGGGTCCACGCCAGCGGCGGCCGTGGGTGGAACCGGGCCGTGACCATCAGAGCCCTCCTCGACGTCGACGCGCAGGCGCTGCGTTGTGCTCAGCCGGACCTCGGTGGTGGGGTCAGGGGTGCAGGTAGGACCATCCTTCGGTCTGTCGGGTGACGAGGTGAGCGACACCGGAGGCCACGACCACCGCCTGGGGGTGGATGTCCGTGGGGGTCAGGCGGCGGGCGGTCATGGTGTTCTGGCACACGCACAGGGCCACCCCTGCCGCCAGCAGACCGGTGAGCTGGGCAGTGAATTCCTCGGTGGCCGGGTCGGTGGCCACGGCGATGCCGGGACCGTGGGCGACGAGCTCCACCTGGGTCTCGGGCCCGAGGGCAGCGAGAAGGTTGGCGGTGTTCTGCAGCGCGGTCTGGATTTTCTCCGGGGCGGCGTCGTTGAGGTGGATCACGGCACGGTGCAATGCGGGGGCCTTTCGCAGCATGGGCATGGTGTTGCGGCCACTGGCGGGGCCTCAGGCGCCGGTGTGGTCGCGCCCGCGCATCCGCACGGCGACCACGCCCCCGGAAGCGGCTGTCAGGGCGGCGACGACGGCCACGGCCGCGGGGATGCCGAAGGCGTCGGCGACCACCCCGGAGACCACCGCGCCGACAGCGAAGCCGCCGTCGCGCCACAGCCGGTAGATGCCCACCGACCGGGCCCGCCAGGTGGGATGGGCGACATCGCCGATGGCGGCCAGCAGGGTGGGGTAGACCATCGCGGTCCCGGCCCCGAGCAGCACCACCGCCACCAGCCACATCTCGAATGTGGAACCGGCCGCGATCAGGCCTAGGGCCGCGGCCTGGGTAAGCATCCCGGCCACGATGAAGCCCTTGCGCCCCCACCGATCCGACAACGCACCGGTGGCCAGCTGCAAGGCGCCCCACACGGCCGGGTAGGCCGCAGCAAGGATCCCGATCTGGCCCAGGGAGAGCCCGGCGGCGGCGAACAGGACCGGGAACAGCCCCCAGGCCAGCCCGTCGTTGAGGTTGTTGACCATCCCGGCCTGACTGACGGCCGACAGTGACCGGTCGCGGAAGCTGGTCAGGGCGAAGACCTGCCGGTTGCTCAGGGACCCGTGGGCGTGAGTGTGGGTGGTGACGTGGCCGGTGGCCTCCAGGTGGGCGTGATCGCGGGTCTCGCGCACGGCGAGGACCGACAGCCCCAGCCCGAGGGCGATGTAGGCGGCACCGAGCAGGAACGGGGCCGGGCGCAGCCCGTAGTGGGCGGCCAGGTATCCGGTGGCCATGGCCGTGGCGGCGACCCCGAGGTAGCCGGCGGCCTCATTGAGGCCCATCGCCGCCCCGCGCCGGTGCGGGCCGACCAGGTCCATCTTCATCACCACGGTCGTGGACCAGGTCAGGCCCTGGCTGATGCCCAGGACGAGGTTGGCGGCCACGATCCACCCCCAGGAGGGCCCGTAGATCAGCAGCAGCGGCACCGGTAGGGCGATCAGCCATCCGGCCACCAGCACGGGTTTGCGCCCGTAGCGGTCGGCGAGGGTGCCGGCGAGGTAGTTGGTGGCGGCCTTGGCCACCCCGAAGGCCAGGATGTAGGTCAGCGAGCTGGTGTAGAGATCGAGCCCGAACTCCTCGGTGGCCAGCAGTGGCAGCACGGTCCGTTCTTGGCCCAGGGTTCCCCCGACCAGGGCGTTGACGACCACCAGCAGGGTGAACTGGGCCAGGTTCTGCCGCAGCCCCAGCACGGTGGCCCGGGCCGGGCGGTCGAGGGCCGGGCGGGTCATGGCCGGGGCCCGGTGGTGGCGGGGGCGGCCCGGCGTGTCGCGGCGGTGGCCGCCCAGGCCAGGGCGAAGAAGGCGATCAGAGCCAGCCCCAGGAAGTTCAGGTCCACGGCCCCGATTCCGGCCAGGACTCCGCCGGTGGGCTGGGTCAGCTCGGCGACCACGGAGAGCAAACCCGTCCCGCCGATGAGGAAGGCGATGAACACGGACACGCCGGTGACGACGATGTTGTAGTCGAGGCTGCGCCGGGCGTTACCGGTGGCCCGGCTGTAGATCCGGGCCATCATCACCCCGTCGGCGCTGTCGAAGGCGGTCATGCCCGCGGTGAACAGCACCGGCAGCACCATCGCGGCGTACCAGGGCAGGGACGGGGCCAGGGTCCCGGCGAGGACGAACAGGCTGATGGAGGCCGCGGTGTCCAGGCCCAGCCCGAACAGGAAGCCGACCGGGTACATCTTCACCGGCCGATCCACCGTGCGGGTGAGTGGGTGCAGCACCCGGTGCAGCACTCCGCGCCGGTTCAGGTGCGTGTGGAATGCGTGCTCGTCGACCGGGCCCTCGCCGATGGTCCGGCGCAGCCGGTGCAGGGACCGCAGGGCCGGGAGGTTCAGTGCCCCGGCGGTGAGCAGGAACAGCCCCGAGACGGTCCCACCCCAGATCCCGGCGGCCTGGCGCAGCGTGGAGTCCTCATCGGCCAGGCCCGCGGTGAAACTGTCCACGCCCAGGGCCAGCAGGGCCACGGAGGCCACCACCACCGAGGAGTGTCCCAGGGCGAACCAGAACCCGGTGGTCACGGTGGTGCGCCCGCGGGTGAGGAACTGGCGGGTGGCGTTGTCGATGGCCGCGATGTGGTCGGCGTCAAAGGCGTGGCGTACCCCCAGGGCGTAGGCGCCCACGGCCAACCCGAGCAACACCCCGGAGTTCGCCCCGGCAGCGGCCTGGGCCGGCAGCAACCAGGCGAACAAGGCACCCCACCCGGCCACGTGCAGACCGACGACGGTGGCCCCCATGCCGGTGAGGCTGCGGACCTGCTCCCGGGCGCGGGGTTCTACGGTGCGGGTTTCCATGCGGGGGCCTTTCCTGGGTACCGGGTGCGCGAACAGAAGGATCGAACAAGCCACGGGGGCGGGCAGGGGATTCCTGCCCGCCCCGAGGCCTGTCACGGGTGCACGATGATGGTCGGGGCGCTCAGCCGTCCATGGGCAGGCCGGCGTCGGCGGCCTCGGCGAACATCGCGTCGATGTGCACCGGGTCCTTGCCGGCGCGCTCCAGCAGGGAGGCGGCCACCCCGGAGCGGTACCCGGAGCCGCAGTGCACCCACAGCTTCCCCGCGGGCACCTCGTCCATGCGGGGCAGCAGCTCGTGCAGCGGGATGTTGACCGCACCGTTGATGTGGGAGTCCTCGTACTCCTCGGCCCGGCGCACGTCCAGGATGGTCTCCTCGGTCGGACGGTCGGCGAGCACCTCGGCCCAGCCCACCCGGGGGTAGGAGGACACGGTCGCCCCGGGGGCGAGCTTCTCCGGGTCCTCGCCCAGGGCGGCGTCGGGGGAGTCGATGCCGATCCTCGACAGGTCCCGGATCGCGTTCTCGACGTCCGCACGCGACCCGACGAGGGTCAGCTGCCGGTCGTAGGGGAAGATCCAGCCCAGGAAGGTGGTGAAGCTGGAGCCGTCGCCGTACTCGAAGCTGATCGTGCCCTTGAGGTGCTCGGCGGAGTAGGCCACCCGGTGGCGCAGGTCCACCACCCACTCCCCGTCCTCCAGGCGGGAGCGGAGCTCGGCGGGGTCCAGGGAGTCGGGCACCTCGAGGTTGGGCTCGGTGGGGCCGGCGGCGTTGGCCGGGCCCATGTGCACGTAGTAGTTGGGGTAGGCCGTGAGGTTGGCGATCAGCTCGGAGACGAAGTGTTCCTCGTCCGGGTCGGTGTAGACGTGGTTGGTCTCGAACTGCTCACCCAGGGTGGACCCGTCCGCGCCGGTGGCGGGGCCGGAGGAGCAGAAGGAGCCGAAGCCGTGGGTGGGGTACAGGGCGGCCTTCTCCTCGGCCTCCTGCGCCAGGCGGCGGGCGGAGGCGTACTGGTCGTGGGTCAGGCCCTCGGTGTGCTCGGGGCCCAGCAGGTCGGTGCGGCCCACGGAGCCGTAGAGGACGCTGCCGCCGGAGAACACGGCCTGCTCGTCACCGTGCTCCACCACGAAGGAGAGGTGGTGGTGGGTGTGGCCGGGGGTGGCCACGGCCTTCACGGTGAGCTCCCCGACCCGCACGGTCTCGCCGTCGGCGATCGGGGTGCGCTCGAAGGAGACGTCGTCGGCGGCGTTCACCAGATAGGCGGCCCCGTACTTGCGGGCCAGGACGAGTCCGCCGGTGATGTAGTCGTTGTGGATGTGGGTCTCGGCCACATGGGTGAGGCTCATCCCGGTCTGGGCGAGCAGGGCCTCGACCCGGTCGATGTCGCGCTGGGCGTCGATGACCAGGGCGGTCTGCCCGTCGTGCACGAGGTAGCTGCGGTCCCCGAGCTGGGGGGTGTCGATGACGGTGACGTCCATGGTTCTCCTCCTGTAGCGGGTGGTGGAACGAGGGGACGGGGGTGACCCCGCCCCCAACATACCCCCAGGGGTATGTGGGTTCAAGGTGGGGTCAGGCCGGCTGCTCGGCCTGCTGTCGGGCGAGCTCGGCGTGGACCTCGGCCATGTCGAGACCCTTGACCGCGGTGATGACCTGCTCGAGCCCGGCGGCGGGCAGGGCGCCGGGCTGGGAGAACACGAGCACGCCCTCGCGGAAGGCCATCAGGGTGGGGATGGAGCTGATGCCGGCGGCGGCGGCGAGCCGCTGCTCGGCCTCGGTGTCGACCTTGGCGAAGACGACGTCCGGGTGCTTGGCGGAGGCGGCCTCGTAGGTCGGGGCGAACATGCGGCAGGGGCCGCACCAGGACGCCCAGAAGTCCACGAGGACGATGTCGTTGGACTCGATGGTGGGGGCGAAGTCGGCTTCGGTGGTGTCGATGGTGGCCATGGGGAGCTCCTGTCGGTGTGCGGGTGTGCGGGTGTGCGGGGAGGAGGGGCGCTCAGGCGGTGAGGGGCGTGCGCAGCGGGCACCTCGGGACCACGAACCAGCAGACGGCGGCGGCAGCGCCCGCGGCCGCGGCGGTGATCCCGACGGCGGTCCCGGCCGCGCCGGGCAGCTCCTGGACCAGGACGAAGACACCCATGACCAGGACGAAGATGCCGAAGCCCTTGCGCAGGGCGGCCTCGGGGATGCGCCCGGCCAGTCGCGCCCCGGCGAATGAGCCGGCGACTGCGGCGACGGTCACCGCGCCCACCAGGGCCCAGTCCAGGGAGACGGTGGTGAGGTAGCCGGCGAGGCCGGCGAAGGACTTCATGGCGATGACCACCAGGGAGGTGCCCACGGCCACGGGCATGGACAGCCCGCCCAGCAGGGCCAGGGCCGGGACGACGAGGAAGCCGCCGCCGGCGCCCACCAGGCCGGTGACGAGACCCACGACCAGGCCTTCGGCGACGACCTTGCCGACGGGCAGCTCGCCGTCGTGGGGTGCTGCGGTGCTGTTCCTGCGGCCGCGGATCATGGCCAGGGAGGTGGCGACCATCATCAGTGCGAAGGCGACCATCAGCACGGTGCCGGGGATGTAGCCGCCGGCCAGCCCGCCCAGGAAGGCCCCGGCCATGCCGGCCGCGCCGAAGACGAGGCCGGTGCGCCACTTCACGCGCCCGTTGCGGGCGTGGTTGACGGCGCTGACGGCGGAGGTCACCCCGACGACGAACAGGGAGGCCGCGATGGCCTCCTTGGGGTCCAGCCCGGCGACGTAGGTGAGGATCGGGACGGTGAGGATGGACCCGCCGCCGCCGAGCAGGCCGAGCGAGAGCCCGATCAGCACCGACAGCAGGAGGGTCAGTACGAGGGTGACGGTCATGAGGAAGTGTCCTTGTCCTGGCGAAACCGGGGGGGTCAGACGGTGGGCAGGCCGGCGCGCTGCCAGGCGATCATGCCCCCGGCCATGGTGTCGGCGGTGTAGCCGACGTTGTTGAGTGCGTCGGCCACCCGGGCGCTGCGGTTGCCGCTGCGGCAGACCACGATCACCGGGCGGGCCTTCTCGAGCTCGGCCAGGCGGGCGTTCAATTGGCCCATGGGGATGTGGACGGCGCCGGGGATCATGCCCTCGGCGACCTCGAAGTCCTCCCGGACGTCGAGGACCTGGTCCTGGGCACGGCGGGCCTCGGCGTCGGTGATGGTGATCTCTGACATGACTGCTCCTGGGAATGGCTCGATGGTGGACGACGATGGGGTGCCCGGGGCGGACCGAGGGGCCGACGCGGTCCTCGGTCCGCCCCGGGCAGGCCTGGTGGGGCTCAGGCGCCGGCGGCCGGGATCTGCTGGATGGCCGTGGTGGCCGTGGGCTCCTGCGCGGTCTTGTTCCAGGGCATGGCCGCCAGGGCCTTGCCCATCGCACAGGTATTGGAGGCGGCCGAGAAGGCCAGCCCGGTGCCGACGATCCCGGCCAGAGCGCGCACCTTGGGGGACACGAACCGGCCGCCCACCAGCCCGGTGAGCACCAGGGAGCCGGCGGCCATGCGCACCTGGCGCTCCAGGTCCCAGCGCTGAGCCCCGCGCACGACGTCGCCGCCGGCGTTGGCGAAGCCGGGGGCGCCGCCGGTGAGCACGTAGGCGGTGTCGACCCCGGCGGTGGACAGCTTCTGGCGGGCCTGCTCGGCACGGACCCCCGACTGGCAGACCAGCACGACCCGCTCACCCAGGCGTGCGGCCAGATCGGCGGTGTGCTCGGAGAGCAGGGGCAGGGGCACGTTGTAGGACCCGCGGATGTGCAGGGACTCGAACTCCGCTGCGGAGCGAACGTCGATGATCACCAGGTCCTCGTGCTGGGCCATCCACTGGCGCAGGGTCTCAGGCTCGAGGGTGGTCACGGTGGTGTTAGCGGAAGTCATGGGGATCCTCTCGGGAAAGCTCACGGGAACGGGGGTGTGCACCCAGTATTACCGATACCCCCCAGGGTATGCAAGACACCCCCGGGGGTATAGAATTGGGGCAAGCCCCAAACCTCGTCAGGAGACCCCGATGCAGCTGGACACCACCGAACTGACCCCCGTGATCAACCGCCTCAAGCGCGCCCAAGGCCAGCTCGGTGCGGTGGTGCGCATGCTCGAGGAGGGCCGGGACTGCAAGGACGTCGTCACCCAGCTCTCGGCGGTGTCCAAGGCCCTGGATCGGGCCGGCTTCGCGGTCATCGCCTCCGGGCTGGAGCAGTGCCTGACCAACCCGGAGGAGACCCTGGACAAGAAGGACCTGGAGAAGCTGTTCCTCTCTCTGGCCTGAGCCCGGAGAGTCTGACAGCCCGACGGTCGGGAGCCGGCGACTCCTGGTTGCCCACTGGATGACCACGCATCACAGGAGCAGCACATGACCTGCACCCACACCGTCACCGTCGCCCTGCCCTACGACCAGACCGTGGAACGCACCCGCGCCGCCCTGGCCGAGCAGGGCTTCGGCATCCTCACCTAGATCGACGTCAAGGCCACCTTCACCACCAAGCTCGGCGAAGAGGCCGGCCACGCCGTCGGCGACTACGTGATCCTGGGCGCCTGCAACCTGCACCTGGCCAGCAAGGCCCTGCCCGGCGAACCGCAGCTCGGCGCCCTGCTGCCCTGCAACGTCGTGGTCCGCCGCGGCGATGACGACCACACCACCGTGGAGGCCATCGACCCGCAGACCATGGTCCAGCTCAGCGGCAGCCCTCAGGTGCGTGAGGTCGCCGACGACGCCGACACGCGACTGCGCGCAGCCCTCACCATTCTCGGCGAAGCCAGCTCGGCCGGCTGAACACTCTCCCATCGCGGCCACCGAGCAAGGTGACCGGCTGCAGGGGCGCCCCGCCAATGGCGGGGCGCCCCTGTGGCTGACGAACCGCTGTCACCCGAGCACCCCAGGGGTTCCCGTGTGGGGCGCCCGGAGCTCCAAGGTCGGCGGTGCAATCTCAGGGCCACGTGAAAGGTGCTTGAGCGACGGGGCAAAAGTCAGGAAACGCGCCCGGCTTCGCATGCGACCCGGCTAACAGGCGTTGCCCGCAGGGGCCACGCCGCAGGTCGGGCATAGCGGGGGGCCCCATCGGTGATCGCACGTAAGCGCTGGACGCTTCTCTTGACGGCGCCCGCAGTGTAAAGGAAACTCGACTTGTAAAGTTAGCTGTACATGCTGAGGGAGAGGCGACATGACGACCACACAAGCGCGCACGAAATGGGGGCGTACGAAGTTCGGAACCGGTCGCACCCCGGCGATGGCCATCGCCGTTCCCGCCGGCGTGATCCTCGCAGGGGCGGGCGGGTGGTTGTCCGTCCTGGTCGGTGTCACCGCAGCGAATCCCGCACTGGGGTTCTGGGTGTTCAGCGCCTGTCTCACGATGCCGGCCATCGCCCTGGTGTACGTCCTGGTCGTGGACCGTGACACGCTCGAGGGAGCAGTCGAACGTCCCGACGACTCCATCGAATCCCGGTGGTACGACAGGGCCGCCTCAGGCTCCTTCATGGACCTGGTTGCGGGGCTTGGCATCACGTTGATCGTCTTGACGTTCGTTCCCGGTGGGGTCTCCGTCGATCTGGACCTCGTCCTCGCGGCGGTCCTCGCGGCGTGCTTCGCCTCGTTCGGGATCCGGTACCTGGTGCTGCGGCGGAAGGGCTGAGGTGCGGAACCTGGTCCACGACTCACGTCAACGCCTCGGGTGGTCGCAACAACGGCTCGCCGACGAGCTGGGTGTCTCACGTCAGACCGTCATCTCCATCGAACGCGGACGCTTCGACCCCTCGCTGCCGCTGGCCTTCCGGCTCGCCGCAGTGTTCGACAGCACCATCGAGGAACTCTTCTTCCCCGATGACCAGCCATAGCCTCCACGTCGTGGTGCTCGGCCAGCGAAGAACATCAGTCCGCTGAGCGGCCCCTGCGGCGCAGGCGGGGCGGCGGCTGCGTCCGCTCAGCCGGTGGGAGCAGAGCGCAGTGTGGTCCTTCGCATGTTCGCGATCACACACCTTTGCTTCCTTTTGTGAACGCTCAGGCTTTGAGGGGTGTTGCCGGGGCGGGCGGGATGGGGAACTCTGCTGGTGAGAGGGGCATTCCCATGACCCCTCGAGCTCTGGGACAGGCCGGCGCTGTTATGGATCCGGGGGGATCCACCACTGCAGGTGGATGTCCGGTCTGAGGCGGAGAACGGAAGGGGCGGGATCGGCTGGGGGGCCGACCCGCCCCTTTCTCCTGGTCACTGAGGAGCCTTTGCTGGCCGGCTCTGACAGTGTCGATCGCCCTGACGATGAGTGAGAGCAGGGCGGATCATCTTCCTGTGCTGTGCTGTGCTGTGCTGTGCTGTGCTGTGCTGTGCTGTGCCCGGGGCGGGGTCCGGTGATGTGTCCGGTGCGAAAGGCCCCGTGTCATTTCTCGGCGCCCTCCTGGGGGTGGACCTGGTACTCCTGCAGGTCCAGCAGCTTGCGTTCCCCCAGCCCGTTCTCGCGGATCCAGATAACACCCAAAGCGACCGAGACGGTCTCCACCGTCCCCGTCCAGTGAACCACTCCGCGGAACCGGGCCTGCACCACCTGACCCGGGCGCAAATGCTGGGCCGCTGGGTCGCTGTCGCTCCGGGCCGCTGGGTCGCTGTCGCTCCGGGCCGCTGGGCCGCTGTCGCTCCGGGCTGCGTCGTCGGTGCGGCTGCCGGTCGTTGCGGACCTCCGGGGTGTCACACGGTCTGCGCGTTCATGCCGGTTCATGATTCATCCTTGCCACAGGGGCGGACCGGCCGGGGACTGTGACCGAAAGTGGCGCTGACCTGCGCAATCCCGGCCATTGCCGATGGCTCCTTGGGCGGGGACCCCTCCGAGGCCACCCCGGATGCACGGCCGGGCCAGACGGGCAGTGCCCTGGGGGTGCTGCTGGGCGCCGGGAGGTCTCTGCAGGGATGACCATGGAATTGCGTGTGCCCCGCCCCAGGGAGGGCGGGGCACACGGTCACAGGTAACGCATCCTGTGCGGGGCACCCGGACCGGCGGGAGAACCGTGGGGCTCCGGGTGTCGCTTCAGCCGAGGAACTGAAGTGCGTCCGAGGCTAGCAATCCACAATGGTAATTGTCAGCACGCTTAGCGATGGTGATGCATTGTGACCGGCTGACCCCACGGTGACTCCTGGTGCTGAGGGGACTCCTCTGGCGCACCGGGCCCTGGACACAGCGGCGATGAGCTGCTCCAGCCGGCACCAGACCTGCCCGGGGGCCCGTTCCTGTTCGCCGGCTTCGTGACGCACCACCGGCCACGGCCCGTCGGTCTACTCGTCGGCTAGGGACCGATCCTCCTACGACAGCACCGTTTCTGCCACCAGAAATGAGAATTTCGCAGCGAGATGGTGTCATCGAACGCGACCACCGCAGCGTCATCCCATGTTGACCGATGAACCGCATACGACCGGCGCTTCGAATATGGCCGGTTAGGGTCTGGCCGCTGGGCCAGGTCGTCGGGACGGTCTCCACCCTGGGCCGGTGAGATCCAGGCCTCGTGGGGGGCAGAACAGGTGGGGCAGGCCACCATTGTCGGCGGGGACCACTCCGGTTCGTGCCCGGGTGAGCGCGCCAGGCGCTCACCCGGTCCAGTCGTTGGTGAGTTCGTAGCAGGCGTGCTGGAGCATGAGGCGGTCGAGACTCGACAGGTGCAGCGCCTGATGCAGGTAGGCCTCGATCTCGAATTCATCGGTGTCGCCACCCAGGCTGAAGTAGTGCCACCACAGCTGGGACACCGAGAGGCCGGCCTGGTCCATCGTGTGGTACAGCCGGCGGGCTTGCTGGGCTTCCAGGACGTCGAGCACGGGGTGCTCCTTGGGCGTTAAGACCGGGCAGTCGCCCGAGGATAGGCAAAAGGGTGGCTGGCTGATCAACCACCTCCGTGGCACCCAACGGTAGTGCCGGCAGGGTGCTGATGCACACTCCACCTTCGTTTTCCGGACCACCCCATCCGGCGCCGCACCCGGTGAGCGCACCGCCGGGCCGGGCCATGCCTGGCAGTCCGGGAACCGCGGTAAGAGGACGCCCTCGTGATGGTGGCTCAGCCGCTGAGCTGCAGGTTCGGGCCCAGCCCGGCCCCGACCGATGCGGCGGCGAGGGGACGAGACGGCACGGCGCCATCGTCCAGCTGTTGCGGGGGACCGCCCCGCTCACCGGCCCCGGCCACGGGTGGCGGAACTCCGGTGCATGCCGGTTGTGTCTGCCGGGGCCGGGGCGGGTTCAGCGCAGCAAACGGGAGGTGAACTCGATCTGCAGTTCGTGTGCCCGGTCCAGGGTGACCGGGTGTCCGCCCGCAGGGTCGGTGAGGTACTCCAGTTCCAGTTGCCGGCAGATACGGCTGTGCAGGATCTGCAGGTGCTCCAGGGACAGGTCCAGCAGCTCCTCGGGGAACGGGTCGTCCGGGCTCAGACGGGTGGCTCGCTCGAGGGGGCTCGTCCCCGCCCCGGCCACGGGTGCCGGGCCGGTTCCGGCGGGCCCGCTCAACCGGTCACCGCCGGCGCCGTGGAAGAGCCAGCATGGTGGGCGGATCCGGTACGGCGGTGCCGCCGGTGGCCCAAGATCCCGGCAGGCGGGGTCCAGGCAAACAACGTGGGAAAGCGCGAGGGCATAGGGAAGGATCTTTCGCTGAGCATGACCAGGGGGCCGGTCAGCTACTTGACCAGGCAGAAGCATAGCCGCAGGCCCCGGGGGCACCAACCCCTGCGCACCGGCGCTGCGCCCGGCCGAAGCGCAGCGCAGGCGAGGGCCCGGTCAATCGGGGCGCTGGTGCGCCCACGGGGCCTCGGAGGCGTTGAAGTGGGTGGTGGGGGGTTGGCCGGTGCTGGCGGCCACCAGCTCCACCGCCAGGTCCCGGACCTTCATCTTGCGCCGGGCCGCGGTCGCGGCCAACAGCTCGAACGCCTCGGACTGGGTGCAGTGCTGCTGGGCGATGAGGATGCCCACCGCCACGTCGATGGCGGTGCGCGAGCCCATCGCCGCGGTCAGATCGGACTCGGTGTCCTGGTGTTTGGCCAGGCGCAGGGCCAGGCGCAGGGCGGTGGAGGCGGCCACGACCTCCTGGGTGATCGCCGCGATCGCGTCCTCATCGAAAGCATCGACGGTGCCGGCATAGACGTTCAGCGCCGCCTTGTCCGGGCCGGGCAGATCGAACGGGGCCGCCACGGCCGAATGCACCCCGTGGGCGAGGGCGGCCTGCCCGTAGTCCGGCCAGGGGCCCCGCGCCAAATCCGGGACGTGGACGAGCAGCTGCTGGCGGGCCGCGGTCAGACATGGCCCGTCCCCGTAGTCGTACTGGATCTCATCCAGGACCTCGGCCCGGGCGTTGGAGCTGGCCACCGTGCCCACCCGACCGTCACGCAACACGGTCACCGCGCACCACACCGAGGTGCCCTGCGAGCTCAGGTGCGCGGCCATCACCTGAGTGAACTCCTCCAAGAACTCCCGCAGGTCCGCACTCTCAGCCAGCACCTCGTGCAGACGCAGCCGGGTGGAGACCGACGGGAAGGACGGAATCGGGCGGTGGGCCACCGAGGACGGATCGGTCACGCAGGACACCTTTCGACAGACGCCGGTATCGACGCCGTGGAGGCACAACGGAAGAAGATCAGCGTAGACCAGGTGAAAGCCACCCGACCCAAGCAAGCCGGCAAAAAGCGCGCCACCACCTGGCTTGCTCCGATCGCGGTGCGGTGCACGGGCACTGTCACCACCGCAGCGGGCGGACCGGTGCCGCGGTGGCTGCCGCCGGCCGATTCGTCTCAATGCAAGCCGAGCATGTCCTGGGCCCGGGTTGGACAGCGCTTCTGGTGATCGGGGCGGTGATGCCATCCATTGGGTACGCGTCGACGGTCGAGCGCCGCTGGCACCTATCAGCCCGCCAGATGGCAGCGCAGCAACAAGCACGCTGACACGACCTGCAGTCGCTGAGCGCGCGTCCAGATCAGCTACCCCAGATGCACCCAAACGCACGACAGGTACAAACAGTCGTCACATCCCTCACTGCAAAACACGACCGCAAAGGGCTTTACATATGGCCCGGTTAGCGGCCGGTCCTCCATGTCGGCCGTTGGGCGTCTGGCATCCATGTGCTCCACGGATTTCCGTCTCAACGGTGGAGCGTGCCTTCAGAAAAGGTCTTCGTCAGTGCTTTTCTGGGGTGGCTGGGGGTGGGTGCTGGAAGATGCGGTTCTCGTCGGTGGAGAACATTCTCCGTTCGCCGGTTCCCAGTTCTCGGGCCCACACCACGTGGAGGAGTGGCATGGTCTCCTCGACGAGTCCGCGGTAGTAGAGGTCACCGACAAGGTGGACGTCGATGCGATCACCTGCCTGCAGCACGGTGCAGTCCTCCACGAGGACTGGGACTGGGCCGGGGACGGGGTCGGGGCTGGTTATGGTAGCGGTGCCTTTCGTCGGCGCCTATGGGCTGGGGTGCGGCCTCGGGGTGGTCAGCCGGGACGCGGTGAGCACATGCCGGGTGGTCGTCCCGATCTGGTGCGCTCAGTGGTGCGGTGTCGACGCGGGGTGTTCTCGGCCTGGAACGCGTATGGGTCCCCCACGGCGGAGGCCGGTCGCGGCCGGCTGGAGCCGGAGGTTTTGGAGGTGTCCGTCAGCAGTCGGGCAGGGTGGGTCTGGGATGGCTCGTTCGGGCGGTCCCGTGCTGGTGGCACCGTTCGGTGGGCGGCGGTCAAGAGTCCTGGGTGGTGCGGGAGTCTGGGGGCCGCTCTTTAGCGGTGATCGCTGAGTTCGAAGAACCAGATGATGTGGTGGCGCAGGGCTTCGGCGGCGTCTGCGCCTCGGCGCTGCTGGAAGGCCTCCAGGATGTTCTTGTGCTGTTCCTGGAGGGTGTGGCGTACCTGCGGCCAGTCCGCCAGGCCGGCGACGGTCTCCTGGACGTAGCCGATGGTGGCCTGGCGCAGCGAGGCCATGATGGTCTCGACCACCACGTTGCCGGCCAGGGAGGCGAGCAGGATGTGGAACTGCGCGTCGTGGGCGTGGAAGCGCTCGTCCGGCAGGTCCGGGTCGTCCATGGCGGCCACCAGTTCGGTGGCCTGGTCAAGTATCGCGGTGCGCTCGGGGGTGTCCGGGGCGGTGGCGGCTTCGTGGGCGGACTGGGTTTCGAGCAGCAGCCGGGTCTGCACCAGATCGCCGATGCGCAGGGACCGGTTGGCCACGTGCATCCGCAGCGCCCAGCCGAGGGCGGCCGAGGGGTCCGAGATGACGATCGCCCCGGCGTTGGGCCCGGACCCGGTGGAGGAGCGGACCAGGCCCATGGCGTCGAGGACCCGGAATGCTTCGCGGACCGAGGCGCGGGAGATCCCGAACTCTTCGGCCAGGTGGCGCTCTGCGGGCAGTCTGTCGCCCACCGAGATCTCGCCCGAGCGCAGTCGTTCTTCGAGCCAGTCGAGGACGAGGGTGTAGGTGCGTGTGGGCGCGGGCACGAGGGGCTCCTGGAGGGTAGATGGGGAACCAAACCATTCTAGAGAGACCCCGGGGGCTGCACCCGACCGGATCAGTCGGGTGCAGCCCCCGGGGTGCAGCAGGCGTGGGGCCGGTCATGAGCCCGGCCCCATGTGCCGGGCTCAAACCCGGAGTTCGTTCTTGGTGGGGGCGTCCTGGCGCCACAGTCGGGCGGCGATAAGGGCCAGTCCGGCGATGAGGGCCACCAGCATGATGGTGCCCAGGTTCAGGCCCACCCCGTGGATGAACAGGTAGGCGATCGCGCCGCCGGCGAGGCAGTAGTAGGTGGTGACGATGATGGTCTTGCGCAGCAGATCACCTTCACGCCCGAGCAGGCCCACGGTGGCCGAGGCGGCCACGATGTTGTGGATCGCGATCGGGTTGCCACCGGCCCCGCCCACGGCCTGGGCGGCCACGACGAGTTCGGGGCGGTCCAGACCGATCGCGGCGCCGGTGGAGAACTGGAACTGGGAGAACGTCAGGTTGGACACGGTGTTGGACCCGGCCACGAAGGCACCCAGCGCGCCGATCCAGGGGGCGATCACGGGCCAGGAGCTGCCCGAGATCGCGGCGGCGCCCTCGGCGAGGGTGACCGGCATGCTGGAGAGCCCGGACTCGTTGAGGGCCGGGCCGGACTGGATGAGGACCCGGACCAGGGGCACGGCGAAGAGCAGGGCGGCGGCGGTGCCGGCGAGCTGGCCGGCGGAGATCTTGAGGGTCTGGGCGATCTCGCGGGAGTTCATCCGGTGCAGCAGGTAGGCGAAGGCCGAGGCGAGGATCAGCACGAACCCGGGAAGGTAGAAGGGCTGGACGGTGGTGGTGATCTCGGTGCCCAGGATGTTCTCGAAGGGGATCGCCAGACCGGTCAGCCATTCCTTCAGCGGGGCGATGACACGGGTGGCCACCAGCAGCCCCGCCATCAGGGCGTAGGGGGCCCAGGCGCGGACCGTGCTCATGTGCGTGGAGACGTCGGTGGCCTCGGCCGGTTCGATGGTGCCCATCCAGCGGGTGGGCCAGTCGGCGCGGGGGCCGAACTGGAAGGTGTCCTTGGGCATGAGGAAGCCGCGGCTGGAGGTGTACATCACCAGCACCATGCCGAGGAGCCCGCCGAACATGGAGGGGAACTCGGGGCCGAGGAAGCGGGCGACCAGCACGTAGGGGACGGTCATGGCCAGGGAGGCGTACACGGCGAAGGGCCACACGGCCAGCCCGTCGCGGAAGCGCCGCTCGGGGCCGAAGAACCCGGTGAGTAGGGTCACGAGGATCAGCGGGATGAGGATGCCCACGATGGCGTGGATGGCCGCGGTGTAGAAGCCGATCGAGTTGATGAACTCGGGCATGGTCACACCCAGGACCTCGACGCGCTGAGCGACCGCGGGGTCCCCGCCCAGGCCGTTGGCGACCCCGACGAGGATGGGGGTGCCGACCGCCCCGAAGCTGACCGGGGTGGACTGGACGATGAGGCCGATCATGACGGCGGCCATCGCGGGGAAGCCCATGGCCAGCAGCAGCGGGGCCACCACCGCGGCGGTGGTGCCGAAGCCCGAGACGCCCTCGATGAACGAGCCGAAGAGCCAGCCGATGATGATGGCCTGGATCCGCCGGTCGGCGGAGATGTTGTTGAATCCGGCGCGGATGGTGGCCATGGCCCCGCCCACGGTGAGGGTGGAGAGCAGCAGCAGGGCGCCGAAGACGATGTAGAGCATGGTGATGGCCACGATGAGGCCTTCGACGGTGGCGGCCAGCACCCCGGTGAAGCTCATCTGCCACACCACCAGAGCCACGATGACGGCGGCGAAGTAGCCCACCGGCATCGCGAACTTCGCCGGCCAGCGGAACCCGGCCAACAGCACACCCACCAACAGCAGGGGCAGCAGAGCCAACAGGCTCAGAACAGCGAGATTGTCCATGGACAGATCCTTTCTGGGCCCTGCCCCGCAGGATCACGGGTGACGGGGCGGGCCGGGTGCGTGGTACGGGCTGGGTCAAAGTTTCCGGGACGCGACGCGCAGCTCGTGCCGGCCCCAGTGGCCTCGATGCGCCTTTCGATGAGTTCCGGAAAAGCAGCACAGACCTTGGTGTCTGTCGGGTGGCCGGTCGGGTTCCCCGCACCCCAGTGCGAGAAGAACCAGACATGCCATCACCGTATGGTCAGACCACAATGGTCTGACCACGAAGAGTACATGACCCAGGTCACACCACCAACCCTTCGGCGCAATGTTTTCGCCGCCTGCCGCCCTGGTTGTGTGGTGCGGCTCATAGTCCTACTATGGTCAGACCACAGGTGGTGCGGTGTTCTCGCATCGACCCTTTTTCTTCTTCTTTCGTCCTTGTTCTCCTGTCCCCCGGAGGTCCCATGAGAATCGCCCTGTTCGCCACGTGCATCGTGGACGCGATGTATCCGCGGGTCGCGCTGGCCACCGTGCGGGTGCTCGAGCGGCTCGGCCACGAGGTGGTGTTCCCGCCCGGCCAGGGCTGCTGCTCCCAGATGCACGTCAACAGCGGCTACTTCGACGACGCCCTGCCCGTGGTCCGCAACCACGTCAAGGCCTTCACCGCCGCGGACTACGACGTGGCCGTGGCGCCGTCGGGCTCCTGCGTCGCCTCCCTGGGCCACCAGCAGCCGATGATCGCCCGCGCCGGCGGGGACGAGGAGCTGGCGGTGGCCGCCGCGGCCGTCGCCGGGAACACCTACGAGCTCTCCCAGCTGCTGGTCGACGTGCTCGGCGTGCGCGACGCGGCCGCGCAGCTCGGCTCCTGGTTCCCGCACCGGGTGACCTACCACCCGTCCTGCCACGGGATGCGGCTGCTGCGCCTGGGCGACCGGCAGAAGGACCTGGTCGCCTCGGTCGGCGGTCTCGACCTCGTCGAGCTGCCCGACGCCGAGGAGTGCTGCGGCTTCGGCGGGACCTTCTCCTTCAAGAACCCGGACGTCTCCGCCGCGATGGCCGAGGAGAAGATCGACAACATCGTCTCCACCGGGGCGGAGCTGTGCACCGGGGGGGACGCCTCCTGCCTGATGCACCTGGGCGGGGCCATGGCCCGCCGGGACTCGGGGCCGGGCACCGTCCACTTCGCCGAGATCCTCGCGTCCACCCGCGAGAACCCGCTGGAGGTCTCCGGACCGGTCGAGCTGTCGATCCCGAAGAGCAGGGGGCGGGGTGGGTGCACGTCGGCGCGTTCCTCGGCCGCGGGTCCTGCGAGTCCGGCTTCCTCGTCCGTTTCGTCCCACACCACCGGAGGCGCCCGATGACCCGTCGTATTGCACTGGGGATGCCTGCTGTGCGTCCCGTCCACGGGCAGGGGAATCTGCACGCGTCCACCGCGTTCCCCGCCGCGGCGAAGGCCGAGATGGGCAACACGCAGATGCGCGCCAACATCCGCCACGCCACCCACACGATCCGCGGCAAGCGCGCCGCGGTGGCCGGGGAGCTCCCCGACTGGGAGGAGCTGCGCTCGGCCGGCTCCGCGCTCAAGGAGCAGGTCATGGCGGACCTGCCGCACCTGCTCGAGGAGTTCGAGGCCAACTTCACGGCCCGCGGCGGCACCGTGCACTGGGCGCGGGACGCGGAGGAGGCCAACCGGATCGTCACCGAGCTCGTGCAGGCCACCGGGTCCACCGACGTCATCAAGATCAAGTCCATGGCCACCCAGGAGATCGGCCTCGAGGCCCACCTCGAGGAGCACGGGATCACCGCCACAGAGACCGACCTCGCCGAACTGATCGTCCAGCTCGCCCACGACAAGCCCTCGCACATCCTGGTCCCGGCCATCCACCGCAATCGTGATGAGGTGCGGGAGATCTTCCGGAAGGGGATGCCGGAGACGGATGATTCCTTGACCAGTGAGCCGCGCGACCTCGCCGAGGCCGCCCGCACCCACCTGCGGGAGAAGTTCCTCGCCACCTCCGTGGCGGTGTCCGGGGCGAACTTCGGCGTGGCCTCCACCGGGACGCTGACCGTGGTGGAGTCCGAGGGCAACGGCCGCATGTGCCTGACCCTGCCCGAGACCCTGATCACCGTGATGGGCATCGAGAAGATCGTGCCCACCTTCCAGGACCTCGAGGTGTTCCTGCAGCTGCTCCCGCGCTCCTCCACCGGGGAGCGGATGAACCCCTACACCTCGATGTGGACCGGCGTCACCCCCGGCGACGGGCCGCAGGACGTGCACGTGGTGCTCCTGGACAACGGCCGCACCGCGGTGCTCGACGACCCCGCCGGGCGCTCGGCGCTGCACTGCATCCGCTGCTCGGCCTGCCTCAACGTCTGCCCCGTCTACGAGCAGGCCGGCGGTCACGCCTACGGCTCCACCTATCCGGGGCCCATCGGGGCGATCCTCTCCCCGCAGCTGACCGGCATCACCTCCGAGGAGAACGCCTCCCTGCCCTACGCCTCCTCGCTGTGCGGGGCCTGCTACGACGTGTGCCCGGTGAAGATCAACATCCCCGAGATCCTCGTGCACCTGCGCGACGAGGACGTGCGCAGCAAGCCCACCCCCCGGGTGCCCTCCCAGATGGATTTGATGATGAAGGGCGCTTCGGTGGTGATGTCCTCGGGCACCCGGATGGGGTTGGCCGAGAAGGGTCTGCCGTTGGGGAGGGCGGTGGCGGGCAAGGATCGGGCGATCTCCTGGTTGCCCGGGATCGCCGGGGGCTGGACCGATGAGCGCGACATCCCCGCCCCGCCGAAGGAGTCTTTCCGCCATTGGTGGGCCAAGCACGCCGAGGAGACCCAGGAACGGGTGGCCGCCGACGGCGGCCCGGCCACCGGCCCGGATGCGGGCAGTACCGCACCGGATGGGGCCGAGACCGACACCGAAGACGACGGGGGAGCACGATGAGCGAGGCAAAGACCGAGATCCTCAACCGGATCCGTGGGGCGCTGCACGACGCGCCTACCCCTGCACCGGCGCAGCGCACCTATCGCCGCGTCTCGGAGCGTGCGGCTGAGGAGGTCGTCGAGATGCTCGTGGACCGGCTGGTCGACTACAAGGCCGCGGTGCACCACGAGACCCCCGCGTCCCTGCCGGGGCGGATCGCCCAGCTGCTGGGGGTCTCCGCCCGGTATGTAGTCCCGACCGGTCTGGACACCGCCTGGTTGCCGGAGGACACCGCCGCCCGCCGGGTGCTGGTGGATCCCAATGACGCCCGCGACGCCTCGGCCCTGGGGGTGCGGGAGCTCAACGCCGTGGACGCGGTGGTGACGTCCTCGACCGTCTCCTGCGCGGAGACCGGCACGATCTTCCTCACCGGCCGTCCCGAGGAGGGCCGCCGGGCGATCAGCCTGGTCCCCGACCACCACATCTGCGTGGTGCCGGTTGAGACGGTGGTGGAGCTGATCCCCGAGGCCCTGGCCCTGGTGGAGCCCACGGCCCCGGTCACCATGATCTCCGGGCCCTCGGCGACCTCGGACATCGAGCTCGAACGCGTCGAAGGCGTGCACGGGCCCCGGACGCTCGACGTGATCCTGCTCGGCTGACAGGCCCGGACGGCGCGTGAACCGCAGCACGCGCAGACGCACCGTCGCGGATCCGCTCGGCACCCCGGCCCCATCGCGGCCCCGAGGGCCCGGGTCTGCCCTGCCCGGGCACGGCGGCCCCTGCCGTGCCCGGCCGTTTCTCCTTCGCAGTTGACCTTGTCAGAAATTCACAACACAGCACCCGGGCCTCCAATGGAGCGCCCAGGTGCGGAACGGGTGTCAATGTTCTCCAAGATCCTGGTCGCCAACCGCGGCGAGATCGCGATCCGCGCCTTCCGCGCCGCCTACGAGCTGGGTGCCAAGACGGTGGCGGTGTTCCCGTACGAGGACCGCAACTCGATCCACCGGCAGAAGGCCGATGAGGCCTACCAGATCGGAGAGGAAGGCCACCCGGTGCGGGCCTACCTCGACGTGGCGGAGATCATCCGGGTGGCCAAGGAGTCCGGGGCGGACGCGATCTACCCCGGCTACGGGTTCCTGTCGGAGAACCCGGACCTGGCCCGCGCCGCCGCGCGCGAGGGCATCACCTTCGTCGGCCCACGGGCCGAGATCCTGGAATTGGCCGGCAACAAGGTCGCGGCGCTCAAGGCGGCGAAGCGGGCCGGGATCCCCACCCTGGACTCCTCCGCCCCCTCCTCGGAGGTGGACTACCTGCTCGGGGAGGCCGAGCGGATCGGCTTCCCGATCTTCGTCAAGGCGGTCGCCGGCGGCGGGGGCCGCGGCATGCGCCGGGTGGAGACCCCTGAGGAGCTGCCCGAGGCGCTGGCCGCCGCGATGCGCGAGGCCGACACGGCGTTCGGGGACCCCACCGTCTTCCTGGAGCAGGCCGTGCTGCGCCCGCGCCACATCGAGGTGCAGATCCTCGCCGACGACGAGGGCGGGATCGTCCACCTCTTCGAGCGCGACTGCTCCCTGCAGCGCCGCCACCAGAAGGTCGTGGAGATCGCCCCGGCCCCGAACCTCGACGAGGGGATCCGGCAGGCCCTCCACACCGACGCCGTACGGTTCGCGAAGGAGCTGGGCTACGTCAACGCCGGAACCGTGGAGTTCCTCGTGGACACGGCCGGGGAGCGGGCGGGTCAGCACGTGTTCATCGAGATGAACCCGCGGATCCAGGTCGAGCACACCGTCACCGAGGAGATCACCGATGTGGATCTGGTCGCCTCGCAGCTGCGCATCGCCTCGGGGGAGACCCTGTCGGACCTGGGCATCGCCCAGGAGTCGCTGACGGTCCGGGGCGCGGCGCTGCAGTGCCGGATCACCACCGAGGACCCGGCCAACGGGTTCCGCCCCGACGTCGGGAAGATCTCCGCCTACCGCTCCGCCGGCGGCGCCGGAGTGCGCCTGGACAGCGGCACCGTCTACGCCGGGGCGGAGATCTCCCCCCACTTCGACTCCATGCTGGTCAAACTCATCTGCCGCGGCCGCGACTACGCCACCGCTGTGCACCGGTCCCAGCGTGCCCTGGCCGAGTTCCGCATCCGCGGGGTGGCCACCAACATCCAGTTCCTCCAGGCCGTGCTGGCCGACCCGCAGTTCCTCGCCGGAGAGGTCGCCACCGACTTCATCGAATCCCGCCCCGAACTACTGGAAGGCAAGATCTCCGGGGACCGGGCCACCAAGGCGCTGACCTGGCTGGCCGAGGTTACCGTCAATCAGCCCCACGGCCCCCGGGTGGAAGGTATCGACCCGCGCACCAAGCTCCCCCACTACCCGGGCGACAAGCAGGACGAGCCGCTGCGCTCCCCCTTCGACGGGCCCTCGGCGCACACCCCGCCGGACGGGTGGCGGCAGCGGCTCCAGGAGCTGGGCCCGGAGGGCTTCGCGAAGGCCCTGCGGGCCCAGCAGGCCGTGGCCGTGACCTCCACGACCTTCCGCGACGCCCATCAGTCGCTGCTGGCCACCCGGGTGCGCACCCGCGACCTGCTCGCAGCCGCCCCGGCCTACGCCCACACCCTCCCGCAGCTGCTCTCGGTCGAGGCCTGGGGCGGGGCGACCTACGACGTCGCGCTGCGCTTCCTGGGCGAGGACCCGTGGGAGCGGCTGCGGCTGCTGCGCGAGGCGATGCCGAACATCCCGATCCAGATGCTGCTGCGCGGGCGCAACACGGTCGGCTACACCCCGTACCCCACCGAGGTCACCGACGCGTTCGTGGCCGAGGCCGCGGCCACCGGCGTGGACATCTTCCGGATCTTCGACGCCCTCAACGACGTGGAGCAGATGGCCCCGGCCATCGAGGCCGTGCGCAAGACGGGCACCGCGGTCGCCGAGGTCGCCCTGTGCTACACCGGGGACCTCAACGACCCGGACGAGCAGCTCTACACCCTGGACTACTACCTCGACCTCGCCGACCGGTGCGTCGAGGCCGGGGCGCACGTGCTGGCGATCAAGGACATGGCCGGGCTGCTGCGCCCGGCCGCGGCCGCGAAGCTGGTGAGCGCGCTGCGGGAGCGCTTCGACCTGCCCGTGCACCTGCACACCCACGACACCGCCGGCGGGCAGCTGGCCACCCTCATGGCCGCGATCGACGCCGGGGTCGACGCCGTGGACGTCGCCGACGCCTCGATGGCCGGCACCACCTCGCAGGTCCCGGCCTCCGCCCTGGTCGCGGCGCTCGAGCACACCGAGCGGGACACCGGCATCCCGCTGGAGGCGATCTCCGCGATGGAGCCCTACTGGGAGGTCATCCGCCGGATGTACGCCCCCTTCGAGTCCGGGCTCACCGCCCCGACCGGGCGGGTCTACCGGCACGAGATCCCCGGCGGGCAGCTGTCGAACCTGCGCCAGCAGGCGATCGCGCTGGGGCTGGGGGAGCGCTTCGAGGCCATCGAGGACATGTACACCGCCGCCAACGCCATGCTCGGGCGGCTGGTAAAGGTCACCCCGTCCTCCAAGGTCGTCGGCGACCTCGCGCTGCAGCTGGTGGGCATGGGCGTGGACCCGGCCGAGTTCGAGGCGAACCCCCAGAAGTTCGACATCCCGGACTCGGTGATCAGCTTCCTCGCCGGGGAGCTCGGCACTCCCCCCGGCGGGTGGCCCGAACCGTTCCGCTCCAAGGCTCTGGAGGGCCGCACCGTGCGTGTCGGGGTCACCGAGCTCAGCGAGGAGGACTCGACCGCGTTGGCCGCCGACTCCGAGACCCGGCGGGCCACGCTGAACCGGCTGCTGTTCCCCGGCCCGACCCGGGACTACGAGGCGGTCCGGGCCAGGTACGGCGACGTCACCGTGCTGCACACCCGGGACTTCCTCTACGGTCTGACCTCCAACCGGGAGCACGTGATCTCCCTCGGCAAGGGGGTGCGGCTGCTGGTGACCCTGCAGGCCATCTCGGAGCCCGACGACAAGGGCATGCGCACCGTGATGGTCACCCTCAACGGCCAGCCCCGGATGATCGAGGTCCGCGACGCCTCGATCACCTCCTCGGTGCCCGAGACCGAGAAGGCCGACCCCGCCGACCCCGGCCACGTGGCCGCCCCGTTCGCGGGGGCGGTGACCGTGACGGTGGCCGAGGGCGACACCGTGGAGGCCGGCGGGCAGGTGGCCACCATCGAGGCCATGAAGATGGAGGCCTCCATCACCGCCCCCACCGGCGGAACGGTCGCCCGGGTCGCACTGACCGGGGTCACCCAGGTCACCGGCGGCGACCTCCTTCTGGTACTGCGCTCCACCAACTGAACCTTTCACCGCCCCCGAACCACCCCGTCCCCTGCCCTGAGCCCCTGCCCCGGCAGGAGCCGATCGGCCCCGACCGCTGATGTTCCTGCGGCCGGGCCGGCGGGCAGAACCGATCCTCAATCCACTGGCGCCCCGCCCGGGCGGCGCCCACCGAAGGAGTCCTTCATGACCTCTGTCCTTCCTTTCACTGACATCGACCTCTCCGACCTCGAGGAGGTCGGCGGCAAGAACGCCTCTTTGGGCGAGTTGATCCGCAACCTCAGCAACGCCGGGGTGCAGGTCCCCGGCGGCTTCGCCACCACCGCCACCGCGTTCCGCCAGTTCCTGGCCGCCGACGGCCTGGACACGCGGATCGCCCAGACCCTGGAGGGCCTGGACACCGCCGACGTGACTGCTCTGGCCGCCGCCGGTGCGCACATCCGGTCCCTGATCCGCAACGCACCGCTGCCGGACGGACTGGAGACCGGAATCCGGGATGCCTACGAAAAACTGGCCGGGACCCACCCGGCAGGAGTGTCCTGGGCGGTGCGCTCCAGCGCGACCGCCGAAGACCTGCCCGACGCCTCCTTCGCCGGACAGCAGGAGACGTTCCTGAACGTGCGCGGGGTGGACAACGTGCTGGCGGCGGTCAAGGACGTCTTCGCCTCCTTGTACAACGACCGGGCCATCGCCTACCGGGTCCACCACGGGTTCGCCCACGCCGAGGTCGCGCTCTCGGCCGGGGTGCAGAAGATGGTGCGCTCCGACGTCGGGGCCTCGGGGGTGATGTTCACCATGGACACCGAGTCCGGGTTCACCGACGCGGTGTTCATTACCTCCTCCTACGGGCTCGGGGAGGCGGTGGTGCAGGGGGCGGTGAACCCGGACGAGTTCTACGTCCACAAACCGGCCCTGGCCGCCGGGCGCCCGGCGGTGCTCAAGCGCGGGCTCGGGGACAAGGCCCTGCAGATGACCTACACCGACTCCCAGGAGCTCGGGGAGACCGTGGGTTTCGTGCCCGTGCCGCAGGCGCAGCGGGGGAGGTTCAGCCTCACCGATGCGCAGGTGGAGCAGCTGGCCCGCTACGCGGTGGCGATCGAGGACCACTACGGCCGCCCGATGGACATCGAGTGGGGCCTGGACGGCACCGACGGGCACCTCTACATCCTCCAGGCCCGTCCCGAGACCGTGGTCTCCCGCCGTGGGGCCGGGGCCGTGGCCCGCTACCGGCTCCACGAGACCGGCACGGTGGTGGCCCAGGGGCGGGCCATCGGCCAACGGATCGGGGCCGGGCGGGTGCGGGTGCTGTCCTCGGTCGAGCAGATGGCCTCCTTCCAGGCCGGCGACGTGCTCGTGGCGTCGATGACCGACCCGGACTGGGAGCCGATCATGAAGAAGGCCGCCGCGATCGTCACCGACCGCGGCGGGCGCACCTGCCACGCGGCGATCATCGCCCGGGAGCTGGGCATCCCCGCCGTCGTCGGCGCCGGGGACGCCAGCGAGGTGCTGGCCGAGGGGGACCCGGTGACGGTCTCCTGCGCGGAAGGCGAGGAGGGCCTGGTCTACGCGGGTCTGCTGGACTACACCGTGGAGAAGACCACCCTGGGCGCGATGCCCGAAGCACCGCTGAAAGTGATGATGAACGTCGGCACCCCCGAGCAGGCGTTCTCCTTCGCCCAGCTGCCCCACCATGGGGTGGGCCTGGCCCGGTTGGAGTTCATCATCAACCGCCAGATCGGCATCCACCCCCTGGCCCTGCTCGCCCTGCAGAACGGGTCCCCCGAGCTGGACCCCGGGGTGGCCATCCAGATCCGGGAACGGATCGCCGCCTACCCCGGACCGCGCGAGTACTACGTCCAGCGCCTGGCCGAAGGCATCGCCACGATCGCCGCCGCCTTCGCCCCGGAACCGGTGATCATCCGGCTCTCGGACTTCAAGTCCAACGAGTACGCCAACCTGCTCGGCGGGCCCGAGTTCGAACCGGCCGAGGAGAACCCGATGCTCGGGTTCCGGGGCGCCTCCCGCTACCTGTCCCCGGCCTTCCGGGCGGCCTTCGAGCTCGAGTGCGAGGCGATCCGATACGTCCGCTCGACCATGGGACTGAGAAACATCAAGCTCATGGTCCCCTTCGTGCGCACCCTCGACGAAGCCCAGGGTGTGATCGAGCTGCTGGCCGCCAACGGACTGCGGCGCGGGGAGGAGGGCCTGGAGATCGTGATGATGTGCGAGCTGCCGGCCAACGCCCTGCTGGCCGGGCAGTTCCTGGAGCACTTCGACGGGTTCTCCATCGGCTCCAACGACCTCACCCAGCTCACCCTGGGCCTGGACCGCGACTCCGCCCTGGTCGCGGGCTCCTTCGACGAACGCGACCCGGCGGTGAAGAAGCTGCTGGAAATGGCCATCACCGCCTGCAAGGACCGCGGCAAGTACGTCGGGATCTGCGGCCAAGGCCCCAGCGACCACCCCGAGCTGGCCGCCTGGCTGCTGAGCCAGGGCATCGACTCCGTGTCCCTGAACCCCGACGCCGTCGTGGACACCTGGCTGGCCCTGGCCGCCACCACAGCACAGCCGGCCGTGTGAGCACCCTGGTCCTGGTGCCGCCGGCGCCAGGACCAGGGCACCAACCCCACCCCCCACCCGGACCACCGGACATCCCGACGAGAAGACAGCGGAGGCACCCGTGACCGACTCCTGCCCGGTGGCGTTCTTCGTCTCCGACAGCACCGGCATCACCGCCGAGACCCTCGGCAACACCCTCATCACCCAGTTCCCGGCCCAGCGCTTCGAACGCCACACCGTGCCCTTCCTCACCACCGCCGACCACGCCCACCAGGTCGCGGCCCGGATCACCACCGCTGCGGAAACCGGGCGCACCACCGTGGTGTTCTCCACCGTCGTGGACCCGCACCTGCGCGGCATCCTCGAGGCTGGCGCCGGGTACTTCGTGGACCTCTTCGGCTCCCACATCCACCAGCTCGAAGCCGCCCTGCACACCACCGCGAACCCTCAACCCGGCAGGGCCCACGGGCTCGGCGACGCCATCCGCTACCAGTCGCGGATGACAGCCGTCGAGTACGCCATGGAACACGACGACGGGCAATCCATCCGCGCCCTGGAACGGGCCGATCTGATCCTCATCGCCCCCTCACGCTGCGGCAAGACCCCCACCAGCATGTACCTGGCCCTGCAGCACGGCATCCGCACCGCGAACTTCCCCCTAGTCGACGAAGACTTCGCCCACCGGTCCCTGCCGGCACCCATCGCCGCCTACGCGACCAAGTGCTTCGGACTCACCTCCCAACCCCTGCGACTGAGCCAGGTCCGCCAGGAAAGACGCCCGGGCACCATCTACGCCTCCCTGCCCCAATGCACCTGGGAACTGCGCAACGCCCAGCAGATGTACGCCCTCAACGACATCCCCCACCTCAACTCAGCCTTCATGTCCGTGGAAGAAATTTCCGCCACGATCCTCCAGAGAATGGATCTCCAAGAAACCGGCACGGTCAAGCCCCCTGGAGTGGTGTAGCGATCCTTCGTAGGGGTCAGGCTGTGAGGGCAGTCAGGGGGTCGGGCCTGACCTCGCTTCCGGTGTCGGCGACGACGGTGAGCCGGCAGCGGGCGAGGACCTCGAGCCCCAGATAGCGGCGGCCTTCGGCCCACTCGTCGGTCTGCTCGGCCAGCACGGCCCCGACGAGACGGACGATGGCTCCTCGGTTGGGGAAGATCCCCACTGCGTCGGTTCGGCGCCGGATCTCCTTGTTCAGCCGCTCGGCGGGGTTGTTGGACCAGATCTGCATCCACACGTCCTTCGGAAAGCCGGTGAAGGCCAGCAGATCCTCCCGGGCGTCCGCGAGGTGCTCGGCGACCGCGGGCAGCTTCTCGGCGACGTAGTCAATCAAGCGATCGAACTGGGCGTCGACCGCGGCGGCGTCGGGCTGGTCGTACACCGAGTGCAGCATCGCTTTCACAGCCGGCCACATCGACTTTGGTGTCACGGCCATCAAGTTCGCGGCGTAGTGGGTGCGGCACCGCTGCCATCCCGCTCCGGGTAGGTTCGCCGCGATCGCCTCGCGCAGGCCTCGGTGCGCGTCCGAGGTCACCAGCCGCACTCCGGCCAGCCCGCGGGCCACCAGATCGGCGAAGAACTCGTTCCAAGCCGCCCCGGTCTCGGCCGTGGCCACCCGCATCCCGAGGACCTCGCGGTGGCCGTCACTGTTGACCCCGGTGGCCAGCAGCACGACGGCGTTGACCACTCGCCCGCCCTCCCTGACTTTCATGCTCAGCGCGTCGGCGGCCACGAACGTGAAAGGACCGGCCTCGCCCAGGGGCCGGTGGCGGAAGGACTCGACGTGCTCGTCGAGGTCGGTGGCCATCCGGGAGACCTGGGACTTCGACAGGGAGTTGATGCCGAGGGTCTTCACCAGCTTGTCCATCCGGCGGGTCGAGACCCCGGCGAGGTAGCAGTCGGCGACCACAGTGATCAGGGCGGACTCGGCCCGCTTGCGGCGCTCGAGCAGCCAGTCGGGGAAGTAGGTGCCGGCCCGCAGCTTGGGCACGGCGACGTCGATGGTGCCGATCCGGGTGTCGAGGTCGCGGTGGCGGTAGCCGTTGCGCTGGGTCACCCGCTCGGGAGCGGGTCTGCCCCATTCGGCGCCGACCACCGCGTCCGCGTCGGCGGAGAGCAGTGCGTTGATCACCGTCTGCAACAAGCTGCGCATCAGGTCCGGGGAGGTTTCGGACAGGGCTTCGCCGAGCAGGCCGGCAGGGATGCTCCTATAGAAGTCAAGCAGCTGCGGGTGGTGGTGCGGTCACCGTGCGTACCAGCGGGACTGTTGGCCTGGTGAGCAGACGGTAAACCTCTCGGGCGATGGGACTGCCCCGGGTTTCCTTGACTCCTTGCCCTGCCCTATGGCCTGCTTACCCCTGTAGGTGTGAAGATCGGCGCATCTCATTGAGAGGCCCCGACCATGCCACGCCCCTTTCCTGCAGAGTTCCGTCTTCGTGCCGTCGCCCTCGTACGGGCCGGCAAGACCATCACCGCCACCGCCGCCGAGCTGGGCATCAGCACCGGTGCGCTGCACAACTGGGTTCGCCAGGACCAGATTGACCGCGGCGAACGGCCCGGGCTCACCACCCATGAGTCGGCGGAGCTGGCCAAGGCGAAGAAACGCATCCGGGCCCTCGAGGCCGAGGTCGAGATCCTTAAGCGCGCCACGAAGCTGCTCGGGGAGGACCGTCCCGCCCCAAAAGGATTCATCCGGTGATCGATGAGCTCGTCGACGCCGGGCACCCCGTCAAGGTCTGCTGCCGGCTGCTCGGGGTGAGCAGTCCCGGCTACTACCAGTACAAGAATCGGCCGCTGTCGCCCACGGCAATGCGCCGGCAGTGGCTCACGGGGCTGATCCGGGAAGTGCATACCGCCTCCCGCGGCACCTACGGCTCCCGGCGGGTCCACGCAGAGCTCACCCGCGGCATGGACGTGGTGGTCAGTGAGAACCTGGTGGCCGTGCTGATGAGTCTCGCGGGGATCGCCGGGCTACCGGGCCCGGCCAAGGTGAAGAAACTCAAGGGCGTGGCCACCGCCGATGACCTGGTGCACCGGAAGTTCCACCGGCTGGCGCCCAATGAACTATGGGTCACGGACATCACCGAGCACCCCACCAGAGAAGGCAAAATCTACTGCTGCGCGGTGCTGGACGCCTTCTCCCGCCGGATCGTGGGCTGGTCGATCGACAACTGTCAGGACTCCTCCTTGGTGGTCAACGCCCTGGACATGGCGATCAAGAACCGTCGACCGGCGCCGGGCGGGATCGTGCACGCCGATCACGGCGTGCAGTTCACCTCCTGGGCCTTCACCCGCCGCATCCGGGAGGCGGGCCTGATGCCCTCATTCGGGACGATCGGGGATGGCTACGACAACGCGATGATGGAATCCTTTTGGTCCTCCATGCAGATCGAGCTGCTCAACCGGAAGAAGTGGCGCACCCGGATCGATCTGGCCAACGCGATCTTCGAGTACATCGAGATCTTCTACAACCGGCAACGGCGTCACTCACAGCTGAACTACGAGTCCCCGGTCACCCACGAACTACGCTACGAATCACCATCCATTCCTGCCTGATCTTCAGACCGCACGGGGTAAGCGAACCGTGGGGCAGGTCACCTTGTCAACAGAAGTCGGGGCAGTCCCCGTCGTCTTCGACAAGCTGGTGCAGGTCCTGGTGCTCGGGGCGGCCTATGAGAAGATCGCTGACACCACCTGTTCGGCCACCACCATCCGCAACCGCCGCGAGGAGTGGAGCGAAGCAGGGATTCTCACCGCCCTGGAGCAGATCTGCCTCGAGGCCTACGACAAGATGATCGGGTTGCAGTTGGAGGACCTCGCCGTGGACGGGTGCATCACCCAAGCTCCCTGCGGCGGCGAGGCCGCCGGCAGATCCCCGGTCGACCGCGGGAAGCAGGGCACCAAACGCTCCGTGCTCGTCGACGGCACCGGCCTGCCCCTGGGTGTGGTAGTCGCTGCGGCCAACCGCCACGACTCTCCTCTGCTGCGCCCCACGATGGAAACGCTGTCCCGGTTCGGCTTTGAGCTGCCCGAACGGATAACGGTGCACCTCGACGCCGGCTACGACTCCAAGGCCACCCGTGCGTTGCTCGAGGAGCTGGGCTGCAATGGTGAGATCGCTACCAAGGGCATCCCCGCACCGATCCAGAACACCGCCCGCTGGGTGGTGGAACGCACCAACTCCTGGCACAACCGAGGGTTCAAGAAGCTGGCCGTCTGCACCGAGAAACGCATCCGGGTGATCGAGGCCTTCATCGGACTGGCCAACGCCATCATCATCACCGGCAGGCTGCTCCGCGAGGGGTGGACCCATCACCGCTGGGGCACACGACCGGCCCGACAACCATGACCTATCTGCGGAACCTCATACCCTCTGCACTGGTGAACCCGGCTACGGAGGCCGGGCTCACCAATGAGTCTACTCGGCCGCGGACGAGGCGTAGCTCATCGAGGAATGTCCGCCTGGGTGGCTTCCTTATGGAGCTTCCGCGCGTCCTCCGGTGTCAGGAATCGCTGCTCCTTTAGCTCACGCACGTTGTCTTTCACCGCTTTCACGTAGGATCCGTGGGTGGGATAGAGGGCGCTGACGGTTTCATCGTCGAACGGGCGTTCATATCCGGCTATGAAGCAAAAGGAGGCACCCGTGGCGGTTCCGTACCAAGTGCTGGTCGGTACATCGAGGTAAGGAGAGCGAAGTCCCCCCTGCACGTTGCCAAATTCGTCGAGCACGGCGGCACCATTCTCGACCAAGATCGGTTCTGCGCGTGGCGGTGCAACGCCATCCTGAACCCAAAGGTCGAGATTCTTCAAAGCAGCATTGAAGAAGATGGAACTCGGAAAACGACTGCGGGGCCCCTCGTTGCAACTCATCGGAGGAACTGTTCGCCCGGCTGCCACGATGTCCTCGGAAGCGGCCGAGAAGTACAGCTCGTCCGGGGTGGCATGACCTGCGCCGGCCATTTCGTAGTGACGGTACTGGTCCCCAGTTGCGTCGCTGTCGGGCCTGCGCGAGCCGATGCCGCGCAGATAGTCCGACTGAGACATGAGCCGCATGATCGGCACACCGACGTCCTTGAACTGGCGGCGCGGATCCTCGGGGCCCGGTGCGCTCTCGCACTGGTTCATCGGATAGGCCCCGGCAAAGGCGCCGCCTGCAACACCAACGATGTAGCCGTCGTAGATCGGTGCTCCGTCGGACTCGACGACGTGGGGTTGAACGCCGTTGATGTAGTTGGCCAGGTAGCCGCCGGTCTGGGAGTAGCCGAAGCCGTAAGCCCTCTCCACTAGGGTTGATTCTCCGCCATATGCCAGCGGATTCGAGGGCGCATCACTCTTCAGCCAGGCTCCGACCTGGCTGTAGATATCCCATACCAACCCGTTCTCGGTGGTCCGAGAACTGTCTGCGGCGACCGCCGTACAATTTTGAGGATCATCCAGTGGGAGTGGGTTCGCGAAAGACAGGGAGCCGTATCGTTCGGCATCAAAGTTCTTGAGGGCCTCGACCGAGATCGGCTTTGCAGTGATCCCCACCCACGCGTCCCCGTTGCTCACGATCTGCTCGCGTGCCATGGCCCATCCGATGTTGAGATCAAACAGGTTCGATGGATTGAGCATCTCCACCACGACATTGCCGCTGAAGTGCTGGTCTTTGGCGGGCTTCCGCACGAGAACCCGTGTCGTGTAAGGCGCATCTGCTGTGCGTACGATGGCAGGCCCCGGAGCCGGCCAGCTGTAGACGTTGGCGTTGCCGCTGGCGAGGTATTCCTCTTCCACATACCCCTGCCTGGACAGGTCCTCGGGAATGAGCTGGTGGTCTGCTGCCCCGAAGGGGTGGGAGTCCTCCGTGGCGGGAAGAAGCGTTGTTTCCGGTATCGGCGTCACTCGCTGAACCGCTGGCCTAGAGGTTTTTTGCCCCCCCTTTCTCGGGAATTCATCGGCTTCCGCATGGGCCGGAAGCATCCCCGCCCCCACCACTCCCACTACAAGTGATAATGACAGCGCCAGAGAGGCGCCAGTGAACTTTTGCACGAATACTCCTTTAGTATTGTCCAGTTCCAGTTCCAATATCTAACAAAGCGGGACTGCTAGGACCGGCTATGCACACTGGAGGGTGTCCGCCGAGGCGAGGCACACCTGATGGACATGTGTACGAGACTTCTTCCTGAGTCTGAGTGGCGAGGTTCCGTTTGGTGGATCACGCCTCACCGGTGGTTCGTAGCCGCGGTGACTCAAAAGCCCTAGAGAAGGCAGCTGGGCTGGTAGACGGGGTCGGCCGGCTTTCCGGCGGGCTGGGCCAGTGCGTGAACAACCAGTCGGTGGACGACCGGGTCGTTGGGAGCCTGGTCGTGCTCAATGAGGTCCAGAGGGCACTTGTCCTGGATGGTGATGTTGGTGACCTTCTTGGTCGGTCCGGACAGGAACTGGCTCTGGTACGGGGTGACCACTTCGTCATACTTCGTGGCGATGACCGTGTAGGCCGGACCGGGGACCGTGTCACCGATCGAATTGAGCTCGGCCATGAAAGAAGATCCAGCTTGTTGGTCGGCGCAGGCCTG